>JBDSED010000087.1:0-32894 GCA_039920225.1 Sphingomonas sp.
CGGTTTTATACCTACGCGCTGACGGGCCGGCCCGATCGCGCGCTTGCGCATGTCGATGACACCGCGGGGCGACCGGACTTGCCTGTCTGGTTGTTGGAGACGCTGAGAGCCGCGAGCTCCGCCTTGGCGAGCCGCCGACCCGCCGACATCGAGCAAGTCGTCGTCCGGTTGATCAACGAGGTAACGCGGAGTCCCAGTCAGTCGGTCAGCGCGATCATCCTGCTAAGCGGCATGGGCGAGATCGACCGTACTTTCCAGGTCGCCGATGCCTATCTGCTCGAACAGGGATCACTGATGGCCAGCGTCCGGTGGCGGAAAGGTCAGATTTCGGTCAACGATCAACGGCGGCGTATGACCAACATGCTGTTTCTTCCCTGCTCGGCGCCGATGCGCGCGGATCGTCGGTTTGCAGTGCTGATGGAAAGGACAGGTTTGGCTGATTACTGGCGACGGGCGGGCATACGCCCGGATCATTTGGCGTAGGCGAACTCGACATCGTCCGCATTGCGCCTAGTTGTCGCCGTTCAATGACATTGCCTCCGATCCCATAAGGCGCCGTTCGTCCCCCAGATAGCCGGCTCCGGAACCACGCCGAACGCTTTATCTACCCGGACGTTGCCGAGCACGAATTCCCGGCTGGCATTTGAGCCCGCCGGCGTAATCCGTATCGACGTAAGCCCGGAGAATGCACTGAACAAAGCAAACGCAAAAGAGGCGCCGTCCCTTTCTGTCGAGAGCAATATTGCTATAAGGTCGCCATGGTAGGCGGGGGTACGCATCAATCGCAGCCAAACGAGGTCGGGGACCGCCGCGCGCCGATCGTTCTCGCGTATGAACAATCATTCCGGATTGGCGAGGCTGAAATCCTTCCGGCGACGCGCGAAGTCCGCTTTGCCGGCCAGGCTTTCGTCTTAGAGCCGCGCGTCATGCAGCTTTTGATCGCGTTACATCGCGCAGAAGGCGCGGTAGTCAATAAAGACGATCTGCTCCAATCCTGTTGGGAGGGGCGAATTGTCGGCGAGGATGCGATCAATCGCGTCGTCTCTCGCCTGCGGGGCGTCGCGCAAAAAGAAGCCGGCCAGCAATTCCGAATAGAGACCATAACCAAAGTCGGTTATCGGCTACTGTCGGCGAACGGCGAGACGTTGGACGCCGGCACCCACGGGCCATCTGCGGGACGGGTAGCCCGTCGCCAAACAGCCTTCGCCCCTCCACATCCCATGGCGATTGCGGTCGCCGCATTGCTTGTGCTGGTATCGGCCGCCGGGTCTTGGTGGTGGTTTCGACCGGTTCCCACCCCGGCGCATAGCATGATGGTGCGCCTGTCCGGATTTCAGACATTGTCGCCCGACTTGCCCGGAACCATGCGTGAAACGATTAACGCCGAGATCACCTCAGCGTTCAACGTCGACGGCGTCATCGGTGTCTCGACCATGCCGATGCCAACGCCGGGAAGGGCGCCCGCTTACTCCCTAGGCGGAACAATCTATCGCGTCGGTAACACCATTCGCGTGATCACCCGGTTTACCAATGAGCAATCTGGCGTCGTCCTTTGGTCCGACACTGTCGATTACGCGGCCGATAACCTCTCAAAGGTTCCTCATAAGATTGCCGTCGATGCTGGCACGGTAATACGGTGCGGCCTGTCGGGCGCTGCGACTTATCGGAAAGCGCTGCCAGATCGGGTGTTGAGCAATTACATGCAATATTGTCGCGAATATTGGTCCTACGGCGGGAGCAAGACACTTCGTTTTGCTCAACTGGTCGTCGCTGCCGTTCCCGATTTCTCCTGGGGATGGTCTGCCGTAGGTAACGGGTTCATGCAGGCCGCAGACGTAGAGCGCGACTACCAACGCGCTGACGCGTTGCGCGCGGCAGGTCGCCAGGCGGAAGATAAAGCGTTGGCACTCGACCGCAACAATAGCGAGGCACTCGCGCACAAGGCTTACCTGATCGATCCGAGCGATTGGGCCGGGCAGGAGATGCTGTTCAAAAGAGCAATCGCGGCCAAGCCGCTGGACTGCGGTTGCGAACATTATGGTTACGGCCTGAAGTTGGAAAGCGTGGGACGGCTTGGTGCGGCAATCGAGCAATTTCGTGCCGCCACTGACATGTTAGCTCTTTGGTCTGACTCTCAGCTCGCTCTAGCGCGCACGCTGGTGTCGACGGACCGTAGCGAGCAGGCAAGACCGTATTTCGCCGCCGCAATCGAGCTCAGTAAGGACCCTAGCTTCGATAAGATGGTAGCGGTAACTGAGGGGACCGAAACCGGCGACTATACTGCTGCGCTGACCGCTCTTCGCAGCCCGCAGCTTCGAATTCCCGACAAGAGTCGCGTCGCCCTGTTGTTAGGATACGAGGCTCTCGTATCGCGTACCCCCCAAGCGAAGATAAAGGCCGTCCAAGAGCTGGTCGCGCTACCCAAGCATGAGGAGAGCGAGACGATCGCGCTCATGCTTGCAGCGCTGAATGCCAACGCAGAAGCGATACAGGTTGCGGCGCAGAGACCATGGCTCTTCTGGCGTCGAAGTATGCGCGGCGTGTTGAGCGAACCAACCTTTCCAACCATTGCCCAACAGCTCGGCCTCATAGCCTATTGGAAAGCATCGCGCACGAAGCCCGATGTGTGTCTCGCAACAGGCGCGCCGCCCTTCTGTCGGATGATCTAGAGGTTCGTTCTGCGATCGCAAGGCGATGTCCGCGATCGAATCGCTAGCGGCTGTCCGACGATCGGGTCGGCAACGACCGGAATGGCGGTCAGCGGACATCGAGCGAGACACAGTCGAAGTCGCCACTTGCCCACATATAGAGGCTATCGGCATTTCATCGGTCTTTCGTCAGGACTTTATCGGTTCCTAATCCTCTCCTTTGATCGTCGATCGAGCCATTTGAAGTGACGTCAACGCCTCCTTGGCAGCGACCTTCGATGGAGACTGATCATGAACAAGTTCGCACTTGCTGCCGCTACGATCGCCTTGCTGGGCGCTGCTGGCAGTCCCGCTACCGCTAAGGATGGCAGCTGGCGTGTCGGCAACGACGAGATCCATGTCGTGTATAGCGACATCGATCCGAATACCTCGAGCGGCCGCGCCGTTTTGCTCGCCAGGGTCGAACGCGCTGCGAAAAAGCTGTGTGACAACGAAATCGTAAAGGTCATCCGGCGTGACTGTATTCGGTCGGTCCTGACAACAAGCGCGGCGTTGCCACGCAATGCGGCGCTGCAACTCGCGCTTGCCGAGAATAACGGACTTCCGCTCGCCGCTCGCTGATCTTGAGGCTCCGGCAATGCTTCGTTTGGCGGGAGTCTCGGCAAAAAAATTTCGCGGAGGCGGATGGTCCGCCGTCGTGTCATCTGCAACACAACGGGGAATCGAGATGAAAAAGATTTTCGCAAGTGTCTTTGCGCTTGGAATGGTGTTGGCTTCGCCGGCGAAAGCCGCCGTTCCGATCACTGGCGATCCCGGGCTATATTGGAGCGGGTTGGTTACCAGCACCATTGGCGGATCCCCCGTTCTCGCTTCGCGCAGCATCGCGATGGCGCAACTTGCGATCTTCGAAGCGGCGAACGCGACGACGGGCGCCCGGTACGATTCCTATCTCAACATAAATGCTACAAGCGGCGCGGACACGCGCGCAGCGATTGCCACCGCTACCTATCAAGTCCTCGCGACGGTGAATGCGGCGCGTGCCGCCGACTATGCGGCCGCGCGCGACGCGTCGCTGGCGCTGGTCACCGACGGCACCGCCAAATCGCAGGGCATGGACGCCGGCTATGCGATTGCCGCGGCGGTCCTGGCTTTGCGCGCCAACGACGGCAGCACTGCGACCTTACCCTACACTCCGCAGCCTGTGGGCACCCCTGGTGCCTGGCAACCGACGCCGCCGGGTAATCTTCCCGCCGCATTGCCGCAGTGGCAGAACGTCACCCCGTGGCTGATGACGAATGTCCAAGATTTCGTGTCACCGCCGCGGCCAGCTTTGACGAGCCAGACCTACACCGACGATTTCAACGAAGTGAAGGATTGGGGCGGAACGGTCAGCGCGTTTCGGACGGCCGACCAAAGCAACAGCGCGACCGTCTGGGCGAGTACGCTTGGTGTCCTACCGTGGGAGAATGTGGCCATAGACCTGGCGCAATCAAATGGCCTCGACACTACCGATTCGGCCCGGATGCTCGCCTTGCTGGCGATGGGGAATGCCGACACCATCATCGCCCTTTGGAAGACGAAATACATCTATGACTTCTGGCGTCCAGTAACCGCGATTCGCGGAGCAGACATCGACGGAAATGCTTCCACCTTGTCGGACCCGACTTGGAGTTCGTTCCTCACGACCCCGAACTATCCCAGCTACGACTCCGGCGTGTCCGCAATCGCCGCCAATGCTGCCACGATTCTCACATCCTACTTTGGCGACACGAACAAATTCTGTATCGTCGCGTCGGCGGGCCAGCGCTGTTACGACAGCTTTTCGTCCGCGGAGCAGGCCGCGGCGGATGCCCGCATCTATGGCGGCATGCACTTCCGCTTTGAAACCGTAGCGGGGCTTCAGCAAGGAACGAAAGTCGCCAATTTCACGCTCGGCAATGCGCTAGCGCCCGTGCCCGAACCCTCGATCTGGATGACCCTGATCCTGGGCTTTGGCGTTATTGGCGCCGGGCTGCGCCGGCGCACAGCCGAAGCGCGGCTGGCAGCGGCATGACCAGGTCACCGAGATCTAGGCAAGGGCGGGGTCTCATCCCCGCCCTATACTTGTCGGCGGGCGCGGTGTTATCAGTCTAGCGCGACGAATGATCGCGGCGACCGTTAAGCGCCCCATTGGGCGCCGTTGGCCGTCCCCGGTTATTATCCTCAAAGCCGACGTTCGCTGAAATATCGCTCGACGTTTCCTTTAATGAAAGAACGGACGCATCAGGCCAGCGTTCGGAGGCCTGGTTCGCGGGCGTAGAAGCGCCTGGCGGCCGCCGCGATGAATTTGCCGTCCAATCCGGTAACGCCGTCGTCGGGCGTGACATTGGCCTTGTCTAGCAGCGGCTGGGCGGCTTCGCTCGCGCCAATTGCCTTCAAGTGACCGAACGCGTCCATTACCCATTGCACCGCCGCCGCTTCCTTGAGCATCGCGGCGCAACCAGCGTCGGAAAGTATCACCGCAACCGCGTCGAAAATCTGCGAAGGCGAGCCGGCGAGCTGACCATCGGCCTTCTGTATATTGCCGTCGGATAGCTTCGCGCCGCCGATCTTGGGCGCGACGATCACGGCCTTGCCCTTGGCTTTAGTAACCGCGGCAACGAGCGACTTCAGCGCGGTTGCGTCGCTGCCATCGGCGATCAAGATGCCGACCGCGCGGCCTTCCAGCGTGTCCTTCATCTTCTTGTGGATCGACAGTGCGTCGGACGGCGCCAAGTCGACCGGCTCCCGCGCGGCCTTCGCTTTCTTCGGCAGCGGAATGCCGAGGCCGTCGGCGACGCGCTTGGCGAAATCCTCGTCGACGTTGCGCAGATTGGCCACCATCCGCGGTGGCACCTGGTCGAGCAGTCCGACCTTGGACAGCTCGAACACGAACGACGACGCGATGTGCGCTTGCTCGCTTTCGGTCTGCGACTTCAGGAACATCCGAGCCTGGCTGTAATGGTCCGCGAACAATTCGGCGCGGACGCGCAGCTTGTCGCCGGTTTCGTCCGGTCCGGTCGCGGCGTTGGTGGTCGCGAAACCCTTGTCGGCACTCTCACGCGGTCCGCCGTCCTCGCCGTGATCGGCCAGGCTGTTGGGCTCGTAATTGGCGCGGCCTTTGGGGACCATCGTCTGCATCATCCCGTCGCGCTGGAAGTTACCGAATGGGCAGCGCGGTGCGTTGACCGGAATCTGGTGGAAATTGGTCGTGCCGAGGCGCGACTTCTGCGTGTCCACATAGCTGAACAGCCGCCCCTGGAGCAGGGGATCGTTCGAGAAATCGATCCCCGGCACGATGTTGGTCGGCAGGAACGCGACTTGCTCGGTCTCGGCGAAGAAATTGTCGACATTGCGGTTGAGCACCATGCGACCGATCACGCGCAGCGGCACGTCTTCCTCGGGGATTAGCTTGGTTGCGTCGAGCACGTCATAGGGCTGCGCATCGGCGAACTTCTGGTCGAATACCTGGATCGCCAGCTCCCATTCGGGGAAGGCGCCGGTGTCGATCGCCTCGAACAGATCGCGGCGGTGATAGTCGTTGTCGGCGGCCTGAAGCTTGAGCGCTTCGTCCCAGATGGTCGATTGGATGCCGAGCTTGGGACGCCAATGAAACTTGACGAAACTCGACTTGCCGGCGGCGTTGACCAGCCGGAAAGTGTGGACGCCGAACCCTTCCATCATACGCAAACTGCGCGGAAGCGTCCGGTCTGACATTGCCCAGAACAGCATGTGGGTGGTCTCGGGCGTCAGCGAGGCGAAGTCCCAGAAGGTATCGTGCGCGCTGCCCGCCTGCGGATAGGCGCGATCGGCCTCCATCTTCACCGAGTGGACGAGGTCCGGAAACTTGATCGCGTCCTGGATGAAGAACACCGGGATGTTGTTGCCGACCAGGTCCCAATTGCCCTCGCGCGTGTAGAATTTGACGGCGAAGCCCCGCACGTCACGCGGGGTATCGACCGACCCAGCGCCCCCGGCGACGGTCGAGAAGCGCGCGAACACTTCGGTCTTCTCGCCCTTGGTGAACACAGCCGCCTTGGACAGGTCCGAAACGTCGTCGGTCGCCTCGAAAAAGCCGTGCGCGCCCGAACCCCGGGCGTGAACGATCCGCTCCGGAATACGCTCGTGATCGAAGTGGAAGATTTTCTCGCGAAGGACGAAGTCCTCGAGCAGGGTCGGGCCGCGCGCGCCGCTTTTCAGGCTGTTCTGGTTGTCGGAAACCGCGACGCCGTGGTTGGTGGTCAGGACGGGCGTGTCGCCGTCCGCCTGCTGATGAGTTTCGCCGCCGTTGCCGGTGATGCGCTTGAGGTCGTCGGCCATGAAAATCCTTCATTGCCGAGAGTTCGGCTTGAAGACCAACGCTGCCAGCGCCAACAATGTCCGCCCCCGAAGTAACGCACGCCTGAAATCGTGCTGATGCCGATCAATCCGATCTCATGACCGCCTTTCGCCCCGGCAGATGAAGATCGTAGTAGCTGTCAAGTGATAGCCTGGATCGATTACCACCCGCAGCGTAGAGCAGGCATGTTCTCGGCGAGGTCGCCGAATGCCCGGATGTGCCCGGCAGCGGCTGCAAGTGCGTTTCCGAAAATAACACGCCGTATTTACGCTGCAGCGCAGCAACTCTGTGTATTACGCCGCGTTATGAGTTCGTCCGGCTTCGGTCCCGCCGGGCGGTGGAGCACGCTATATGAGAAAAATTTCGGACACGATTGGCCGACTGGAGTCATTTCGCGTGCGCTCAGGCACGACGACAACTTCTCCCGACAACGGCGGCCTGACACCGTTGGAGAATTTCGGAACCAACCCCGGAGCCCTTGGAGCATGGACACACGTTCCCCAAACGGCAAAAGTGCCGATCCCACTGGTGGTCGTACTACATGGCTGCACGCAAAATGCGCGCGACTACAATCGAGGCGCTGGTTGGTCGCAGTTGGCCGACGAACTTGGTTTCGCCGTTCTTCTCCCCGAACAGCGTCGAGCCAACAATTTCAACCTGTGTTTCAATTGGTATGAGGCCAGCGACAACCGCCGGGACATCGGCGAGGCGGCGTCGATCAAACAGATGGTCGATTGCATGATCGAGAAGCATGGCATCGATCCTTCGCGGGTCTTCATTAACGGTCTGTCGGCTGGAGGCGCGATGACATCGGTCATGCTTGCAACCTATCCAGAAACGTTTGCGGCCGGTGCTATCATCGCTGGTCTTCCCTACGGATCAGCAAACGGCGTACCCGAGGCTTTCGATCGCATGCGTGGTCACGGTGGCCCCGATGGACCGGGTTTGGCGCAACTTGTCCGGGCAGCCGCGCCAGCAAACGGCCGTTGGCCGACGATCTCGGTATGGCATGGCGATGCCGACTACACCGTCGCTGCGAGCAACGGCGACAACATCATCGAACAATGGCGCCCGCTCCACGAGGTGAGCGATGCACCCGATGTAGTGGAAACGGTCAACGGATATCCGCACCGCATCTGGCTGGATCCGAACGGGCGAGCGGCAATCCGGGATTACCGCATCACAGGCATGGGTCACGGAACGCCATTGGCAACGATGGGAGACGAAGCCTGCGGCGTTAGTGGTGCGCACATGTTGGAAGTCGCAATTTCTTCCACCCGACGAATCGCAAGCGATTGGGGACTTGGTCGAGCAGATGGGCGTAAAACCAAACCGGCACTGGATACGACGCGCAACACATTTGGATCGCCCCGTAAGCAAACAGGGCCGGGCAATACATCTACAGCTGAGCTCACCCCGACCACTGCCGGTCGCGTGACGAAGATCATCGAAGACGCTCTTCGCAGCGCAGGATTAATGTAGAGCGTGTGGCGGCTTGATAAGGTGCTTTGGACCGGGCCGACCTCGATTGTTCGTCAATTGAACTTCAGTATTGCATCCAATCGTCGCCGCTCAGCACCTCAATCGGAAATCCCGGAAGCGGCCGCTGGCGCTGTTCGTTGACCTGTGTTGCTCGAGACGCGGTGATGGCAGGCAACCGCCAGAGCTGACGCGCTCCAAGCTGATCCGTCCCCCAAGCGTTCCGCCGTGCCGGCACAAGCAACGAACCGCCCTCGGCTTCGCCTGACCAGGACCTTCCGCACCATAATTCCTGGTGCTTCCTTTTCGTCCTGCTGAGATATGCCCCGATATCACCGCCGCTGGCGAGGCCCAGAGTGTCTCTGTTTGGCGGTCCAATTCACGAGTGCGTAGCAAGCCCCGCGATCGTCGCGACAATACTCGCGCTCGACCCGCCATTTCGGTGCGTCTCTGTAACGTGGCGAATAATGGTGCCCGGGGACGGGATCGAACCGCCGACACTGCGATTTTCAGTCGCATGCTCTACCAACTGAGCTACCCGGGCTTGCGCGACCGAGCCGCGAAAGAGCGGGCCTCTTAGTCGCGGGTTTCTGGCGTGTCCAGAGCTTCCGGGTCGTCCGGCGCGCCGGGAATCGCATAGCCATCGCCCAGCCATTGGAGCAGGTCGCGGTCGTGACAGCGGCGGCTGCAGAACGGCTTGTGTGCCAGGTCGGTGGGCTGGCCGCACAACGGGCAGACGCGCTTGCTCATCGGATCGAAATGGGGACGCCGGTCGCCCGCGACAATGCGGCGATCAGGTCGGGCCGAGCGGCGAGCCAGGCGGCGACGTGGGGCGGTGCGTCGTGGACGGGCGCCACCGGCGGCGGGGTGCGCTCGATCCGGCGGAGCATCGCCAGCGCTTCTGCGGCGACCGGATCGGCGCGGAGCAATTCCGGGAGCGAGGCGCGAGGGCGGGGGCGGACGATCTGGAGGAAGCCGAAGCCGTTGAGCGCGGTGCGTTCGAACGGTTGCGGCAGCGCGGCGTCGATCGCCGCGGCCACCGCGAGCCGCTCCGCTTTGCCCGTCACCGTCGGGAAGTCGATGCCGATCGACCCGCCGATATCGTGTCGCACGATCGCCTCGGCTGCCGCAGTCGCCGCCGCCACCGCGAGCGCCGGCACGGCGCCGGGGCCATCGACGTCGAACAAGGTCATCGCCGGGGTCGGCGATAGCCGGAGCGCCCCGCCGGCGAACACGATCTCGCCGGTCAGTGCCTCGTCGAGCCCTTCCGACCAGCCCGCCGCCTCGAGCGCATCGGGTTCGTGTGCCCTGAGCATCCGCACCGGCACGCCGCTCGCCTGGCAGCGCGCCAGCAGGTCGGGCCCCTCGGTCGGTTCAGCGTCGGTCGCCACGGCCTTGGCGAGCTTGCTGCGCCCCGGCTCGGGCAGCGCCTCGCGCACGATTTCGACCCGTAGCCGAGCGCCTTCGGTCACCCCCGGCGGCACACGCGCTATGACCGCAGTTCCAGCCTCACCCTCGACCCGCGACAGGCCCGCGGCGACGCGTTCCACCAGCCGCGCGTCGAACACCGCGCCGACCCGCAACCCCCCGGGCCGCTCGATCCGCGCTGCGACGATCCGCCCGCCATCGACCAGCGCCGCGCGCGCCTCGCCGATCCCGGCTTCGTAGAGCCACTCAGCCAAGCGGCACGCCTGCCGACCGCAGCAACGCCAAGGTCTCGAACACCGGCAGCCCGACGACGTTCGAATGGCTCCCCGCGAGGTAGCGCACGAACGCTTCGGCGCGGCCCTGGATGGCATAGCCGCCGGCCTTGCCCATCCCTTCGCCGCTCGCGACGTACCAATCGACCTCGACCGGAGAGAGCGGCTTGAACCCGACGATCGTGTCGACGACGCGTGTTCGCGCCTTGCCGTCGAGCCCGACCACGCACACCCCCGAATAGACATGATGCCGCCGCCCGGAGAGCAGCCCGAGCATCCGCCGCAGATCCGCTTCGTCGGCAGGCTTTTCGAGGATGCGGCGTCCGACCGCGACGGTGGTGTCGCCGGCCAGCACGATCTCGTGCGCGGCGCGCGGCACCGCCAGCGCCTTGGCCTCGGCGAGGCGGGCGACATAGGCGCGGGGCGGCTCGGCCTTGAGCGGCGTCTCGTCGATATCGGGCGCAGCGAGGCGGGCCGGCTCGACCCCGATCCGCGCGAGCAATTCGCGGCGGCGCGGGGAGGTGGAGGCTAGGACGAGGTTCACTTTACATCGTCATTCCAGCGCAAGCCGGAATCTCGTGCGGCAAGAGACCCCAGCTTTCGCTGGGGTGACGGAACATTATCGCGGCCCCGGCCCGTCGCGGCCCGGCATGAAGCGATAGGTGATGCGGCCCTTGGTCAGGTCGTATGGGGTGAGCTCGACGAGCACCTCGTCGCCGACCAGCACGCGGATGCGGTTCTTGCGCATCTTGCCGGCGGTGTGACCGAGGATCTCATGGTCGTTTTCCAGCTTCACGCGGAACATGGCGTTGGGCAAAAGCTCCACCACCTGGCCGCGCATTTCGAGAAGTTCTTCTTTTGCCAAACAAGCCTCTGGGTAAATCGTGGGAAATTCGGGATGGGCGCCCTTAGCGGAAAGCCGCGCGCCGCACAACGCTAGCGGAGCTAGCGGCGAGACGGCGCCGGCCGGCCGGCGGGGGCGGCAGAGCCGGGCTGGTTCGACGACGTGGGATTCACTTCCGCGTCGGCTGCCGAAGCGCGAAAGGTCACGCCAGGGTCACACTATCACGCGGGTGATCGGGCAAGGGGAAGCGACCGTCGGCGACGTTAAGTTTACACCAGGTTTACACTATCACGCAGGTGACTGGGTGAGCGGGCAGGCCGAAATCGGCGCGGACAAAGTCAAAGAGCGCGGCCCGCAAGAGAGCCTGTATGCAAGATAGCATGAAGCCGAGGCTGTAGGAAAATGGTTTGGAACGAAGCGTGAATCGCGACGTTGGAATCGTTTCCACAGTGGAGGCCGACATGCCCGAACGCGAACTGATCCAGCCGCACGAAAAACGCTATCAGCGGCGCAACGACGGCGGCACCTTCAGCGACAGCGACGACCAGCACAAATCGCTGAGCCAGGATGCGCAGCAGCACGCGAAGACGAAGAAGCCGCGGAATGAGGGGGATAAGGGGGATTAGGCCGCTCGAAACCGCAAAACGGACGCGTCAATCACCAAGCAAATCCGGGACGTAGATCTGCTTCAAGGGAAACATGGTACGATATCGCGCAGATAGAGCGGTATAGTGTTGAAGCACCAATTGAACGAAATCCTCGCCATCGAGCAGACGCAAGCGAGGGTTGTTGCGCTCCCGCACGCGAGCTTGGCGTGTGTAAGAACCTAGCGTTACGAACAACGCATATTCCCCGTCGCCTAGCGTGCCGAGTAGCTGACTTACCTCAGGCTCGCCGATTTGGGAGGTCTGGCGCTTGCACTGAACCTTGATGATCGGCGGCTTGAAACCCAGTTGATCGGTATGAGCGATGACATCGACGCCGCCGTCGCCGCTCTTCTCCGACACACGAGCAAAATATCCCATGCATTGCAGAAGATGGGCAGTGAAATGTTCAAATTCATACCCCGTCAAGCCGGTGTGCAACCGACGAACAACGAAATCCTCCGTATTCTCCTCGGCTAATTGCGATGTCGTCTGGGCAGCGACATCATCGGTAACCAGGGACTCCTCGTCGATCATTTGGGACGGCGTCGAGTCAGGGATCGATATTTTGCCGACAAACTCTGCGGCATGCTGCCTGACGCGGAATAGCGAAATGAAGGAGCCTATCTCGTTCAGCGCCGCTTGACTGAAGTCGCTGCGGGGGAAATGCCCCAGCCAGTCAACCGAAAGGTGATTGGGCAAATCCGCATGCCACGCCGGTCCGCCCGTTGCTCGATGCCGCTTCCCCGTAGCGCGACCGATATTGACGAGCCGGTCGTGCTTGGACGGATAGATGATAACGTCGCCGGCGCACACCTCGTGGACGAATTTGAACAATGTGCCCGCGTCGACGGGAATAGCACCGGCTTTCATATTGGGATGCGTTCTAGCCATCTCCGCCTTGAAGACGTCCCGGCTTTTTGGTAGTGCTAAGATGTCGCCCATTTCCGGCCAACCGAGCTGACATATCCGCCCTCCACGGGGTCGCTGCCAACCGCGGCTGGCATATGGATTCCCCAAACCGTGCTCATCAGGCCCCTATCCTCATCCATCGGTACAGCGCATGTCGCACTCCATGCGCGCGTCGCTTGATCTCGCCCTGGCTAGCTGCATCGCTCAATCACCCCTGACGGCACTTTGGCGGCTAGGCGATTGAAAGGGAAGGGCTACGGGCGATGCCTTGGTCCGAAAACCATCGCCCCCGTGGCCGAACGGCGTTACGCTCACCCCCAGACCGAAGGATGACGATGCGCTGGGGACATACCGGACTGCTGATCGCGAGCGCTTTGACGCTGGCGATCGCGGCGTGCCAGGGCGGGGGGCGGCGCCAGTCGGCCACCCCTGAGCGCGTGGCGGCGTTGACCACGATCGACTTCGCCAACGTCGCCAATTATTCCGCGCCGCCGCTCCCGGCCTATTTCGACCAGACGGTGAAGGCGCTCGACAACGGTCCGCCGCGCAACGCCGTCAGCGATCGTGTCGCGACGCTGGGGCGGGTGCTGTTCTACGACCTGCAGCTGAGCACCAATAACCGGGCCTCCTGCGCGTCGTGCCACCAGCAGAGGGTCGGTTTCACCGACGCGATGCGGTTCAGCAACGGGATCAGCAGCGCCGGCACCACCGATGTCCACGCCATGCGGCTCGGCAATATCCGGTACTGGCAACCGGGCACCACCTTTTGGGATCGGCGCGCGGCCAGCGTGGAGGACCAGGTGCTGCACCCGATCCGCGGGCTGGCGGAAATGGGGTGGGGCAGTCCGACCAACAATTTCGCTGGCTTGATCCGGAAAATGGGCGCGTCGGGTTATTATCCGGACCTGTTCGCCTGGGCGTTCGGCAGCGCCGCCATTACCGAACAGCGTATCCAGCAGGCGCTCGCCCAATTCGTGCGCGCGATGATCTCGAGCGCGAGCCGGTGGGATGACGGTTATGCGAAGGTCTTCTCGCCCACCGCGCCGAACCGCGCGCTGGACGTCGACTTGCCCAACTTCACCCCGCAGGAAAATCGCGGGCGTCGGCTGTTCATGACGGGGCGCGGGGAGGGCGGCCTCGGCTGCGCCGCGTGCCACGTTCCGCCGACGTTCGCGCTGACGGCCGATGCCCGAAGCAACGGCCTGGACGCCGGCGAGAAGCGGCTGTTCAAGGCGCCGTCGCTGCGGAGCGTCGGATTGACCGGGCCGTATATGCACGACGGCCGCTTCGCGACGCTGGGGGAGGTGGTCGATTTCTACGACCATGGCGTTCAGGCCGGCCCGGCGCTCGATGACCGCTTGCGGCGGGGGGGTGCGCCGCAACGCTTGAACCTGAGCGCGGAAGACCGCGCGGCGCTCGTTGCGTTTCTGCTGACGCTGAACGACCCCGCGCTGACGACGGGTACCCGATTCAGCGACCCGTTTCGTCGTTGAGCGCCCGGTTTACTCCGCCTCGGCGTCGCCTTCCGCCGCATTCTCGAACCACGCCTCGACCTCGCCCGACAGCTTGAGCGTTAGCGGGTTGCCGTGGCGGTCGACCTTCTTGCCCAGCGCGACGCGGATCCAGCCTTCCGACAGGCAATATTCCTCGACGTCGCGGCGTTCGGCGCCCTTGAAGCGGATGCCGATGCCGCGTTCGAGCTTCGACTGGTCGAAATATGGGCTCGACGGGTTGGTCGAGAGGCGGTCGGGCGGGGTGTCGGTCGGCTTGGTCATGGTGGCGGGCCTACTGCCGTGCGGCGCGGGAAAAAGCAACGGCGCGGGAGTCGCCTCCCGCGCCGTCTTTCATTTCAGGCCGTTCGCTCAGTAGCAGACACGAACCCGAGTGCTGCGCCCGTAATAGGGGTCGTAGCGGCGCTCGATGCGGCACTCGCGATAGTTGTAGCGCCGATCATTGTTGTAGTAATTATTGTATCGCGGATAATTGTTATAATTATCATAGCGGTAGCTGTCGTCGCGATAATAGCGGTCGTCCCGATAATAGCGGTCGTTATTGCTGCTCGACGCGATGGCCGCACCGATCGCGAGACCGGCGACGCCGGCGATGATCGCGGTGCCCGCGCCGTCGTCATGGCGATAGCCGCGGCGGTAACGTTGCGCATCGGCCGGCGCAGCGACGGTCAGCGCGGTAGCCGCAAGGGTGGCGCCCAACACGGCCTTGGTCATGAGCTTGTTCATCTCGAACCTCCTTCTACAAAGAGCTCGCTTTTCGCATTGCCTATCAACGCGGGACTGTTCGAGCTTGTTGCAACGTTTATGCGAGTCGGGCTGAATGGACCCTGAGACGGGTATTCACTTAACGTTTAGGTAGGGAAGCAGGGATGGCCTATTGGTTTTTGCGGTCGGAGCCCGAGGTGTACGGCTGGGATCACCTCGTGAAGGACGGCACGACCCAATGGGACGGCATCCGCAATTACACCGCGCGTAATTTCCTGAAGGACATGAAGGTCGGCGACCGCGCCATCCTTTATCATTCGAATACAGAGAAAGCGTGCGCCGGAGTGTTGGAGATCACGCGCACCTGGCAGCCCGACGGTGAGAAGGGCGACTGGGCGAGCGTCCAGGTCGCGCCGGTCGCGCCGCTCAAGCACCATGTTACGCTGGCCGAGATGAAGGCCGAACCGCGCCTCGCCAGGATCGAAGTGCTGCGCCAGTCGCGGCTGTCGGTGACGCCGGTGCGCGAGGATGAGTGGCAGGTGTTGATGGAGATGGCGGAAGGGTGAGCGGCTCGCTTCATCTCCTGTGCGGCAAGATCGGCGCGGGGAAATCGACGATGGCGGCGCGGTTGGCGGGCGAGACCGGCGGGATGGTGATCGCCGAGGATCATTGGCTGTCGTCGCTCTATCCCGGCGAGATTGCGGACCTGGCCGACTATCGCCGGTCGAGCGAGCGGCTGCGTGGGGCAATCGCGCCGTTGATCGTCGAGATGGTCAAGCGCGGCCAAGCGGTGATCCTCGATTTTCCGGCCAATACGGTGGCGAGCCGCGCGTGGATGAAGGGGCTGGCCGACGCCGCGGAAGTGACCGCGACGCTCCACTTCCTCGATCCGCCCGACGAGGTGTGCCGCGCGCGGATGCACGCGCGCAACGCGAGCGACGAGCATCCCTATCAGGTCGACGACGCGACCTTCGACCAGTTCACCGCGCATTTCGCCGTGCCGACCGACGACGAGGGCTTCACGATCGTTCGTTACGGCTGACGGCTGACGGCTGCCCCTGCCCGTCGGCAGGACGCCATCGCCCGCGGCGGAGTCGCTGTCGTAATCCTCGCCCGGATTGCCGCCGCCTGCGCCCGCACCACTGCCGTGCACCTCGCCCGTCTTCTTATCGAAAAAGGCGCGGCGGCCGGCCTCGGGCGGGAAGTCCTCCGCCGGCGGCGGTGCGTCGTTGTCGTCGGATGCGTCGCGCGTCATGGGGATCTCCTCTCCTAAACAACGACCGAAGGGTCGCGCGGTTTCGTGCGTTGAGCGCGATGGAGTAGATGTAACGGCGTGTTGATGGCCCAGACGGCGCCCGCGCGGGAAACGCAAGCGGTGGAGAGCGACGATGCGGTGATGGCGCGCATCGCCGGGCGGGATTCGCTGGCCTTTTCGCGCGTGGTCGAGGCGCAGGTCGCGGTGCTGCACCGCGTGGCGTTCCGGATGCTGGGCGACGGCGCCGAGGCGGAGGATGTCGCGCAGGAGGCGTTACTCAGGTTATGGGCGACGGCGGATCGCTGGCGCAGCGGCCAGTCGGGGATCGCGGCGTGGCTGACGCGGGTTGCGGTCAATTTGTGCCTCGACCGGTTGCGGCGGCGGCGCTTTTCGAGCGATGCCGAGGTGCCCGACCGGCCCGACGACGCGCCGGGGGCGGATGAGGCGATGGCCGCGGCGCAGATGCGCGCGGCGGCGCTGGCGGCGCTGGGCGACCTGACCGAGCGGCACCGCGCCGCGATCGTGCTGACCTATTACGAGGAACTGCCCAATGCCGCGGCGGCCGATGTGCTGGAGATGAAGTTGAAGGCGTTCGAATCCTTGTTGTTGCGGGCGCGGGCCGCGATGCGCGCGGCGCTGGCCGAGCGCGGGCTGACGACGCTGGTGGAGGACGCGGCATGACGGAGTTCACTGCGACCGACCGCGTCGCGCTCGACCGCGCCACCGTGCCGGCGATGCGGAGCGGGCTGGCGCGCGATATCGTCGCGGCGGCCAGCGCGGGGGCGGCGCGGCGGCTATCGCGCCGCGACTGGCGGCGGCACGGGCGCGTGCTGCTCGGGGCGGGGGCGTTGATCATCGCCAGCGCGACGGCGGCGGCGACCGGGCTGCTCGATCGCTTGCCGATCCGAATTCCTGGAATCACGCGTGTTGTTGAGGCGCCAGGGCCCAAGCCCAAACACGTCGTCCGCGTTGAGAAACCGCGCCCCGCGCCCGCCAAGCCGACCGCGCTAGCGGCGGTGCCGCTGGCCGATCCGACGCCGCTGCCGCCGAGCCGCCAAGAGCAATGGCGCGAGCGCCGCGCCGCGCGGATCGCCGCCGGTTTGCCGGTGCGCCCCACGTTAGTTCAGCGCGCGATCGCCGCGAAACTGCGCAGCCTGCCCCCCGCCGAGCGCCAGGCTGCGATCGCCGAGTGGCGACGGATCAACGCACTGCCCCCCGTCGAGCGCAAGATCGCCGTCGCCAGGGTCCGCGCCGATTTCCTCGCCCGGCATCCGAAGATGGCGAAACGTTTCGAGCAGCGGCTGGAGGCGCGCAACGCCGCCGCCGCCGATGGCAACCGGCCATCGGCCGTCGGGCCGCTCGTCACGACAGCCCAGCCGCAGGCTGGGACACTCACCCCCGATCAGCGGCTCGAACGCCGCCAGCGGTGGCAAGCTATGAATGGCGCGCTCACCCCCGACCAGCGCGCCGCGCGGCGTGCATGGCGGATGCAACGCCGCGCGCAACGGCTGCAGAACGGCGAAGGGACTCCGCCGCCGGTGCGTTGAATCGCCAGACGGCGCCGTGATCCCCGTAATTGCGACGGCGCCGTCGCCAACCTTTCCCGACTTGATCTCCGCGCCCGGTTGAACGAGGCGTGGGCGCAGAACGTTCGCCTTGAGGGCGACGCGGCGGCTGGAGATAACGATGCAGGTATTGGTCGGACTATTGGCGCTCGCGTTGCTCGGCGCGGGGCCGGCGGCGCCCGCCGAGCCGCCAGTGGTGCGGGTCAAGCTGACTACACAGGCAGGCGTGATCGTGCTGGCGATCGACGTGAAGCGTGCGCCGGCCACCGCGCGCAATTTCCTGGCCTATGTCGACGACGGGCGGCTCGACGGCACGCGTTTCTATCGCGCGTCGCGGCGCAAGGGCGCGCCGCAGCTCGGCTTCGTCCAGGGCGGGATCGACACCGACGCGCGGCGGCGGCTCGAGCCCGTCGCGCTCGAGCCGACCAGTAAGACCGGCCTGCGCCACGTCGACGGCGCGGTCTCGATGGCGCGCTATGAAGGCGTCAACACGGGAACCGCGAACTTCTCGCTGATGGTCGGCGCGTCGCCCAACATGGACGCGCGGCCGGGCTCGCCGGGCTATGCGGTGTTCGGTCGCGTCGTCGGCGGGATGGACGTGGTCAAGCGCATCCTGGCGATGCCGACCAATCCCGGCGGCGACGGCGCGATGAAAGGCCAATTGATGACGCGTCCCGTCACGATCCTCAGCGCCCAGCGGCTGGACGGCACGCCGCATCCGACCGGGCGGGCGAAGGTGTGGTTGTTGTTTCGGCGGTGAAAGTTACATCCGCGACTTGTCTGCAGCGCAGGCGATTGGTCTAGATTGACGGCGAAAAGCAGTGCGTTAGCGACCTATCGTCAACGGTTTGGAAACCTAAATCGTTCAGTAACTTGGCGCATGGGGGAGAGCCTTCAGGACCGCGATGCCGAGCGGGTATCGTCGCTGCAGGCTGCGGCGGGGCTGCGCGTCACCGGCATCGATCTCTTCCGGGGGTTGCTCGTCGTGCTGGTCGTCCTGGGCCATTTCGCCGAGCTGACCCAGCGACACCATTTCCTTACCTGGTTCGGTTATGGTTTTCGGATGCCGCTGTTCATCGGTCTCACAGGTTATCTGTTCAATCTCGAACAGGCGCGACGATTGTCGCCAGGCGCGCTACTGCGTAAATATTACGATCGAATGATCCTGCCCTGGCTCGCCGCTTGCGCGGTGGCGGTCACCATCACCGGGGCGCTCGCCTGGTCCTCGCCGCTCTACGTCTTCGTGCGGCCGCCCTATCATTTGTGGTTCGTGCCGGTGATCCTGGCCTTTATCCTCGGCGCGCGCGTGTGCCGGATGAGCCCCGCCGCGATGCTCGCGCTCGCGATCCCGATGAGTATCGGATCGATGTACACGTTCGGCGTCGGTCATGACATCTCGCAATATGCCGCCTGGATGCCCGACCGGCGGTATTTGATCTATCCGATCTATTTTGCGCTGGGGATGTGGGTGGCGCGCCGTCCCGAGGTGCCGTCGCGCGGCTATCTGCTGTTCGGCGTCGCCAGTACCGGGCTGTTCTGGTGGGCCCGGTTGTATGAGCATCCGTCTACGGCAGCCGAGGCCGCCGCCGAACTGCTGCTGTGCGTTCCGCTGATCCTGCTGTTCCCGTGGCTGAGACGGCTGTCGTTCGACATCAAGCCGATCAGCGCGGTCGGCCGCGACAGCCTGTTCTTCTACCTCTGGCATCCGCTCGCCTTCGCTTTGTGGGCGGCGGCGGGTGTCTCGGGGGTGCTGCTGCTGCTGTTTTCAATCTGTTCGATCCTGGTGGCATGGCAGATGATCGCGCGGCTACCCACGCTGTCCGGGGTGCTGGGTGTGCGCCCTCTGGCCGTACCGGCTCGTGTTGGAGCGGTCAGGGCACCTAACGCCGTATCCGGCGAAACGAACGTCTGATGGAGACGGTCTTCCGACTATGCCGCACCGGCATGATGACCATCGCCTGGATGATGGTACTGCCGTGCCTGTTCATCCTGTTCGGTGCGACCGTGCCGGTCATTCCCTGGTTTCGCATCTACGCGGTCAATGTCGTGCCCAATCACACGTCGTGGCTGTTCCTGTGGTCGATCGCGGCGCTGCTGATCGGCCTTCTCGCCAATTCGCTGCACCGGACGAACGTCGCGCTCGGCCTCGTTGTGACGGCGGCGGGCACCGTGCTGGCGACCGCCCTAGTCATGGTGCATCTTCTTTACGTGGCCGAGACCGCTGGCGCGCGGATCAATCTCGTCCAGGCACTCGAATTGCGCGAGTTCAGCGATGGCGCCGCTCCGGACGAGAGCAAGGTCTATTCGCGCCCGCAGGGTGAAGACCTCTGGCTCGATATCTACCATCCGCCCCCGGGACAGCCCGGTGCGCTGAGCCCCGTGATGATCGCGGTCCACGGCGGCGGGTTCTTTCAGGGCAGCCGGTCGCTGGGGGCCGCCAATTTGCGCTGGTTCGCCGATCATGGCTGGACCGTCATCAGCATTGACTATCGACTGGCGCGATCCGACCGGCCGACGTGGAACCTGGCCACGCGCGATGTCGAGTGCGCGTTGGCCTGGACCGCGAGCAATGCCAAGGCGCTGCGCATCGATCTCGACCGGGTCGCGCTGACCGGCGGTTCGGCGGGCGCGACGCTCGCCATGTCGGCCGGCTATCTGGCAAACGCGAAGAAGGCGGACGCTGAGTGCGGCAAGGTTCCTCGCGTCGCGGTCATCGTCGCCAAGGTGCCGCTGATCGACGTGATCGAGGCGTGGTATCATGGCAGCGAGCTGCTTGATGAGCAACGCTCCTACCTGGCGCGCTATATCGGCGGGTCGCCACAGGACTTTCCGGAACGCTACGCCGCGGTCGACGTCCGCCGTTTCCAGTTTCCGAGCAACCCGCCGACGCTGATCGTGGGCGGCGCGTCCGACCCGCTATTGCCGCCCGAAATCGCTACCGACTTCATGCGCAAGGCCAACGCCGCGGGGCTCGAGGTGCACCAGATCCTGTTTCCCTATTCGGGCCACGACTTCAACACGACGTACAACAGCCTCACCAACCAGGCGATGCGGCAAATCGTGGCCGGGTTCATCATCGATCATGGCGCGGGACCGGAGCTTGTCCGTTCGTTGGCGGACTGAATCGCTTTGACCTTAGGCGGCCAAGCCGGGTTGCAGCTATGCCGCCACCTTCGCCCGGCTCGCCCGCTTGCGCTCATGCAGGTCCAGGTACCGCTTGCGCAGCCGGATCGATTTCGGCGTCACTTCGACCATTTCGTCGTCGTCGATATAGGCGATCGCCTGTTCCAGTGTCGCTTTCTTCGGCGGGGTCAGGCGGATCGCGTCGTCCTTGCCGCCCGATGCGCGGAAGTTGGTCAGCTGTTTCGCCTTCATCGGGTTGACCTCCAGGTCATCCGGCTTGGCGTTCTCGCCGACGATCATGCCTTCGTACAGCACTTCGCCATGCCCGACGAACAGGATGCCACGCTCCTCGAGCGGGCCGAGCGCGTAATTGTTGGCTTCGCCCGATCCGTTGGAGATCAGCACGCCGTTCTTGCGGCCTTCGATCTTGCCCTTGTGCGGGCCGTATTTCTCGAACAGCCGGTTCATGATCCCGGTGCCGCGCGTGTCCGACAGGAATTCGCCGTGATAGCCGATCATGCCGCGGCTGGGCGCGCTGAACGTGATGCGAGTCTTGTTGCCGCCCGACGGGCGCATGTCGGTCAGCTCGGCTTTACGAATGGCCATCTTCTCGACGACCGTGCCCGAATATTCCTCATCGACGTCGATGATGACGGTTTCGTACGGCTCGGTTTTGGTACCGTCCTCTTCCTCGCGGAACAGCACGCGCGGGCGGCTGATGCCGAGCTCGAAGCCCTCGCGGCGCATCGTCTCGATCAGCACGCCGAGCTGGAGCTCGCCGCGGCCGGCGACTTCGTAGCTGTCGCGGTCGGCCGCTTCTGTCACCTTGATCGCGACGTTGCTCTCGGCTTCGCGGAACAGTCGGTCGCGGATCATGCGGCTGGTCACCTTCGTGCCCTCGCGCCCCGCCATCGGCGAATCGTTGACCGCGAAGCGCATCGACAGCGTCGGTGGATCGATCGGCTGGGCGTGGAGCGGCTCGGTTACTTCGGGGTCGCAGATCGTGTTCGACACGGTCGTGTGCGTCAGCCCCGCGATCGAAATGATGTCGCCCGCCTGCGCTTCGTCGGTCGGCACGCGCTCGAGCCCGCGGAACGACATGATCTTCGACGCGCGGCCGGTCTCGACGACGTTGCCGTCGTTGTCGAGCGCGTGGATTTGCTGGTTGGTGCGGACGCTGCCCGAAAACACCAGCCCGGTCAGGATGCGGCCGAGGAAGTTATCGCGGTCGAGCAAGGTGACGAGGAACTTGAACGGCCCGTCGGGGTCAGCCGAGGGCGGGGGGACATGCTCGACGATCTTCTCGAACAACGGCGCCAGCGTGCCTTCGCGCAGATCGGGGTTCTCGTTGGCGTAACCGTTGCGGCCCGACGCGTAGAGCACCGGGAAATCGAGCTGCTCGTCGGTCGCGTCGAGCGACACGAACAGGTCGAACACTTCGTCGAGCACTTCCTGGATGCGCTCGTCCGGACGGTCGATCTTGTTGACGACGACGATCGGGCGCAGCCCCAGCGCGAGCGCCTTGCCGGTGACGAACTTGGTCTGCGGCATCGCGCCTTCGGACGCATCGACCAGCAGGATCACACCGTCGACCATCGACAGGATGCGCTCCACCTCGCCGCCGAAATCGGCGTGGCCGGGGGTATCGACGATGTTGATCCGCGTCTTGTGCCCGGCATGGTCGTCCCACTCGACCGAGGTGCACTTGGCGAGGATCGTGATCCCGCGCTCTTTTTCCAGGTCGTTCGAATCCATCGCGCGCTCTTCGACGCGCTGGTTGTCGCGGAAAGTGCCGGATTGACGGAAAAGCTGGTCGACGAGCGTGGTCTTGCCGTGATCGACGTGGGCGATGATCGCCACGTTGCGAAGGTTCATGATCGGTCCTGATTGGAGCGCCCGAAGGCGGTTTCGCGGCGGCCCTTAGCGCGTTTTGTGCGGTGCGGCTAGGGCTAGGCTTAGGTTGTCCAGTCTTCGACCGTCAGCCCCTGGACGCGATCGAATTCGCGGCGGTTGGCGGTAACCACAGTCAAACCACGAGCCAAAGCTTGGCCGGCGATGAGCACATCATATGGGCCGATCGGTGTTCCCGCCTGTTTCAATCGAGCCCGGATTTCGCCTGCTGTGCGAGCATCATTTTCATCAAGCGGAAGCACGGGCAGTCCAAGTGCGATCAGTTCGGCGAGGTTACTTTCGATCCGCGCGCTATTGAATGCCCCGAAATACAGTTCGTGCAGTACGATGGTGGACAGGCCAATATCGTCTCGTAGTTCGGCCATGCGGCGTATTACTGCGGGATGGCGCCGCGTGATAACAGCGATCAGAATGTTGGTATCGGGAAGGTATAACATCAATCGAAGCTGGGGCCCTCTGGCATCGCCTCTGGCCCCGGTCGATCCAGGGCTGCGGCCGCCGCATCTTCGTCAAAGCCCCCCGCAATGCGATTGGCCCACGCCCAACCGTCCTCCTCTTCCGATTCGAGGATGACGCGGTTGCCCTCCCGGCGGATGCGCACTTCCTTGCCCTCGAAGCGATATTCCTTCGGCAATCGCACGGCTTGGCTGCGACCGGTCCAGAACAGCTTCGCGTAGTCGCCAATGCGTCGCTGAATATTCACGGCGGACTCCAATGGTAGCTACCATTGGTATATGGCAAGCCGGGCTGCGTCGCAACTGTGACCGTCGAAGCTGGGACGCTAGGGCTTCAGCGTGAGCCGGATCGCGTAGCTGACCTCGCCCAGCGCCAACACGCTGGCCGGCCAGATGCCGACGAACCAAGCGAAGCGGCTAATGCCAGTTCTAATGGTCGTGGGCATGGTAGCCGTCGTCGCCGACCTTGCCGCGGAACACCCAATAGGCCCAGCCGGTGTACGCGAGGATCAGCGGCAGCAGGATCGACACGCCCACCAGCATGAAGGTCTGGCTCTTGGCCGGGCTCGCGGCTTGCCAGATCGACACGCGGCCGGGGATCACGTCGGGCCAGATCGAGATGGCGAGGCCCGCCATGCACAGGCCGAACAAGGTCAGCGTCCACAGGAACGGGGCGTGGTCCTTGCCCTTGGCGATCGCGCGCCACAGCAGGAAGCCGATGATTGCGACGGTCAGCGGCATCTGCGCGGAGAACAGCACGCCGGGCCAGGCGAGCCAGCGTTCGTAATATTTGCCTTCGAGGAACGGCGTCGCGAGGCTTACCGCGCCGATTACGGCGAGCATTGCGGGGGTCAGCCATTTGGCGAACTTGCGCGCGTCGTCGTGGAGGGGACCTTCGGTGCGCCAGATCAGCCAGCAGCTCCCCAGCAGCGCATAACCGATCATCAGTGCTACGCCGCAGAGCAGGCTGAATGGGGTCAGCCAATCCCACCAGCCGCCCGCGTAGCTGCGGCCCTCGACATGGATGCCGCCCAGTTTCGCCGGCGCCGGGGTGATCCCCGCGCTGCGAATCGGCGTCGCGGCGGGATCGCTTTCATTGTCGTGCGGCGGCTTCGCCATCAGGCGCAGGATGTAGAAAGTGCCCGCCGCAAAGACCGAGAAATAGACGAGGACGAACGCGATCAGCGATCCGGTGACCCCCGGCGTCGCGATCGGCGACACGGCGTCGGCGGTGCGGAGCAGGCCGTAGATCACCCAGGGCTGGCGCCCGACCTCGGTCGTCACCCAGCCGGCGATCACCGCGACGAACCCCGCCGGGCCCATCACCAGCGCGAAACGGTGGAGCAAGCCGCGATCGTAAAGCTTTCGGCGCAGGCGCTGGATCAGGCTGAACGCCCCGAGCGCTATCATGGCCAGCCCGAGCCCGACCATGATGCGGAACGACCAGAACACGATCACGACCGGTGGCCATTGGTCGCGGGGATAGTCCTTGAGGCCCTTGAGCGGCGCGTTGGGGTCGTGCTTGAGGATCAGCGAGCCGAGTTTCGGTATCTCGACCTTGTAGTTGACGCGGCCGTCGGCGTTCGACGGAATGCCGAACAGCACCAGCGGCGCGCCGTTCGGGCTCGGCTCGAAATCGCCCTCCATCGCCAGCACCTTGATCGGCTGATGCTCGAGCGTGTTGAGCCATTGCGTATCGCCCGCCACTAATTGGAGCGGCGCGACCAGCGTGGCCATCCACATCGCCATCGAGAAGGCGATCCGCACTTGCGGCGTGTCGTGGCGCTTGAGGATATGCCACGCGCTGACCCCGCCGACCACCAAAGCCGTCGTCAGATAGGCGGCGATCACGGTGTGGACGAGGCGAGAGGGGAAGCTCGCGTTGAACACGATCGCCCACCAATCGGCGGGAACGAACTGTCCTTGGGCGTTCATCGCCCAGCCGGCGGGCGTATGCATCCAGCTGTTGACCGACAGGATCCACGTCGCCGAAACCAAGGTGCCGATCGCCACCATCAATGTCGCGAATGAAATGGAACGAGACGGTGAACCCGAATTGCGCGCGGCCGAGGATCAAAGCGGTCTCGGTGGGCGACATGGCGAGCCAATAGGCCCATGCCGGGCCGACTGAAACCGCGATCCTTGCATGCCGGCATGCGGGTGGCGCATCCTGGATACGGATAAGGAAACGCACCAATATGACCGAACCGCTCGACATCAGGATCATCGTCGGCAGCGTGCGCGAAGGCCGCATATCGCTGCCGATCGCCAATTGGGTGAAGCATCAGATCGATGGGTGGAACGAGTTCAACGCAGAGATGCTCGACCTCGCGGAGTGGCAATTGCCGATGTTCGCCGAGCCCAATCCGCCGGCGACGGGCAAATATACTGGCGAGAAGCAGCGCCAATGGGCGACGACGATCGGCCCGGCGGATGGCTTCATCCTCGTCGCGCCTGAATATAATCACGGGATGAGCGCGGCGCTCAAGAACGCGCTCGATACCGTCGCGGCGGAATGGGCGAGGAAGCCTGTGGCCTTCGTCGCGCACGGCGGGATGGGTGGTGCGCGGTCGGTCGAGCAGTTGCGCGAAGTGACCGCGGCGCTCGCCATGGCGCCGCTGAGCTCGGCGGTCCACCTGCAAGGCGCGGCCAAACTGCGCGAGGGCGACCGTTTCAACGCGGGCGAGGCCGAGAATCGCCGGCTGGCGACGTTGTTCGACGAACTCGACTGGTGGGGCAGGGCGCTTCGCGCCGCGCGCAACGCCTAGTTCTTGATGCTGCTGGCCAACACGGCCGGATCGTAAAGCGAGCGCCGGGCGTCACGGCGCAGACGTTCGGCGAGGCTTGGCGGGAACCGCCAGGCGGCAATACGCGGCGCGATGTCCTCGCCGCGATCGAGTGCGAGTTGGAGCGCGAGCAGTCGGCGGTCGGCCGCCGCGATCGCCGCACGGTCGCGCTCGACCGCTGGCATCGCGTACCGTTCGTCGATGCTCCCCAGCGTCATCCGTGCAGCGCCGATCATCAGCCGCGCCGCGGGACGGTCGCCGAGGTTCAGCGCATCGCTCGTCGCGCGCATCGCCGCTTGGGTGTCCGCAATTGCGGCGTCGACCGTGATCGGCTCGCGTTCGTCGGGGCGGCAGGCCCGCAGCGCGCGAAGGTAGGCGAGCAGGCCCTTGAACGCGAGCGGCGGCGGTTCGTTGCCGTCGAACTCCTCGGTGATCAGGCCGTGGACGAAGGTCGCGAGCGCGGGGCCGGCCGGGTCGCGCGACACCTTGCCGGGGGCGGTGAGGTCGGGAATCGGCTTGGGATCGAACACGCCGTTGCCGCGGTGCGAGCTCATCAGCGACGAGGTGACATCGGCCGTGCCGGGTTTGTCGGACAGCTCGGGCAGCAGGAAAGCGGGGTTGCCCCGTCCGCTCGGATGGCACGTGGCGCAACTCAATTGCGCCCGCGCACCCTGGCCGCCGAGCAGCAGCGGGTCGCGGAAAGCGGCGCGACCGATCGCAACCAGCCGCGCGTCGGCGGTGGGGTCGAGGCATTCGCGCGGCTGGTTGGTGAGCGCCGCTACTCGCATCCCGGGCGCCAGCCAGCGCTCACCGCGCAGCCGGACGCCATCGGCGACCGCGCCGGCCAGTAGCGAGGCCGACCCGGCGAGAACCCAGAATTTCAGGCGGCGGGCGATCGGCCGAGGCTGATCCACAGCCGCAACTCGTCGGCCTGCGAGCAGCCGAACATGCATACGCGGTCGAGCTTCGCCAGATTGGCCCTCGCGCCCGCCAAGTCGCCGCGTTCGACCTTAAGCTCGCCATAATATTCGAGCGCGCCGCGATGGTTTGGATAGGTCGCCAGCGCCGCCTGATAATAGCCCTCGGCGACGTCGAAACGGCCGAGCTTCCGGTTCGCGAAGCCGAGATAGGTCAGGATGTCAGGGTGGGCGCCGAAGCTCATCCGCGCGGCCTGGAGCGAAGCGATCGCGTCGGCGTAGCGATGCTCGTTGATCAGCGACACTGCGGCGAGGTAGGCGCGGTCGCCGTTGGCCGTGCTGGTGAAGACGCCAGGCAGCGTGACCGAGATGCTGGCTTGCGGCCCGGCGGCGATCGCCGCGTCGATCGCATCGACTGCGGCTTTCAACTCGGTACTCGTGGCGCAGGTGCCGCCGCATTCGGAGAGTTTCGCCTTGAGCAGG
This sequence comes from Sphingomonas sp., assembly GCA_039920225.1. Classification (GTDB taxonomy): domain Bacteria; phylum Pseudomonadota; class Alphaproteobacteria; order Sphingomonadales; family Sphingomonadaceae; genus Sphingomonas. The sequence continues at coordinate 27,296 of JBDSED010000087.1, forward strand.
TCGCGTTCGGCGCCTGCACCGGGGGCGTCGCCCATCTTGGCCTTGACCACGCCGAGCTGGCGGCGCGCGTCGATCAGCTTGGGATCCGCCTTGGCCGCTTTTTCGAGATAGGGCTTTGCCTTTTTCCAGTCGTTCAGCCCGATCGCAGACAAGCCCGCGAGGTAATTGGTGTTGGCGTCTTTAGGCGCGACCGCCAGGACGTTCTTGAACGCCTTCAACGCGTCCTTGAAGTTATTCGCCTTGAGCGCGTCGATGCCTTTTCGGTATTCGGCCGCAGGGTCGTAAGCTGGGGCGCTGCTGCTGGGCGCGTTCATGCCGCCGCCGCCGCCGCCACCGCCTCCACCGCCGTCACCTAGTGCTGGCATGGCAACGGTCAGCGCCGATGCCATCAACCCTACGCCCACGATCCCATAGACTTGCATGGCATCCTCCCGGTCTTTATTCTTGTGCACGAAATATCACGGATCGAGACCGCGGTAAAATGATACGACACGAGCGTTTATTCGCGCGATCGAGGCCACAACTTGCCTTTGCGCCGCACCGTGTTATGTTAGCAACACACTTGAATGCGGGGGCGTTCGTGGCCAGAGTCACGGGCGACCGAGCGAAGAGGGACTGAACGATGGCGACGACGCCGACCGAGACGATCACTGCCGAACCCGATCTGGTGCTGACCGCGCCCGATCCCGTGCCCGTGGTCAGCACGACCAGGGCGGCCGGGCTGGTGCCGGTCGACGACGCCAAGCGCAGCGAGCTGGAGGCGCGAGTCGACACGTTCATCGACGATCTCGTCGCGCAGGACGTCGATTCGCCCGAATTCGGCAAGCGCGTCGATGCGATCACCAGCATGGGCCAGAAGGAAGTCCGCGAGGCGGCGGGCCAGTCCAACCGCTTCCTCGACCGTCCGGTCCGCGCGATGGACAAGGAAAGCGGCGTCGGCGCCGATCTCGTCCAGCTGCGGCTGACGGTCGAAAAGCTCGATCCGGCGAACAACGGCAAGTTCTTCGGCGGCGGGCGCGGTATCCTCGACAAATTGTTCGGGACCAAGCTGACTGGCTATTTCGACCAGTATAAGTCGTCGCAGAACCATATCTCCGCGATCCTCAAGAGCCTTGGCTCGGGCAAGGACGAGCTGCTGATGGACAATGCCGCGATCGACACCGAACGCAGCAATCTGTGGACGTCGATGGGCCGGCTCGAGCAGATGATCCACCTGTCCAAGGTGATGGACCAGAAGCTCGAGGACAAGGCGAACGACCTCGACGCGACCGATCCCGCCAAGGCCAAGGCGCTGCGCGAGACGGCGTTGTTCTATTGCCGCCAGCGCACGCAGGATCTGCTGACGCAGATGGCGGTGACGGTGCAGGGCTATCTGGCGCTCGACCTGGTCAAGAAGAACAATGTCGAGTTGGTGAAGGGCGTCGACCGCGCATCGACCACGACGGTCGCGGCTTTGCGCACCGCGGTGACGGTCGCGCAGGCGCTGACCAACCAGAAGCTGGTGCTCGAACAGATCACCCAGCTCAACACGACCACCGCGACGATCATCGATTCGACCGGCAAGCTGCTCAAATCACAGACCGCGCAAATCCATGAACAGGCCGCGGCGTCGACGATCCCGGTCGAAGTGCTTCAGCGCGCGTTCCAGAACATCTACGACACGATGGACGCGATCGACGTGTTCAAGCTCAAGGCACTCGACAGCATGAAGACCACGGTGACCACGTTGTCGTCGGAGGTCGAGAAGTCGAAGGGCTATATCGCGCGCGCCGAGGGCCAGGCGCAGGCCGCGCTGCAGGGGCCGTCGGCGGACACGTTCAAGCTGGAGGCGGTGTAGGTTTGTGATCGAGACGACTTCGTCGATAGCCAAGCCGCCCCTGTTCCCCCGCGAAGGCGGGGGTCCAGAGTCACGAAGGACGTCGCTTGTGGCCCTGGACCCCCGCCTGCGCGGGGGAACGGCTGATTATAGATTGCCCACCCATGTCCAGCACTGACGAGGCGATTGCGAAGGCGCGCGAGGTGCTCGACCGCACCTCGATGAACTATGCCGTGGGGCCGCGGCGCCAAGTGCGCGAGAACGACGTCGGCAAGCGGCTGACGCGCGCGGCGGTCGCCGACCTCGCGATCATCGGCGCTGCGTTTTCGATCGGGATCATGTTCGGGCCGATCGGGATCATGGGGTTCTTCCTGATGGTGGTCGCGATGCTGATCGCGACCGCGGTGCTACTCGCCACACCGACGAGCCGGCCGGTAACCTACGAAAAATTGCGCCAGACCGACCTCAAGGCGCTGCCTGCGCAGACCGGCCGCTGGCTCGACGCGCAACGCCCCGCGCTCCCCGCGCCGGCGATCAGCGTGGTCGATCAGATCGGACTCAAGCTCGACGCGCTGACCCCGCAACTCGCGACGCTCGACGACGATGCCCCGGCGGCGGCGGAAATCCGCAAGCTGGTGGCTGAGCAACTCCCCGAATTCATCAAGGGGTATGAGCGCGTGCCCGCGGCGCTGCGCGGGGTCGAACGCAACGGCAAGACGCCCGATCAGCAACTGGTCGACGGGCTGAAGGTGATTGGCGGGCAGATCGACGAGATGGCCGGGCAACTCGCGCAGGGCGATCTGGACGCGCTATCGACGCGCGGGCGGTATTTAGAGATCAAGTATCAGGGGGATACGGCGGGGGTGTAAAAACACCTCGCTATTATCCCAACCCTTCAGCTTGGATTGCGCGTCTGCTTTGTGCGTAATGGGCACCCGCGTTTGTTACAAATAGCGCTATACCATCGATCAGAATTCCTCGACAAATAAGCACGACGCCGGTGGCTGGCGATATAAAGCTCAGGAGCAAAAGGGCAGCCAGTACAAAAAACGTTTTGATCTGCTTCGTAGCTTTGGGGCGGTTGCGCCATACCCCCTTCGGCGACATTATTTGAATGAGCAGTAGTAGGGTGCAGACCGTAATTAAGGGAATGAGAACTGCTGACGCGTTCCTATACTGTAAATAGGCGAACCACTGCACAAACGGCATAATTACAAAAGCAAGCGTAGCTAAGTAATCATACCATCTGCCCGAGCGAAAGCTGGTGTAATCCCTTCCCAGTCGAGCGTCGCGAGCCACAGAGTCCGCGGCTAATTTTTGTGAAACCTGCGGATTGTTTCGATGCTGAATGACGTAAATGACGGCAAGCGCGAGCGGGCCGGCAAGTGCGGCGGCTGTAGCTAAAACCTGATGATTGATAGCCACTTCTGTCTCCCGAACTCGCGATAAGACGGCTAAGTCGCTAATATTAGCTAAATTTACTGTTGGTGTCAGCCTCTCTAGAGGTTAGCGCGGCTTCCCCAACGCCTCCACAGCGCGGTCATGCAGCCGCGCCAGAGCCGCCAGCTGAATCGCCGGCGCGACCGCCAGCACCCCGAACGCCTCCGCGCGCGGGGTGTTGAACCGCAGTTTCCGCCCCAAAGCATCCGTCACTTCGCACCCCGCCTCGCGCGCGATCAGGACGGCGGCGGCGATGTCCCATTCGTGGCCCCAGCGGATCGTCGCGAGCAGGTCGGCCTCACCCGCCGCGACCATTGCGACGCGCAGCGCGATCGAATTGGGCTTGGCGACCGCGACCAGGTCCGCATCGACCTTGGGCAAGGCGTCGGTCGGGGTGCGCGAACCGGTGAAGGTCGTGCGACCGCTATGCGTGATGGGCTGGCCGTTGAGCGTCGCGCCCTTGCCCGCTTCCGCGCGCCACACCTTCTTGCGCACCGGGGCGTCGAGCACGCCGATGACGGGCTGCTCGCCGTCGATCAGCGCGATCGACACCGCCCAGCCGTCGCGGTCGCGGATATAGTCGCGCGTGCCGTCGATCGGATCGACAACCCAGACGCGGCGGTGATTGAGCCGGACGGCGTCGTCGACGGTCTCCTCCGACAGCCAGCCGGCATCGGGCAGCAACGCGGTCAATCGCTCGCGCAGCATCGTGTTGACCGCCAGATCGACCTCGCACACCGGATTGCCCGGCGCTTTCTCCCAGCGCTTGAAATCGGTGCGCCACAGGCCGAGCGCATAGGCGCTCGCCTCCGCTGCAATCGCCGCAACTTGGTCCGCTAGACGGTCTACCACGCCGCCGCCTCTATTTTCCCCGTTCGTGCTGAGCCTGTCGAAGCACGTAAACTGGACGCCTCGCCTGCAACACGCACTTCGACAAGCTCAGTGCGAACGGTGGGGGTGTACAGCTCAGCCACCGGCGATGGTCATGCCGTCGATGCGCAGGGTCGGCACGTTGGTCGCGTAGCGGGATTCGAGGTCGTTCGCCGCGGTCATGTTGAGGAACATGTCGGCCAGATTGCCGGCGATGGTGAACTCGTCGACCGGCCGCGCGATTTGGCCGTTCGCGATCAGGAAGCCCGCCGCGCCGCGGCTGTAATCGCCGGTCACGCCGTTGACGCCCATGCCGATCAGCTCGGTGACGTAGACGCCGCGCGCGATGCCGGCGAACAGATCGTCGCGGCTGGCCTTGCCGGGCGCGAGATAGGTGTTGCTCGTGCCCACCCCCGGCGCCCCCGATCCGCCGCGCACCGCGTGGCCGGTCGGCTCGAGCCCCAATTGCCGCGCGGAAGCCGATTCGAGCAGCCAGGTCTGCAGCACGCCGTCGCGGACGATGTCGGTCGGCGACACGGGCAGCCCTTCGCCGTCGAACGGGCGCGAGCGCAGGCCGTGCGGGCGGTGTGGGTCGTCGGTAATGGTGATGCCGTTGGCGAAGATCTGCTCGCCCAGTTTGCCGAGCAGGAAGCTGGTCTCGCGCGCGATGGCCGCGCCGGCGATGGCGCCGATCAGATGCCCGATCAGCGACGATCCGACGCGCGGGTCGAGGATGATCGGCATCGGGCCACTCGCCGGCTGGACCGGATTGACTCGCGCGACCGCGCGTTCGCCGGCCTTGCGGCCGATCGCTTCGGGTGCGTCGAGGTGCGCGCGGTGGCGCGCCGAGTGATAGGCGTAATCGCGCACCATCGCGCCGCCGGCCTCCGCGAGAACGCTCGCCTGAATGCCGTGGCTGGTGGTCTGATACGCACCGTCGAAACCGTGACTGGTGGCCAGCGCCCAGGCGACGCGCGACGCCGACGCCCCGCCGCCTTCGCTGTTGGTCACGCCGGTCACCGCGCGTGCTGCGTCCTCGGCAGCGAGCGCGGCTTCCTTGAGCGCGGCGGGGGACGGTTCGTCGCCATCGTGCAGGTCGAGGTCGGGGATCGCGCCTTTGAGCAACCGATCCTCCGGCGCGAGTCCCGCCCATTGATCCTCGGGCGCCTCGCGCGCCATCGCCACCGCGCGCTCGACCAGTGCGTCCATCGCGGCGCTCGACAAGTCGCTGCTCGACACCGACGCCGATCGCCGCCCGACGAACACGCGCAGGCCCAATTCCTCTTCCTCCGACCGCCCGACATCTTCGAGCGCACCCAGCCGCACCGACACATCGACGCTGGCCGACGCACCGATCACCGCGTCGGCGGCGTCGGCGCCCGCGGCGCGCGCGCGGGAAACGATGTCATGGGCGCGGGTCTGCGCGATGTCGGGGGTCAGCATCGGGCGGACTTAGGGAGGCCGCGAGCAATG
>JBDSED010000088.1:0-14424 GCA_039920225.1 Sphingomonas sp.
ACGGTCTTTATTACGGCATGACCGATCGCGGCCCGGGCGGCGGCCTGCTCAACTACGCGCCTCGGATCCAGGCGTTCTCCGTGGATGTCGCGACCAGCGGCATGGTCTCCAATTTCGTGGCGCGCACGCCGATCATTTTCACCCGCAATGGCGTTGCCTTTGACGGGCAGAATCCCGGGCTGCTCACCGGCGACAAATCGAACCTCGGCCGCTCGTTCGATCCCGAAGGTCTGGCGATTCGCGGCAACGGCAATTTCCTGGTGTCGGACGAATATGGCCCGTCGATTTATGAGTTCGACAGCCAGGGCCGCTACATCCGCTCCTTCACCACGCCGGCCAACCTTATCCCCAAGGACGCCAACGGCACGCCCAATTATGTCGACGGCCGCCCGACGATCACCAACGGGCGGCAGGACAATCGCGGGTTCGAGGGGCTGACCCTGTCGAACGACGGCACGAAGGCATTCGCCATTCTGCAGGATCCCCTGGTCAACGAAGGGCCCGTCAACGGCGGCGAGGCACAGGGGCGCCGTGGCCAAAACCTGCGCATCGTCGAATTCGACGTCGCTACCGGCCAGGCGACCGCGCAATACGCTTATACGCTGGAAAGCATCGCCAGCATCAACAGTCGAATTCCCGGCACGGCGGACGACTTCACCGCCACCCAGCAGGGCCGCTCGATCGGCGTTTCCTCGATCACCCAGCTGCCCGACGGTCGGTTCATGGTGATCGAACGCGACAATCGCGGCTGGGGTGTCGACGACGCGGTCAATCGCCTACCGATCGGCTCCAAACGCGTATATGTCGTCGACAAGACCGGCGCGACCGACATCAGCACCGTCTCGCTCGCCGGTCTGGCGGCGCTGCCCGCGGGCGTCACCGCAGTCAACAAGGGCACGCAGCCCTATCTCGACATCCAGGCGATGCTGGTTGCGGCCGGCGTTCCGATCGTCGAGAAAATGGAAGGGCTCGCCTTCAGCCCGATGCTGGCCGATGGCGGCCGCGCGCTGTTCGTGATCAGCGACAACGATTTCTCGGTGACGCAGTTCGACGGCAGCAGCACGCAATACGAGTATTGCACGTCGGGGCCGGAGGCGAACGCGACCTCCTTCACACCGGCGCTCGGGACGCCCTGTCCGAACGGCACCGCGCTGATCCCGACCTTCCTGTATTCGTTCAAGCTAAGCGCCACGGAGGCGGCCGCACTCGGCTTTGCAACCGCCCCGGTACCCGAGCCCGCCACTTGGATGACGATGATTGCCGGCTTCGGCCTGGTCGGCGGCGCGATGCGGCGGCGGCAGCGGACGACTGTCCGATACGTTTAGGATCAGCGCGCCTTGCCGTCCAGGCTGGCGAACGCCGACAGCGCGGCCGCCACCGCCAGTCCCGACCCGACCAGCGCCGCGACGTGAAACGCGGCGATCAGCGCCGCGCCGCTCGCCGCGATCACCGCGCCGCACGATGCGGTCGCGATCAGCCCGCCGGTCCGCGCGATCGCGCTGTTGAAGCCCGACGCGGTGCCGGTATGCTCGTCATCGACCGACGACAGCACCGCGGTGGTCAGCGGCGCGACCGCCATCGCCATGCCGAGCGCGATTGCCGCGATTCCGGGAAGCACGCTGGTCCAATAGCTCGCCTGGGAATCGACCCTCAGCATCAACGCGAAGCCGCCCGCAACGATCAGCGGCCCGATCGTCAGCGGCCAACGCGGCCCGATCCGCTCGGTCAATTGTCCCATCGCCCGCGATCCAAGGCCGATCCCGAACGAGAAGGGCAACAGCGCGAGCCCGGCCTGAAGCGGCGAATAACCGCCGGTGATCAGCACGTAGGGCAACAACACGATCAATCCGCCGAGCGCACCGTAGAGCAGGAAGGTATAGCCGGTCAGCCCGACGAACGCCTTCGTCCCGAACAGCGCCAGCGGCATCATCGCCTGGGTGCCGCGGCGATGCTCTAAAGCCACGAACAGCCCGAGCGTGACGAGCCCCGCGGCGAGCGCGATCCACGACGCCTCGGTCATCACGCGCCTGCTCGACCACAGAGTCAGCGCCCAGGTCAGCGCACCAAGCGCTACCGTCGCCAGGGCCGCACCGGCCCAATCGAGCGGCTGCTTGCCGTCGCCGCTCTCCTCGACGCCCTTGAGCGCCAACCCGATCGCCAACGCCGCGACCGGCAAGTTGATGAAAAATATCGCGCGCCAGCCGACCGCATCGACCAGCCATCCGCCGATCGGCGGGCCGAACGCGCTGGCGATCGCGCCGACCGCCGCCCAGGTGCCGACCGCGCGGCCCTTTTCCTCGCCCGAGAAAGCGTGGCTCAGGATCGACAGGCTGTTGGGCATCAGCATCGCCGCGCCGATTCCCTGGGCGACACGCGCCGCGAGCAATAGCTCGAGCCCCGGCGCCAGCGCGCAGGCGAGCGACGCCGCCGCGAACAACACGATACCCCCGACCAGCATTCGCCGCCGCCCGAAATGATCCCCCGCCGCGCCGCCGAGCAGGAGCAGCGCCGACAAAGGCAGCAGATAGGCGTTGATCGTCCATTGCAGGTCCGCCGCGCTCGCATGCAAGTCGCGCCCGATCGCGGGCAGTGCGACATTGACCACCGACCCGTCGATGAACGCCAAGCTGGAGGCGAGGATCGTCGCGAACAGTGTCAGGCGGGGATGGCGGGGGCCGGGCATTCTGCCTCCTCTACCGTCATTCCCGCGAAAGCGGGAACCCAGCTTGTTTCTCGTCCCGACTTGAGAAAGCTGGGTCCCCGCTTTCGCGGGGATGACGAGGGGGCTAGGGAGCGGCCATGACCAGTCCAACGCCCCCCATCGCCGCGACGCGCCCGCACGAGTTCACCACGCACGGCGTGACGATCTCCGACCCTTGGGCGTGGCTGAAGGATCCGAATTACCCGACCGTCACCGACCAGGACGTGCTCGCCTATCTCGAAGAAGAGAACACGTATTTCGAGGCGATGATGGCGCCGCACAAGCCGCTGACCGATCGGCTCTACGGAGAGATGAAGGGGCGCATCAAGGAGGACGACTCCTCGGTCCCGCAAAAGGATGGGGATTGGCTCTACTGGACCGCGTTCGAGACCGGCGGGCAGTATCGCAAATGGTGGCGCAAGCCCGTCGCGGGTGGCGACGATGCGCTGATCCTCGACGAACCGGCGCTGGCCGCGGGCAAGGAATATTTCCGGCTCGGCGCGTTTTCGGTCTCGAATGACGGCAAGCTGCTGGCCTATGCGATCGACGATAGCGGCGCGGAGCGCTTCACGATCCGGGTCAAGGATCTCGCGACCGGCGAGCATTTGCCCGACACGATCCCGGGCATGCTGTCGGAGATCGTCTGGACTGCAGACGACAGCGCGTTCCTGTACGGCCTCGCCAACGAACAATGGCGGACCGACAATGCCCGGCTGCACCGACTGGGCACCGATCCAAAGGACGATGTCGAGCTGTTCCACGAAGCCGACGAAGGTTTCCGCGTCGGCGTATCGGAGACCAGCGACCGCCAGTGGATCGTCATCGCGAGCGGCGATCACGTCACGAGCGAAATATACCTGCTCCCCGCCAACGACCCGACCGCCGCGTCGCTCTGTGTAGCCCCGCGCAAAACCGGCCGTGAATACGACGTCGAGACTCACGGCGACACGCTCTACATCCACACCAACGACGCCGATCCGATGTGGCGGCTGGTCACCGCGCCGATCGCCGATCCCGGCACCTGGACCGAGCTGATCGCGCCTTCCAAGCATTTCTACATGACCGGTATCGAATGCTACCGTGACTATTTCGTCGTCGAAGGACGCGAGGATGGGCTCGATCAGATCGCGATCCACCGCTACGAACCAGCGATCGCGCCGCAGCGAATCGTATTCCCCGAAGCGAGCTATGCCGCCGGCCTTGGCGACAATCCCGAATATGAGCAGAGCGTGATCCGGCTCGGCTACGAATCGATGGTCACGCCGGGGACGGTGTACGACTACGATGTCGCTACGGCCGAGATGACCGTGCTCAAGGTGCAGGAAATCCCCTCGGGCTATGACGCGGAGAAATACGCGACCGAGCGGCTCAAGATAAAGGCCCGCGACGGCACCGAGGTGCCGGTGTCGATCGTCTACCCCAAGGACTTTCCGAAGGACGGCAGCCGCCCGCTGTTCCTCTACGCCTATGGCGCCTACGGCTACGCGATCCCGCCGGGCTTCTCGACCGGGCGGCTGTCATTGCTCGACCGCGGCTTCGCTTATGCCATCGCGCATATCCGCGGCGGCGACGATCTCGGCCAGCAATGGTATCACGACGGCAAGCTCGAAAAGCGTGAGAATACGTTCAACGACTTCGTCGATGTGGCCAAGGCACTGGTCGCGGGCGGCTGGACCGCAGCAGGCAAGATCGCGATCGCGGGCCGCTCCGCCGGCGGCGAGCTGACGGGCGCGGTGGTCAACTCCGACCCCGAACTATGGGGCGCGGTGATCGCCGACGTGCCGTTCGTCGACGTGCTCAATACGATGCTCGACGAGTCCCTGCCGTTGACGCCAGGCGAATGGCCCGAATGGGGCAACCCGATCGAGGAAAAGGCCGCGTTCGAGCTGATCCGCAGCTACTCGCCGTACGACAACGTCAAGGCGCAAGCCTACCCGCCGCTGTTCATCTCGGGCGGCCTCAACGACCCGCGCGTGACCTATTGGGAGCCCGCCAAATGGGCCGCCAAGCTGCGCGCGACCAAGACCGACGACAATGTGCTGCTGCTCAAGACCAACATGGGCGCCGGGCATGGCGGCAAGTCCGGGCGGTTCGACAGCCTGTATGAGAGCGCCGAAGAGCATGCGTTCGTGCTGTGGCAGTTGGGGGTCGAGAGCTGATGGCCGGCCTCTCCTACCCGATCACCGCAACCCAAGCCGACATCGACGAGCTCGGCCACGTCAACAATGCGGTGTGGGTGAAGTGGATTCAGGACATCGCCGTCGCGCATTGGAACGATCCGCCGCAAGGCGCGCGGTTCGACCGGCATGTGAAATTCACCGGCTGCGACGGCAAGGTGAAGGTCCAGGCGGTGACGACCTGGGCGCTGATCGACCGCGCCACGGGGCGGTTGCTGCGCGTGCGGCCGGAGATTGCTGCACCGTTTCTGGGCTAGCCAAATCCTCTCAGGTGTATTGACCCGATGATACACCTTGTTAACGTCACCAGCATTTGGGGAACCGGGCATGGTGACGATCGGAACGACAGGAGCATTGGCGCCCGGAAATTGGCGCTGGCTGCGAGCGTTGGTTTGGCTCATCGCCTTGTGCGTCGCGACAATCGTCGCGTTCAACGTATTTTCCAAAGCGACTTCGTGGCTCGCGGTCCGAATAACCGGGCTCCAACTGGTCTCGATTAGCGATGCTCCCGCCGCCCTTAAGCTCGCGGCGGCCGTTATCGGCGTGATCGCGCTTGTAGCCGTCTATTGGGTAGCCGTCCGATTAGGCGAGCGTCGGGCGGTTCCGGAACTCGACTTGCGCGCTGCGCCGCTGGAGTTGGTCGTGGGATTGGGCATGGGAGGCGCGCTGCTGGCCGCTATCGTCGGCGCCCAATGGCTGTTCGGCTGGGTGATCATCGCGCCGAAGCCGATCGACAGCGTCGCTTTGGCGCTGCGCGATTCGATCCGCTCGGGTGTGGTCGAGGAGCTCATCCTTCGGCTGATCGTCTTCCGGCTGTTGTGGCGAGCCTTCGGAATCTGGCCGGCTTTGACCGGCGCGGCGATATTGTTCGGCGTGCTGCATCTCGCCAACCCGGACTCCGGACTGTTTGCCGCCGTCTGTCTGATCGCCGGCGAGGGCGTCGGCATCGCTTTATATCTGATCACCGGGCGGATCTGGGCATCGATCGGAATGCACGCCGGCTGGAACTTCACGCAGGGCTGGATACTGGGTGCCGCAGTATCGGGCATGACGGAGATTGCCGGGGGACCGCTCGCGCTGCGGCCTGCCAAGGGCGCATCCGAGCTGCTTAGTGGGGGGGGCTTCGGCCCGGAGGCGTCGGTAGCGGCGCTTGTCGTCTCGCTGCTGGCGAGCGCCGCTCTTTTGTACATGGCCTGGACGCGCGGCAGTTTCGTGGCGAGCGACGAATAGGGTCTCTCAGCCCTCCCGCTTCACCTCGGCGATCGCGGTCCGGCTCTGCCGGCTCCACGTCTCGCGGCCGGTCAGGAACGCTTTCCAGCCCAGCATCGCGCCCCAGTGGCGGAACAGCTGGAAGCTGAACGGCTCGAGCATCGCGGCGGCGAGCGCCGGACCGAGCCGCAACCCCTTGGTCTGCCCGGTCCAGCGTGAATAGAGTTTGAGCGAGGCGAGGTGGAAGGTCAGGTCGATCAGGATCTTCGCCACCATGATGATCAGGATCGGCAACACGATGTGGAACCGCCCGCTGATCAGCACGACCAGCAGGATCGTGAACGCGGTCAGCCCGAACACCGGCTGCAACGTGTCGGCGGCCTTGACCGGCAGCATTGCCATGCCGAGTTTTCCGAACCGGCGGTTCGCCACCATGTCGCGGTTCCAGTGCTGGGTCTGCAGGAACCCGCCGAACCAGCGCCGCCGCTGGCGCAGGAAGGCTGGGAGCGTCGCGGGCGCGTCGGTGCTGGCCAACGCACCGCCCACCACGCGCACTTGCCAATCGCGGCCGCTGTCGTGCGCGAAGCGGTGGAGCCGGTGGATCAGCTCGTAATCCTCGACCAGGCAGGCGGGATCGAACCCGCCCACCTCGACCACCGCCTTGGTCCGAAACGCGGCGAACGCGCCCGACACGAGGAGCAGACCGTTGACCCGCTCCCACGCGTAGCGCGAGAGGAAATTGCGGACATATTCGTAGGTCTGGAACCATTCGAACAGCCGCCCCGACAGGCTGGGGCCGCAGATCGGGCGAATCACCCCGGTTGCCGCCACCAATTGCGGTTCAGCGGCGAACGCGGCGCGCATCGCAGCGATCGCGCCGGGTTCGAGCAAGGTGTCGGCATCGACCGTGATGACGATCTCCTGATCGACATGCAGGATCGCCGCGTTGAGCGCGCGCGCCTTGCCGCCGTGTGGCAGCCGCAGCCAGCGCAAGCTCGGCAAGTCGCGCGCCGGCGGGCTGATCTCGCCGACCGCGGGCTGGTCGAGGCCGTAACGCGCCAGCATCGCCGCGGTCGTATCGTTCGAACCGTCGTCCGCGATCAGGATGAAATCGGGGGCACCCTCCTGCGCCGCGAGCCGGTCGATCGTCACGTCGATCACCGCCGCTTCGTTGCGCGCAGCGACGATCACCGCAAGGCTCGGCGTAACGCCGTCGATCGCGGGCACCGTCGCCCCGTGACGCAACGGCCAGATCTCGATCGCGGTGAAGATCAGCAGCGCGGTGTCATAGAGGACATAGGCGACCCCGACCGACCACACGAGGATGCCTTGACGCAGGAAGGCCTGAACCACCAGCGCGACGAACCCCACATAGACCAGTGCAGTGATCGCACGGCTGGGCCAGCCGACGCGGCGCGGGTTCAACCGGGGCGATTGCTTCGCAAAGGTCTCGGCAAGCGCTGAGGCCGCCGTGCGGTGGAGCATGAGATCTAAACACCTGGGGAGGAGCGCACGCCTACTAGCGTTCGTTTCGTGGCCGAACTAGCCTGAACGCCGGATGACGAGGAGCAACTGTTGGAACCGCAACGCTACACGAAAATCGCGATTTGGCTGCACTGGCTGGTGGCGATCGGCATCATCGCCAACATCGCGCTCGCCTGGATCTGGCCGCTCGGCGACGCGCATCCGGCGATCGGCGAATATGTCCGGCCGATGATCAACAGCCACAAATCGATCGGCATCACCGTGCTCGGGCTCGCCATCCTTCGCCTCCTTTGGCGGCTGGGGCACAAACCGCCCGCTTATCCCACCACCTATCAGCCGTGGGAGGCAACACTGTCCCATGTGGTTCATTGGGGCCTCTATTTCGCGATCCTGGCGATGCCGATCACCGGCTGGGTTATGGATTCGGCGTGGGACAAGGCAGCGGAGAACCCGAATTTCTATTTCGGCACGTTCGAATGGCCACGGCTGGGCTTCATCATGAGCTTGCCGCCCGACAGCAAGACGTGGGTCCACGACACGTTCGGCGCGGCACACGGCTATATTGCGCTCCTCGTCTATGGCTTGTTCGTGATGCATGTTGCCGGCGCGCTCAAGCATCAATTCAAGGGGGCAAAGGAACTGCAGCGGATGGGCTTGGGGAATTGACCGCAAGCCACGGGAAGCACGCCAAAGGCGGTGCGCCTAGATCGTTGATCGCAGCGACCAAGGACCCCGCCATGACCTATGCCTATACCATCCACCCCTCGCCCGTCGGCAAGCTCAAGCTGGTTGCGAGCGACGCCGGGCTCGCCGCGATCCTGTGGGAGAATGACCGCGAAGACCGCGTGCCGCTCGGCGCGATGGCCGAACAACCCGATCACCCCGTGCTGGTCGAGGCGAAGCGCCAGCTCGACGATTATTTCGGAGGCAAGCGCAGGCAATTCGACCTGCCGCTCGATTTCCACGGCACCGATTTCCAGAAGAGCGTGTGGGCGGCGCTGCTGACCATCCCCGCCGGCGAAACGCGCAGCTATGCCGCGATCGCGGCGCAGATCGGGCGTCCGAGCGCGTGCCGCGCCGTCGGTGCGGCAAATGGCAAGAACCCGATCTCGATCGTCGCCCCATGCCACCGCGTGATTGGCAGCGACGGGTCGCTGACCGGCTTTGCCGGCGGGCTGGAAGGAAAGAAGTTCCTGCTCGAACTCGAGCGGCAAGCCTGAACCGCTTTTGCGAGCGTAGCGAAGCAATCCAGCGTCGTGCGAGACCGTGGATTGCTTCGCTACGCTCGCAATATCGGAGTATCAGTCGATCGTCGCCTGATCCGACAGGTCTTCGCCGGACGACGCGCCGCTCGCCCCGCGATAGATGCGAACGCCGCGACCACCGCCGACGCGGATGATCTTGGCGTTCGAGGTGGCGACCGTTGTGGTTTTCGTGACCGCCGCATTGCCCCCCCCCGGGGTGCTGGCCGGCGCAGACGCGACCACGCCGCGATAGATTTGCACGGACCCAACCGACTCCACGCCGGCATAGGTCGTATCGCTGCCGCCGGTGCGCCCGGTCGGACTGGGCTCCGAGCCGGAGTAAGGCTGGCGGAACGCCAGCGCGCGCTCCATGCCTGCGCGCCAGCGGTAGAAAATGTGCGCTCCGACCGTCGCAACCTTGTCCATGCTGGTCGCCCACCACGGCGAGACGTAATTGGCGTGATAGAAAGTCGCCGACCCGACCGGCGCATAAACTGTGCCGGCGAGTGCGGCGCTGGCCACTGCGCGGGCGCGTGCCCAGCCGGCGGCGCTCGGCGTGCGATTGAGCGAACCGTCGCAGGTGAAGGTGAACTGGCAGCCCGTCGTGCGCTGCGATCCTTGGTAGACCACGCCGCACACGCTGGATGGAAACGCGCGGTCGCGAACACGGTTGAGCACGACCTGCGCCACCGCGCGCTGACCGTCCTCGGATTGGTTGTTCGCCTCGTAATAGACCGCCTGGGCCAGACAATCGAGCGCGCGCGAGGCGTCGTCGGGGCTCTGCGTCGAGGCGAGCGCGTTGAACGCGGGCGCCGCGGCGAATTCGGTGGTCCCGGCAGCGTCGGTCGTCGCGCTATCCGGAATGCTCAGATCGGTCGGCACGTTGAGGTCGAGCTTTTCGAGCATGACCTTGGGCGACAACTTGGGAATCGTCAGCGTCGCGGTCGATCCGTCATTGTCCTGGACGCACGCCGACACCGCCAGCGCAGCAATCAGGCCAAGCGCCATCCGCGCCGCCAGGAATATCCCGCCCCGTTTCACGACCGTTGGACTAGAGCCGCAGGGTTAGGGTCCGGTTAATCCGCGAAAACGGTCAATGCGCGGTCGAGATCGGTGCGATGGCCCACCGCGTCGAGCATCGCCATGCCATCGACCGTTGCGAGCAACAGGCTGGCCTGTGCCCCGCGCGCCGCGTCGTCGGGCGCATCGAGCCGTGCCGCCGCCCAGGCCGCGAACCCGTCGGCTATCCCCCGACCGACCCGCACGAACAAGGCGTCCCCCGCCGCCGCGCGCGCCGCAACGTCGAGCCACAGCCGCACGTAAGGCGCATAGGCCGGCGCGCGAAACGCTTCCCGCATCTGCGTGAGCAACGGCGCGAACCGCTGCGGCGCCGCGGCGCCAACCTGTGCATCGAGCAACAGGGCCAGCCGCGCACCGATCTCCCCCAGCGTTGCTGCGAGAAGCTCATCCTTGTCGGCGAAATAATAGAGCAGCATTCTATCGCTGGTGCCCGCCGCCTTGGCCAGCGGGCGCAGACTCGCCGCCGCCAACCCGTGCGCCAGAATGTGGTCGGCCATCACCGTCAAGAGAGCCTGTCGCCGGTCATCACGCTTCACCATGATTTTCTGTAGCAATCGCTTCGGATTTAGCTATATGTAGCATGCGCTACAAAAAAGGAGCGGGCGATGACGGATTTCTGGCGGCGGTGGCTGATCGCGTGGTGCCTGGCGGTGATGGCGTTCGGGCTGGTGCTGGCGGGCGCGGGATTTGAGGCAACAAGCGGACCTACCCGTATTGCCTACGGCCTGCTTGGACCGGGACATACGCTGATATTCGATCCCACCCTGCGGTTCTCGATCGCACTGATGGGCGCGGTTACACTCGGCTGGGGAATGACCATGCTCGGCGTCGTGGTGGCCGGGCGCGACTTGCCGACCGACGCGACGGTGCGCCTGTGGCGAGCGATCAGCGTCGGCGTCGTTTCCTGGTTCGTGATCGATTCGAGCCTGTCGATCGCCACCGGCTTTCCGCTCAACGCGGTGTCGAACACGATCCTGCTGGTCGCTTATCTGATCCCGATGCGGGGGATCGGCACGCTCAACCAGAATTCCTAAGCGCCGTCGCGATAGCGTTGATCGACAGCAGGATGCCCTCCGCAACGCGCGGATCGTCCTCGCCGGCGCGGTGGCGCTTCATGAGTTCTATCTGGAGCAGGTTGAGCGGCTCGATATAGGGCAGGCGCAGCCGGATCGAGGCGTCGAGCGCGGTGTGCTTTTCGAGCAAGCGCGACTGGCCGGTGGCGGCAAGCAGACCGTCCTTCGCTTGCTCCCAACCGTCGCGGATGCGCGGGAAGATCGCATCGGCCAGCGCCTTGTCCTCGACCAGCGCGGCATAGCGTTCGGCGATGCCCATGTCGGACTTGGCGATCACTTGCTCCATATTGGCGAGCGTCGCGGCGAAGAACGGCCAACCATCGGCCATTTCGCGCAACAACCCCTTGTCGGCGAACCCCGTCAGCGCTTGCCCGACGCCGTACCAACCCGGCAGCATCACGCGCGCCTGCGCCCAGCTGAACACCCAGGGGATCGCGCGCAAATCCTCGATCGCGTCCGATTTCTTGCGGCTTGCCGGGCGGCTGCCGATCTTGAGGTTGGCGATCTCCGCGATCGGCGTCATCTGGCGGAAGAAGGTGCGGAAGCCCTCGGTGTCGTAGACCAGCCCGCGATACGCCTTGAACGCGCTGGCCGACAGCTTGTCCATCGCCGCGCCGAACCGCGCGCGGTCGGCATCCGATAGGGCGGGCGGTTCGAGGCTCGCGAGCAACGTTGCCGCCGCAATCGCCTCCAGATTGATCGTCGCAGCTTCGCGCGTGCCGTATTTGGCCGCGATCACTTCGCCCTGCTCGGTGATGCGGATGCGCCCCTGGACAGTGCCCGGCGGCTGCGCGCGGATCGCCGCGAAAGCCGACCCGCCGCCACGCCCGACCGCGCCCCCGCGACCGTGGAACAGCTGCATCCCGACGCCCGCCTTCGCGAACACCGGCGCCAGCGCCTCCGACGCGCGGCTCAACTGCCAAGTCGAGGTGAGATATCCGCCATCCTTGTTCGAATCCGAATAGCCGATCATCACTTCCTGGACGCCGCGTGCCGACGCGATCGCCGCGACTTCGGGCAGCGCGAACCAGTCGGTCATGATCTGCGGCGCGGCTTCGAGATCGCTGACCGTTTCGAACAACGGCACCGCCATGATCGCGGCGCTCGGCGGATCGCCAGGGACGTAGAGCCCGACCTCTTTCAGCAGCAGATGGACTTCCAGCAGGTCGCTGACCGACATCGCCATCGAGACGATATATTGGCGGATGCACGCCGGGCCGTATGTCGCGTGCGCGGCGGCGGTGGCGCGCAGGATCGCGAGTTCGCTCGCGGTTTCCTCGGAATAGGCCGCATAGGGGCTGACCAACGGCCGCGCATTGGCAAGTTCACGGCGCAACAGCTCGATCCGTGCGCTCTCGTCGAGTACGGCATAGTCTGGTTCGACCCCCGCCACCTTGAGCATCTCTGCGACGGTGCGCTCGTGCACCGCGCTGTTCTGGCGCAGATCGAGCGTTGCAAGATGGAACCCGAACGTATCGACCGCGCGGATCAGCCGGCCGAGCGCGCCGCCCGACGATAGCGGACCATCCTCCCCCGCCAGCGCATGCGCGATCGTGACGAGGTCGCGGCGCAGCGCCTGCGGACTCGAACAGGCCTCGCCCTTGAGCGTGGCGGGGCGCGGCGCGGGCTTGCCAGTCAACGCGAGGTGCGTCGCGGCCAACCGCGCATAGACCCCCGACAGCGCGCGGCGATACGGCTCGTCGTCGCGGCTCGGCGCGGTGTCGCCACTCCGCACCGCCAGCGCGAGCAATTCGTCGCTGACCACAGCATGGTCGGTCGAAATCGACAGCTCGGCGCCGAGCGCGTGAACCGCCTCGAGATAATAGCCCAACACCGCCTCGCACGACTTCGCCAGCGCAGTCGTGAGCGAGTCCGCCACCACATTCGGATTGCCGTCGCGGTCGCCCCCGATCCAGCTGCCGGGCTTGACGAAGCTCGGCACGCGCTCGCCTAGCGCTCGGTCCCAGCGCTGGTAAAGGCCGGGCAGCACCGGCAGGAACACGTCGCGCAGAGAAGACAGCGCGGTCTCGACCTCATCCGTGACGTACAGCCGCTCGCGGCGCAGCACGCGCGTCTGCCACAGCAGCGCGATCTGCCGCGTGATCGCCTGTTCGACATCGTCGCCGTCGGGCGTCGTCGCCGTCCCCGCATCGCGCATCGCCATCAACGCAGCGATCCGGTTGCGGTGGTCGATCATCGACTTGCGCCGCACCTCGGTCGGGTGGGCGGTCAGCACGGGCGCGATCAGCGCGGTATCGAGCAGCGCCGCGACCTTATCCTTGCCGATCCCCTCCTTGCCCAACCGTTCGATCGCCGCGGCGACATCCGCCCCCGGTTCGGCGGCGACGCCCTGCCGGTCCTCGGCCAGATTGGCGAGCATCGAAAACAGCATGAACCCGCGCACGAAATCGAGCGTCTCGTCGAGCGTCAGCCGATCGAGCCCGAGATCGACGTCGCCGTTGACGCCGCGATGCCGGTCGACCGAGGCCGAGCGGATATAGTCGGTGCGCTGGAACAGCTCATCACCGCCATAAGCACGGATCACATCGCCGAGCAGCTTGCCCAGAAAGCGGATGTCGGGATTGTTGGTGATCGCGGGAAGGTCGGCCATGTTAAGATGCTGCACCGCAGCGTGGGGCCGGTCAAACGCTTTTACGACACCGAGGGTGGGTCGAGATTTCGTTCAGGCGGAGCCGAAAAGCGTGATGGTCGAGCACCGGAGCGCAGCGTGCTTTCGGCACGTGAGCACCGGCGCGCAGATCATCGCGCTTTGCAGGCCCGCCTGGGCGGAATATCGGCCCGCCCTCAAGCCTCCAGCTCGATGTCCCAATAGAGCCAATCCCGCCACGTATCGTGCAGGTAGTTCGGCGGGAAGCTCTTGCCGTGATCCTGCAATTGCCAGCTGGTCGGGCGGATCGGCTCGACGTGGAGCGGCATCTTCGCCTCACGCGGGGTGCGTCCGCCCTTCTTGAGGTTGCACGGCGCACAGGCGGTCGCGACATTTTCCCAGGTCGTCCGCCCGCCATAGGCGCGCGGGACGACGTGGTCGAAGGTCAAATCCTTGTGCGTCCCGCAATATTGGCACGCGAACTTGTCGCGCAGGAACAGGTTGAACCGCGTGAACGCGGGAAACTGGCTCGGCTTCACGAACGACTTGAGCGCGATCACGCTGGGCAGCTTGAGCGCGAAGGTCGGGCTGCGCACTTCGCGCTCGTAGTGCGAAACGATGTCGACCCGATCCAAAAAGACCGCCTTGACGGCGGTCTGCCACGGCCAGACGGAGAGCGGATAGTAACTGAGCGGGGTATAATCCGCGTTCAGCACCAACGCCGGGCAACTGTCCGGATGTCGCATCAGGTCGGGATGAAACACTCACGCCCCCATTCGCTTTCCTGGCGGGCTTCAACCCGACTAGGATGACGTGGTGATGACAGCACAGCGCGCGACTCGCGGTC
>JBDSED010000089.1:0-12575 GCA_039920225.1 Sphingomonas sp.
GGGTTGCGCTGGCGGCGGTGTTTTGGTCGATGCCGGCCTCCGCCAAGAACTGGTTCCTGGTGGCGACGTCTGAATCCAAGACGACCGCCTATTTCATCGATCGCGACAGCATCGTGAACACCGGCGCGTCGCTACGTCGCCTCACCGCCTGGAGCGTACATTCGACTGACGATACCGACGGCACCGCGTCGCGTGAGTTGGTGCTCGAGTTCGATTGCTCCACGCCCCGCTACCGCTTCCTCCACCTGACCGGTTACAACGCCAGCCTGACCGTACTCGCCGATGACGTCGGGTCGGGCAAGTGGCGTCCGGTCGATGGCGGTTCACTCGACGATTCCGCGCGGCAATTCGCCTGCTCCGGCGGGACCCGGCCCACGACGGCCCGGAGCTATGGCGCTAGCAATCCCTTTGCCGCCGGGCGCCGGGCACTCGGCACGACGTCGTCGATCAGCAAGTATAATTCGCACTGATGCGCGATCCGACCGAGCTGCCTGACCTGACAGGGCCGTTCAAAAAACCCTTTGCGAATCCGTCCTTAAAACATTTGATGCATCGCCGTGACGGATTGCGGGATAGCGTACACGCGAGACTTTGTTCTCGGCGCACTGCCGCCAACCGCTAGGCGGCTCTTGGAGATCGGGTGCGGCGGGGGGCGAGCTGGCAGAATCGCTTTCGAACGCCGGATTTGAAATCGTAGCCATCGACAGCAACGCCGATTCCATCGTTATAGCACGAGCGCGGGGCGTCGACGCGCGTATCGCCAATTGGCCCGATTTCCCCGACACCGGCTTCGACGCGGTGCTATTCACGCGCTCGCTCCACCATGTGGAGCGCCTTCAAGACAGCGTCGATGCGGCGATCGGTGCCCTGGCGCCGGGCGGTCGGCTGATCGTCGAAGATTTCATGGCTGAAGGTTCCCCGGAACGCTCTCAGCAATGGTTTCGCAGTTTTGTTACTCTACTCCACCGATCCGGGTCGCTAATTCGCCTGACGCCGTTTCTGGAAGCGGCAATCAACGGCAGCCACCACCACGGGCATCCGGGGCTTCACTCATCGCGGGATATAGCGGCCGCGCTTCGGGCGGTCGCCCACGATGCCGGCACCAGTCACGCGGCCTATTTCTTTCGCTATCTGATCCCGACGCATCCCGAACTGGCAGCAATAGCCCTGCGGCATGAGTTAGGCCTGATCGCCGCGAATATCATCGAGCCGCTCGGTCGGCGATACGTAGTGGATCCTTCCCACTGAAACGCCGTCAGGCGGCGCGCCGTGGATTTCTGGTTGGGCTCGCGCTAGGAGCCCGGAATGAACGTGCTTTCCGCTTTCGAAGCCGCCGCCGTCGAGCATGTGGCCGCCGCACCAATCCTGGCGCGGACGGAAGCATGGGCCGCAGTAAATAGCGGAACGCGTAATTTGGGCGGGCTCGCGACGGTTGCGGGGATGCTCGCCGACGCCTTTTCGGTGCTGCCCGGGCACATCACCTTGGTCGAACCGGCACCCGCCGAAAGCGTGGCTGTCGACGGCAGCCTCCGGGCGATCGAGCATGGCCAGCACCTCGTCCTTCGCGTGCGCCCCGATGCCGCGACGCGGATACTGTTCACCGGGCACATGGATACCGTCTATCCGGTCGATCACGCCTTCCAATACCAGCGATTTCTCGACCCCAACACGCTAAACGGCCCTGGTGTTGCCGACATGAAGGGCGGGCTCGCGCTGATGTTGGCGGCGTTGGAAGCAGTCGAAGCCAGCCCGCTCGCGAGCCGGATCGGCTATGAGGTGATGATCAATTCCGACGAGGAAACCGGATCTTTCTCTTCCGCGGCGCTGATCGGCGATCTAGCGCGCGGCAAGGTCGCGGCCTTGACCTACGAGCCTGCGCTCGCGGACGGGACCTTGGCCGGCGCTCGCGGCGGGACCGGCAATTTCTCGATCGTGGTGCATGGCAAGAGCGCGCATGCCGGGCGCAATCCCGACGACGGCCGCAACGCGATCGTCGCCGCGAGCGATCTTGCGGTCAGGCTGTTCGCAGCGAAACAGGAAGGGTTAGCGGTCAACCCAGCGCGGATCGAAGGCGGCGGACCGAACAACGTCGTGCCCGACCTTGCCATCCTTCGGGTCAATTTCCGGCCCGTTTCGCCCGAAGCAATCGACACGGCGCAGGCCGCGATCGACTGGGCGATTGCCGAAGTCGCGGCCGATCGCAATGTCGAGATCGAATTGCACGGTGGCTTCAATCGCCCGCCCAAGCCGATCGACGAAGGTGCGGCGAAGCTGTTCGCGCTGATCAAGAACAGCGGCGCCGACCTCGGCCTCGAAATCGGCTGGAAAGCGACCGGCGGGGTGTGCGACGGCAACAATATCGCTGCGGCCGGCGTGCCGGTGGTCGACACGATGGGCGCACGCGGCGGGGCTATTCATTCGACTGACGAGTTCTTGCTGGTCGACAGCCTGGCCGAACGCGCCGCACTATCGGCACTGACCGTGTTGAGAATCGCCGAAAAGGGGGGATTGTGAGCTTTCGCATCCGTGCCGCGAACGATGGCGATCTCGACCATCTCTACGAAATGGCCAAGCTGACCGGCGGGGGTTTCACCAACCTGCCGGCCGACCGGCGCGCGCTCAAGAAACGGCTGACCGTCAGCAGCGCCGCGTTTGCCCGCGAGACCGAGGACCTCGGCGACGACATATTCGTGTTGATGCTGGAGAATGTCACGACAGGCGACGTGCGCGGCACGTGCCAGATGTTCAGCCGGGTCGGCACCGAGCATCCCTTCTACAGTTATCACATGGGCACGCTGTCCCAGCAGAGCAAGGAACTCGGCCGCACGTTCCGCGCCGAGATGCTCAGCCTGACCACCGACCTGGAAGGGTCGAGCGAGGTTGGCGGACTGTTCCTCCATCCCGGCGAGCGCGCCGGCGGACTCGGCATGCTCCTCGCACGTAGCCGGTACCTCTTCATCGCGATGCACCGCCAGCGCTTCGCCGACCGCATTCTGGCGGAGCTTCGCGGGATCATCGACGAGGCCGGCGGGTCGCCGTTTTGGGACGGACTTGCCGGGCGGTTTTTCGGGATGAATTTCCAGGACGCCGACCGCTTCAACGCGACGCACGGCCACCAATTCATCGCCGACCTATTCCCCAAGCACCCGATCTATGTCGCGATGCTGACCGAGAGCGCGCGCAGCGTCATCGGCCTCCCGCATCCGTCGGGCCGCGCGGCGATGCGCATGCTCGAGAGCGAAGGGTTCGCGTTCGAGAAATATATCGACATCTTCGACGGCGGCCCGACGATGACCGCGCGTACCGACCGGGTGAGGAGCGTCGCCGATGCCAAGACCGCGACCGTCGTCGCCGTCGATGACGATGGCGGTGACCGCGTGCTCGCCGCGGCGGGACAACTGGCGGCGTTTCGCTGCGCCTTCGCCAAATTGCGCGAAGCGGGCGGCGGCGTGGTCATAGACCGCACCGCGGCGATTGCGCTGGGCGTCGGTGAGGGTGACCGGATCACCTTTATCGGTCGCGCGTGATGCCGGTCGAAATTAACTTCGACGGGATCGTCGGGCCGAGCCACAATTATGCCGGACTGAGCCCGGGAAACCTGGCTGCGACGTCGAACGCCGGCATGACGTCGCGCCCGCGCGAAGCGGCGCTGGAGGGGGTCGCGAAGATGCGCGCCAACCTTGCACTCGGCCTGACGCAGGGTATCCTGTTGCCGCACGACCGGCCCGACGACCGCTGGCTAGCAAGCCTCGCGACGACTTACACCGATGCGCCGACGCACCTGAAGGCGCAGGCGTTATCCGCCTCGCCGATGTGGGCGGCAAACGCCGCGACCGTTTCCCCTGCCCCCGACGCCGCCGACGGCGCCTGCCACCTGACCGTCGCCAATCTCGTCACGATGGCGCATCGCAGCCACGAATGGCCCGAGACGCTGGCGCAGCTCCGCCTCGCCTTCGCCGACCCGACGTTCGAAGTGCACGAGCCGGTCCCCGCGCCGTTCGGCGACGAGGGCGCGGCCAATCACATGCGCCTGTGCGAGCACCACTTCGCGCCGGGCGTCGAGATCTTCGTCTACGGTCAAAGCGGCGGCGCCTTCCCCGCCCGGCAGCGCCGCGAAGCGTCGGAAGCCGTCGCCCGCGCGCACCGGCTCGATCCTGCGCGGACGATGTTTGCGCAGCAATCGGTCGCCGCGATCGCCGCGGGGGCGTTTCACAACGACGTCGTCGCGGTCGCTAACGAGCGCGTGCTGTTCGCGCACGAGCTGGCGTTCGAGGACAAGGCCGCGCTGTACGCCGATGTCGCCCGCGTCGCCCCCTGGGCGGAGATCGTCGAGGTGCCGGCTGACCGCGTCAGCCTGGCCGATGCGATCGCCTCGTACCTGTTCAACGCGCAACTGGTGACGTTGCCGGACGGCGCGATGGCGCTGATCGTTCCCGGCGAGGCGCGCCATAACACCGCGGTCTGGGGATGGCTGCAGAACATGCTGGCCGGCAATGGCCCGATCCGCCGGATCGAAGTGGTCGACGTCCGCCAGTCGATGCGCAACGGCGGCGGTCCCGCCTGCCTCAGGCTGCGCGTCGTGGCCGATCCGGCGACCGTCGATTCGCGGTTTCTGGTCGATAATGCAAAGCTCGACCGTATTGCCGCGGTGATCGAGGCGCATTGGCCCGAAGAGATCGCGATCGACCAGATCGGCGATCCCGCGCTGATCGACCGCATCCGCGCCGCCCGCACTGCGCTGCTCCAAGAACTCGAAATCGTCGAATTAATTTACAGGTAACCACGTTCGTTAAGCCGGAACGACGCATTTCCGCCATTGGCACGAGTCATGCGTAAATAGCGGACATGTGGACCAAATTTGCCCGGCTGTTCGTCATCAAGACCAAGTTCGAGGCGTTCCTCATCATATACGGCCTCGGCACCGGCGCGGTCGAGCGTGGGATGCACTATATGCAGCAATATCCCGGGTTCGGCGGCTGGATGCTGTTCGCGGTGTGCCCGATCGCGGTGTTCATGGCGGGGGCGCGGATCCTCGAATCGGTCGAGCGCAGCGCGGAATGAGCCGTAAGTTTACACTAGCTTTACACTATCAGCGATGATCCTGTGATACCGGTTTGGGGCGGCATGCGGCGAGTATCCGGAGCGCGGACAGAGGAATCCTTGCGCTGCGATCGATGGCGGCTGACGATGTCATAGAGCATCGTGCGTCGTCTCAGACGAAATCCTACATTACAACTATCTTCCTCTCCCTTGACGGGAGAGGATAGCGAAGCTTGGCGGCGCAGCCGCTTAGCGTAGCTTGGAGAGGGTGAGCGAAGCGAAGCTTCGCGCGTTCGCAGCGCGACCGCTTACCCCTCACCCAGCTTCGACTAAGGCCGCGCGAAGAGCGCGACCTAAGTCTGCGCAACCCTCTCCCGCAAGGGGAGAGGGTGATGGGATTACCACCAAGCCTCAGGCCGGGCGGTAAACCCGGCGCGCTCCTCGAGCGCCAGGCACGCATCGAGAACGCCCTGCTCGTCGAGAGCCTTGCCGATGACCTGAAGTCCCAGCGGCAAGCCCTGCTTGTCCAATCCACCGGGCACCGACATCGCGGGCAACCCGGCCAGGCTCGACGGCACGGTGAAGACGTCGTTCAAATACATCGCGATCGGATCGGCCGACTTCTCGCCCAGCGCGAACGCCGCCGACGGCGCGGTCGGGGTCAGGAGCAGATCGCACGACTTCCAGGCCTCGTCGAAATCGCGAGCGATCAACGCGCGCACCTTCGAAGCTTGTGTGAAATACGCGTCGTAAAACCCTGCCGACAAAACGTATGTCCCAATCAGGATGCGGCGCTTGACCTCGGGACCGAACCCGGCGGCGCGGGTCGCCGCGTACATGTCCTGCAGGTTCGCGCCCTCGGGCAATTCGCGCAGCCCGTAACGCACGCCGTCATAGCGCGCGAGGTTCGACGACGCCTCCGCGGGCGCTATGATGTAATAGGCGGGGAGCGCGTATTTGGTGTGTGGCAGCGACACCTCGACTACCTCGGCACCCGCGTCCTTCGCCCACGAGATTCCCTGCTGCCACAGCGCCTCGATCTCCTCGGGCATGTTGTCGACGCGATATTCCTTCGGGATGCCGATCCGCTTGCCGGCCAAGCTGGCGTTGAGGCCAGCTTCCCATTTGGGCACATCGAGCTGGAGGCTCGTCGAATCCTTGGCATCGAACCCCGCCATCGCCTCGAGCATGATCGCGCAGTCGCGCACATCGCGCGCCATTGGTCCAGCCTGGTCCAGGCTGGAGGAGAACGCCACAACGCCCCAGCGCGAGCAGCGGCCATAGGTCGGCTTGATCCCGGCGATGCCGGTAAACGCGGCGGGCTGGCGGATCGACCCGCCGGTGTCGGTGCCGGTCGCCGCCGGGCACAGCCGCGCCGCGATCGCCGCCGAGCTGCCGCCCGACGATCCGCCAGGTGCGAGCGGCGCATTGCCGCCGTCGCTGCGCCGCCAGGGCGAAATGACGTTGCCGAACGCGCTGGTCTCGTTGGACGAGCCCATCGCGAACTGATCCATGTTGAGCTTGCCCAACATCCCCGCGCCCGCGTCCCACAAATTCTGCGACACGGTCGATTCGTATTCGGGCGTGAACCCCTCGAGGATAAGGCTCGCCGCGGTCGATGCCACGCCCTTGGTGCAGAACAGATCCTTCATGCCGATCGGCACGCCGGCGAGCGGCTTGAGCTCATCGCCCTTGGCCCGCGCGTCGTCCGCAGCTTTCGCAGCAGCGAGCGCGTGATCGGGGGTTCCGACCAGGAAGGCGTTGAGTGTCTTTGCCTTGGCGACTTGCGCGTTGAACGCTGTCGCCACGTCGATCGCGGAAAAGGTGCCGGCGCGCACGCCATCGCGGATATCGCGGACGCCGAGATCGGTGAGGTTCGTCATCGGCTGCGCACTTTCTGTTCCCCCGCGAAGGCGGGGGTCCAGAGCCACGCGCGCATCGTCTTTTGTTTCTGGATCCCCGCCGGCGCGGGGATGATCGAATGATGCTCTGCGACCATCATTCGATCACCTTGGGCACGGTGAAAAATCCATGTTCGGCCTGCGGTGCGTTTGCCAGCACCGCGTCGCGGCGGCCGCCGCCCGTCAGCGGATCGGCGTTCACGACATCGTCACGCAACCGCAAGTGATTTGGGATCACCGCGGTCATCGGCGCGACGCCCGACGTATCGACCTCGCCCAATTGCTCGATCCAGCCCAGGATATTGTCGAGTTCGGGCGCGATCTTCGCGACCTCCTCGTCGGTGATCGCGATGCGGGCGAGGCTCGCGATCTTCTTCACGGTTGCAGCGTCTACGGACATGGCGGCGCGGCTAGCAGAGGCCGCGCGCCCGACGCAACCTATTCGAACGGATCGCCGACGGGCTCGTCACCGATGAACAACTGGCGGCGCGGGACGGTGCGCACCTCGACCTTGCCGCTGTCGAGTGCCGCTTTGCGTGCCGGCGCGGTCGTTTGGTCCGCCGGCCGCGTCTGGTCGGTGTACGCTTCCGCCCACTTGCCACCAGTCTTGACGTACCGGTGCGGTGAGCAGTTGAGATAGTCCACCACCGGGGCCTTTGCGACTGTAGTATCGCGTTGCCCGGTCGGCTTGATCGCCGCCGGTGCGACGAAACATCCGGCCTGAAGCGCCCAGGCTTCGGGTGCACCCACTCTGTAGACGACAACGCACAACGGGTTCGTGGCGCCGCATCCGCCCGCATTCGCCACAATGCTTCTCAAATCGTCGGGCAGCGGCACCGGCGTCGGGAGAATGCGAAGTTTCGATTCGAGCGCGGCCGTCTGAAGCCTGGTCTGATCCTGGCCGGCGACCTGATAGCGGTCCTGCGTCTTCGCCACTTCGGTAGCGCGACGCGCGATCGCCGGGATCGACGACCGCTGCAAATCGGCGAGCGCGCGTTTACCAGGTTCGCCAAAGTCGAACCCCAGCGCCGCCCAGTCGAATTTGTCGACGCTCACCTTCCCCGATTTCAGCCGCGCGACTTGGTCGCGCACCGAAATTGCGTTGAACCCGAGCAACGGCGTCGCCAGCAGCAGCGCGACCGTCATCGTCGCGAACGCCAGCCGAATGTTGTCACGGCGGATCAGCGGCGCCCAGTCGAGCCGATTGCGCACCACCGCGACAAAATAGATGAGGCCATAGCCGACCGCGAACAGCACGCAAACCAGCCCCCAGAGCCGATCGGGGGTCAGCCCGTATTGGTTGAGGCGCAGCCCCATCGCCAGCGCGGCGATTACCGCCAGCGGCAGGATCGACACGCCCAGCGCCAGCGCCGACCAGCGCAATACGGGGTTCTTTGCTTCGTCCTCCGGACCGTGCCCGATCACCGCGTTGGCCAGGATGAGCGCACCGATCACGCACGCCATCAGGATGGGCGTAGTCGACTTGGTCGCTTCCCACAGATTGTTCAGGCCGGTGAACGGCAGCGACACAATGAACAGGATCAGCGCGACGCCGAGCACCGGCGCAAGCACGCTCAGCACGGAGGTCACTACGCGCTGCAACAGCCGCACGACGCGGTCGCGATCGCGCAGCAACGCCAGCGCCCCACCGAATGCCGCGCCGATGATCAGCGCATTCGGCCAGCTCATGTTGAGGAGGTCCTTGAGCACATTGATGCCGATTAGCGCGAACAGCTCGCCCAACAGGTGCGACAGCAGCACGACGATCCCGGTGAACCCCCAGCATGCGCCCCACAGCACGACATTGGTCCAGGCGTGGCCGTGGACCTATGTATACGGGAACGACGCGCGGCCCTCGTCGCGCGCGACCTGGAACAGCGGCACGGCGATCGCGATCGCCAGCACCATGCTCGCCCCGCTCCACGTCCACACGCCGTCGGGCTGGCTGTTCCACCACACGATCAGCCCGGCGACGACGCCCA
Organism: Sphingomonas sp.; assembly: GCA_039920225.1. GTDB lineage: Bacteria > Pseudomonadota > Alphaproteobacteria > Sphingomonadales > Sphingomonadaceae > Sphingomonas. The sequence continues at coordinate 8,924 of JBDSED010000089.1, forward strand.
GCACCGTCGCGAACATCACGGTCCAGGCGATCCGCACGCGGCTGAGCCCGAACCCGAACGCCAGCGCGCCCACGCCGACGCCCGTTGCCCAGGCATCGCGCCCCGCGCCGCGATTGCTCGACCAATCGCCGACATCCATCAATTGCTGGATCGTCAGCGCGGCAGCCGCGCCGACCGCCATCAGGATAACGGCGCGCAACGGCCAGTCCGGTTCGTCGGTCATCTGTTGCGCCAGATCGTCCGTCATCGCGCTCCCCTCGATAGCCATGCGAATGAACGCCGTGCCGCCGGTGATTGCAAGCGCTGCATGCATCGGGCACGGCGCGCGCATGGCCCGCAAATTCCTCTACGCCGTCATCATCCTCATCATCCTGGTCATGATTGCCGGCGGGCTGCTTTTCTATTTCCAGAAGGAGCTGATGAAACTCGCGCTGGTGCCTAGCGAGACGTTCGCCGGGGGTCCCGCCACGCCGGTCGAGCGCTATGCCAGCGCCGATATGTGGTTCGCGAAGCCCGGCATCGCGAACAACCCGGCAGTGTGGACCCCCGCCAATTTCAAGCCTGGCGACAAGCCCCTCGCCGCGGTGTTCTTCATCCACCCGACCTCTTATATCGACCGCGCGCACTGGAACGCGCCACTCGACGACCCGCGCGCCAACCAATATGCCCGCGTGTTCCTCAAGGGCCAGGCGTCGGCGTTCAACGAAGCCGGCGAGGTCTGGGCGCCGCGCTATCGCCAAGCGACGTTCGGCGCGTTCCTGACCAGCCAGATGGATGCCGAAAAGGCGCTCGATTTCGCCTACAGGGATGTGCTCGCCGCGTTCGACGAATTCCTCAAGGAAGTCGGCCCCGACCGGCCGATCATCCTGGCCGGACACAGCCAGGGGGCGCTGCATCTCGAGCGGCTGCTGCGCGAGCGCGTAGCGGGCAAGCCGTTCGCGAAACGCATCGTCGCGGCCTACGTCGTCGGTTGGCCGATCTCGAAGACCGCCGATCTGCCCGCCCTTGGGCTGCCCGAATGCGCGACCGCGGATCAGGTCGGGTGCATCCTGTCGTGGCAAAGCTACGCCGAACCGGCCGACCCCTCGCAGGTTCTGGAGGTGTTCGATTCGACCATCGGCTTCGACGGCCAGCCGCGCAAGGACTCGGCCATGGTCTGCACCAACCCGATCACCGGCACCGCTAACGGCACGGCCGAAGCGAAAGACAATCTCGGCACGCTGGTCCCGACCAAGGCGCTCGACGACGCGCAGCTCGCCGTCCCCGGCGTGCCGGCCGCCTGCACCGGCCGCGGTATCCTCAGCATTGGCTCGCCGATCGAGTTGGGAGGGTACGTATTGCCGGGGAACAACTATCACGTGTTCGATTATTCGCTGTTCTGGGCGAATACCCGCGCCGACGCGATACGGCGGTTGAAGGCGTTTACGGCCTCCGCGCCGGCCAAGCCATGATCACCGAGGATCGCCTCGTCTATCGCGATGCCTTGCCCGACGGCGGGCGGCTGTTGGGACTCGATGTCGGCACCAAGACGATCGGCACGGCGCTGTGCGACGCCGGGTGGAGTTTCGCGAGTCCCGCCGAACTGATCCGCCGCACCAAATTCACCGCCGACAAGGCGTTGCTCGCCGCGATGATCGCGGCGCAATCGGTCAAGGGGCTCGTCGTCGGCCTGCCGCTCAATCTCGACGGCAGCGATTCTCCGCGAACGCAATCGACTCGCGCCTTCGCGCGCAATCTTGCCGACTTGGACCTGCCGATCTTCCTGTGGGACGAGCGTTGGTCGACCCAGGCGGTCGAGCGCCAGATGATCGCCGAGGACCTGTCTCGTGCCAAGCGTGCCGAGCGGGTCGACAAGCTTGCGGCGAGCTACATCCTGCAGGGCGCGATCGATGCGCTGACCGCGGCCTGACTATTTCCGATTGGCGCGAGCGACTTCCCAAACCATCCACGCCAGGGCCGCCAGGTGAATAACGAACCAACTGGCAAGGAACGTGCTCATCAGCAGTGACATCGGTCTTCCGGCATAGATTGCGCGGAATGACGGCTGGCGAGCGAACGTGCCCGAGTAAATCTGATCTCCAACCATTTCGCACCAATCACGGTCCCTCGCCGTAATCGATCGCACCGAAACGGTTTTACTTCTCCGGAATGTGCAGGCCCTGCACTGGAGCGCCGAGCAATGCATGACGCCCGTCTGCGGCCCGGCGCGTGACCTCGCGCGGGCTGGCGAAATAGGCCATCGGCGTCATGCCCATGTAGGCTTTGAAATCGCGGTTGAAGTGAGCCTGGTCGTAATATTGCGAATCGATCAGCTTGCCGAGCGGCTCGTCAAGCGCATCGCGGACCCTGGCCAGCGTGCGCAGGAAGCGTTGACGGCGCAGCAACCGCACGGGGGAGAAGCCGAACACCGTCCGACAGATCCGGTGGAGCGTGCGCTGCTCCATTTCCAGCGCATCGGCCAGATCGACGACTTGATCCTCCGTGCCCGCCAGCAGCGCTTGCTGAACCCTGGTTACGGCATCACGATAGTGGCTCGGTTCGGGTTTGCGTGCAGTGAGCACCGCATCGAGGATCGCCACCATCGCACCATCGTCGCGCGCGGCGGCCAGTGTTTGGCGAAGCGCTTCGCCAGGTGTGCCGAGCTCGTCGCCAAGCGGCACGATCATATTCGCCGTCTTCGACGCATCGTTGCCGATCAGGCTCAACCAACCAAGCGGCGTCAGCCCAACCCCAATCGTTAGACCCCCTTGGCTGTCGAACCGGCGCGTGCGGTCGCTCGGGCCAAAGATGACGGCGGGCGCGGGCGGCGGCGCCATATCGTGACCGTCGACGCTACCGAATCGCATATCGCCGAAGAGGAGGAAGCGGATATTGCCCCATTCGGGATGCGTGAAATCGGCCAGCGGTGCCGGCGCATCGACGACGTAATAGGATGTGATCAACGGCCGCAGCGCCGGCGCCGGCAGGTAAAAGCGAACGTCGGGCGCGGTGCGTCCGGTTGCGGCCTGGTCTGACATTGATCCCCCCATGACCGCTTTGTCCAAAATCGGACGGCAAGGAAAGAGTATAAAACCTTGATCGCGATCAAGAATCCGTAGCGCCTTGCGTGGTGGGCTTGGTCAGTCTAGGCGACGGCTTTAATGCAAGCTTCGGATCATCGCCCCGCCGCCCTCATCCCGGGTGGTGCCGTCTTCCCGCACGGGCATTTGACCGGAATCGACGGGCTCCAGCCGCACGAGATCGCGTTCCTGCTCGACGAGGCCGAGCAATGGGTCGAGGCAAACCGCACGCGCGCCAAGCCCGACAAGCGGCTTGCGGGTCTCACGCTGATCAATGCGTTCTTCGAAAATTCGACACGGACGCTGCTGTCGTTCGAGATCGCCGGGAAGCGGCTTGGCGCCGACGTCGTCAACATGGCGGTGGCGCAATCGAGCGTGAAGAAGGGCGAGACGCTGATCGATACCGCGCAGACGCTCAACGCGATGCGCGCCGACATGATCGTCATCCGCCACGCCAGTTCTGGCGCGGTGCGGCTGATCGCCGGCAAGGTCGATTGCCCGGTGCTCAATGCGGGCGACGGCCAGCACGAGCATCCCACCCAGGCGCTGTTGGATGCGCTGACGATCCGGCATGCGCTGGGCAAGGCCGCATG
>JBDSED010000090.1:0-15072 GCA_039920225.1 Sphingomonas sp.
CATCGCCGCACCGGATCTCGGTGCGGCGATGTTCCACTGCCAATATCGCTAGACCAGCTTCTAACCGAAACGCTCGAGCAAGACCTTTTTCGCAAGCCTCAGCAATTCGGGGTTCACAAGCAAGAACCCGCGGTCCTCTCGGGCCAAGTGCGCCTCGTCTTTATGGTTCTTGTAGACCGAGCTGCGCTCCCCCTCCCCGCGTTCAATACGAGAAAGCTGCGATGCCGAGAGTCCTGATCGCTCGGCCAACGTCCGGAGCGACATGTCTTCGGCAATACGCGCTATACGGATCGCACGACCGATCTCGTGACGAAGATCACCCCTTTCCGATCCGTCGAAATAACGCGCGACTCTCTTGGTCCGACCGTTTCGTCCGCGAACGGCAACCTTGCCCATGTCCAACCCAAGAACACGCAGAATCTCATCCAGCGTGCCTGGTTTCGGCTGCACTTTTCCAGACTCAATCCTCGATATCGTCTCTCGACCGAGGCCCGCTCGTTCTGCGAGCTCGGCCTGCGTGAGGCTCTGCTTGCGACGGTAGCGACGCAGCCGGGCGCCAAAATCAAGTCTCAACCCGACGAGCCCCTCAGGGAGACGGTAGTAGGACGGGATCGGCAACACTCACTCTCCATAATGTGCGTTTGTTGCATCTATGTATTCGTGAATTTTATAACAAGGGCATGAAACCAACTTTTCTTCCCGTTCCGGGCTTCGAAGCCGCCAATGGCGGTTACGTTAGTTCGTTGGGATACGCCCGATGACCGACGACATTCCGGACCTGGCACGCCGTTGGTCCCGCGCCCTTGAGCGCGGTCGCGGCGTCAGGATCGAAGCAGCCGACCTCGATCTCCTCACCAGCATCGGCGTCAACGACCTCATCCAGGCCGCAGCGGCCAAGAAGCTAAAGGAGCGCGCGAAATGGCGCAGCGATCAAAGAAGCGCGGACTCTACCAACGCGGCGACTACTGGCTCGACTGGGATCGCCGAAACGATGGAAGTTTCCGGAGTCCCCATCTGGCGATCTTCTGGTACGACGCCACTCGAGGACGCTACCGATCTGCTAGCACACGCACAGCAGATGTCGCGTCCGCCCGCGCGGCGCTAGACCGCCACTATCTGCAGCACGCAGAAGGCGAGGACATCTGCCCTACCTGTGGTCAGCGACGTGGCGGTGGCAGCGACCAGCTGCTCCTGCGCGTCATCACCGATTATCTCGCGATTCAGGAAGAGCGGACCGCGATCAAGGCGATCCGGCCGCGCCTGAATCACGTGGTGCGCTACGTGACCGACCTCGCGGCTCCAGACCTACGTTGCGGGCGCGTGGACGAGAACTGGATCACGGGGTTTCGAACTTGGCTCGCCAAGCGGCCCGTCGTGCTCACCTCGGGCAAAAAGCGTGTCGAACCGCGCTCGCTCTCCAGTATCGAGAACTCCGTGATCCAGCTCGCCGCGGCGATCAACGCGGCGCACAAGCGCGGCGACAATTCGCGCCCCGCACAATTCAAGCCGGTGCCGACGAAAGAACTCAATCGGACCCCGCAACGGCGGCTTACCATCGACGAACTCGCAGACGCCTTCAGCTACGCTACTGATCCACAATACCCGACCAAGCGCCTTGGGCTCCACCGGTACCTGATGCTCACAGTCGGGACCGCCGCTCGACCGGACGCCGTCCACGACTTCTCTACCTCCCCCGAACGGCGACAGTGGAATTCCGAACGCCGCATCGTCGCGCTCAATCCCGCCGGCAGGCGTCAGACCAAAAAGCGGCGCGCCGTCGTCGTCGCGCCTCGTCAGCTCGCTCAGCGGATCGACGACGTGGAGGGCGACTTCGTCCCATTCGCTTCGATCAAGTCAGCTTGGGAAACCATGGTTGAGAAACTTGGTTGGCCCAAGGATGGCGAAGGCGGGATGAAGCTCGTGCGCCGCTCGATAGCGCAACTGCTGCGCGACGCGGGGACGCCGCGCGCTTGGTCGCCCAAGTGGCGCAAACCCTCGAAGAAGGTCCCCAACGAGCAGATCGAGGTCCAGCTCGGCCACCGCGTGATCGACAGCGTGACCGACCTCTACTCGGCGTTCGACCCCGACTACCAGCACGAGGCCACGCTGGCGCTCGAGGCAATCATCGATGCCATCATCGAGCGTTGCCCCGCTGCCTACAGCATCCCGCCAACGTCCTCCGAAGCATTGCGTCGAAGGGTTCCATCAGCCCAGTTTTACAGAGGAAATCAAACATGACGCATACCATTCTCTGGACCAAAGATGATCCGTGGTCACCGCTCGAATTGGATCACGCAGCCCCGTTTGTGCTTGGGGGCTGCAAACCCGCGACGATCGCTGCACCTGCATCAATACTTCGCCGCAAGTCGATATCGCCTGCGATGAACGACGATCCCGAAACGGCCGCTCTTTTCGACCAGTTCTACACACGTTACGAAGTCGCAGAAGATCTGTACGAAGAAGTGCGCGATTATCTCCGCCGTTCCTTCGGGGAAGGATACGCTGACCGCTTCTTAATGGTCGAACCGAGCGCTGGCCAAGGAGCGTTCTTCGTCCCGATGCCGAGCGGTAGCATCGGCGTCGACCTCGCCTCGCAGTGCAAAGGTGTCCTTGCCACGAATTTTTTGACCTTACAGATCATTAGTAATCGTCGGGTCGTCATCGTCGGCAATCCGCCGTTCGGAACAGGATCTGAAAAAGCCCTTGAGTTCGTCAATCATGCTGCTCGCCAAGCGGACTTCATAGCGTTCATCCTGCCGGCGACATTCCGCAAGACGAGGATCATAAATCGCATTGACGAGACGCTGCATCTGGTGAGCGAGCATACGGTTCCAAAGAAGGCGTTTCTGTTTCTCGGAAAACCGCGCGAGGTCCCTACGGTCTTCCAGATTTGGGAACGTCGGAACTACCGTCGACCGCCGCTGCCGGAGGTCACCAACCATCCGGATTTTAGATACACCAGCGCAAATGTCGCGGATTTTGCCATCCAACGCATCGGTGCAGATGCCGGCCGAGTACACAACAAATTCGGCCTCAGCGACAATTCACATTATTTCATCAGCGCCCATCCCGGGGGCAAGGTCGAACGGATTATGCGGGAGCTTCAGCCCGCATTCGCAAAGGTTGCGAAGAACACCGCCGGGACTCCCAGTCTCGCAAAATCGGAAATTTTCTCGCTTTATCTCGAGCGGGTGTCGCGAAACTCGTGGCGACGACGCCGCGCGATCCAACGATGGTGACCGCGCATCCTTGAACGCCAAATCATTACCAGCCAGCGCCGGAGCAACGGCGTTTGATCCGCTGGCATCTATCGAGATTGAGGAAGTCGAGATGCCGAAGGTTTACGAGGCAGCACCCTACGAATTCGTTCACGACCCGGAACTGGTCGTAATAATTCTCGGCGACCTCGCAGTCAGGGGAAGCATGCCCATCCACGAAATCATCGATAGATGTCGGCTAATCGGTTTCGATGGCCGTGCAGTGGCAATGGAAGTGGGCATCCTGCTCATGGACCGGCTGCTTCGGCCGACGCCTGGAACACGACTGGTGGACAGACAGACGATCGTTGAGCTGATCTGAGCCGACGGCGCGAGCGAGACGTCGGGAAGCGCAGGCCGATCCGCGGACTGCTGAAGAGGCCCCAACGACGGCTGAGAGTGGGAATCAGCTGCATAAGGGAAAATGAATGATTGCTGTGATTACCGTTTTGACAACGTTCGCCGTCGGCCCTGCCCTCGTTCGATCGACCATCGACATATTGGCTACCGCAATCGGCGTCGTGCTCTTGCTCGCTTCGCGTAGCCGCGAAGCGCAACTCTTTGCATCGCCCGTTGATCGGGACGGCGACGATCCGCAGTCATCCCGCGCTACGCGCTGGATCATCCGATCGCATTTGAAACTGGCGATCATGATGACAGACCTTGGCAGTCTCCTGCCGAGGTCGATGGATCGAGCGCGGAGGATTGTGCAAGCACGTGAGCACCGTCGCTCATCACCGCGACCGCGCCGGAACACCAGCCTTGAGGTTGAACAGATGAGTAGGCTCTCTTTGGGGCGTGCCACCCCGCACTAATTGCCAAATGGCGACCGCCAGGTTCGCTACATGTTCGATGTTCGTTCGCCCAGTTTACCGGACAACTACCGGAGCCCGCCAGCGATACCGACTCCGCCAAGGCCATAAAAAGCCCGCCAAGTCTCTGACTTGGCGGGCTTTTAAATGGTGGGCGTACCAAGGATTGAACTTGGGACCCCTGCGATGTCAACACAGTGCTCTACCACTGAGCTATACGCCCACGAGGGAGCGGCCTCTAGCGAAGGCCGGGGGTGTCTACAACCCCCCGCTCGCGGTTTCCGATTCGAACAGGCGGTCGACCTCCATCACCAGGTCGCGCAGATGGAACGGCTTCGACAGCACGCGCGCCTGCGGCATGGTCTTGCCCGCACGCAGCGTCACCGCGGCAAAGCCCGTGATGAACATCACGCGCGTCGAGGGCGCCATCTCGGCAACCTTTTGCGCCAATTCTATCCCGTCCATCTCTGGCATGACGATATCGGTCAGCAGCAGATCGAAATGTTCGGCCTCGATCAGCGGCAGGGCAGCGGTGCCGCGGTCGACCGCGGTCACGGCGTAGCCCGAGCGTTCGAGAGCGCGCGTGAGATACTCGCGCATCACCGAATCGTCCTCGGCCAAGAGAATTCTGATCATTGCCGTCCCGCTTTATGTTCTGGCGTCGTTTTATGCGCCAAGGGTTTAAAAATTTCCAGCGTCCACGCAGATTGCCGCGTCCCGATGCGGCGCATAGTATGGCGGGCATGGCAGCCCCGTCGTTCGACCGCTTTGGCGCTATTCCTCCGGCAAGCCCGGTAGTCGTTTCGGTGCCGCATGCCGGGCGTGACTATCCGTTGCAGTTGCGCGCGGCGGCCGCGGTGCCGATCGCATCGATGCTCGCGCTGGAGGACCGCCATGCCGACACGCTGGCGCTCGCGGCGCGTGGCGAAGAGAGGTTGTTCATCCAGCGCCGCGCGCGCGCCTGGATCGACCTCAACCGCGCCGAGGATGAACGCGACCCGCTGATCGACGACGGCGCACGGCCGATCCCGGGGGGCGCGGCGGCGGTCAAGCTGAGAAGCGGGCTCGGTCTAGTCCCGCGCCGCGCCGCGCCGGGGGTGACGCTATGGCGCAGACGCCTGGCCGACGACGAAGTGCGGCAGCGGATCGCCGAGGATCATCGGCCCTATCACGCCGCGCTGGCCGACGCGCTAACCGCCGCGCGCGATCGGTTCGGCGCGGCGCTGCTCATCGACTTGCATTCGATGCCGCCGTTGCCGGGGCCGTTGTCGGCACAGATAGTATTGGGCGATCGTTTCGGGCGCAGCGCCGGCGCGCGGCTAGTGCATCGGCTCGAGGGCGAAGTGGCCGCCGCAGGGCTCACAGCGGCGCTCAATGCGCCCTACCCCGGCGGGCATATCCTGAGCCGGCATGGCCGCCCGGCGAGCGGCATCCACGCCATCCAGGTCGAGATCGACCGCCGACTGTATCTCGATGCTGGCTTGAACGTGCCGGGAAAGACGCTCGGCACGACGGCGGCTTTGCTGCGCCGGATGATCGACGCCGCAACCGACGAGCTGCTCGGCGGCGAATTCGCGCTGGCGGCGGAGTAACCCCAATAAAAAACCACCCCGGGCATAAGCCCGAGGTGGCCTAGGTTCAGGGAGGAGGCGCATCCGAAGATGCGCCACACGGCCCCGCGAAAGGGGGGAACACGACGCCGTGCATGGTATTAACTAAGAACGTAGCCGTTTGGTTTCAAGGGGCTATGGATTTATCCGCGCCTCAGGCCGGGGTTTCCAGCTGCGGCGCCGGCATCAGACCGAGCTGAACCTGGCGCGCGAAAATCTCGCGCATCACCGACAGCGAGAACAGGTGGGCGTAGATCAGCGGCAATAGCCCCGACTGGACGATCTTGCGCAGTTGATCGCCGCGCAGCGCGGTCAGCTTTTCCTCGTTGATCATCTTGAACCCGGAATAGAGGAACGGCTTGTCGACGCCCTCGGGCTGGATCGACACTTCGCCGTCCATCAGCAGGTCGAGTTCCTTGATCTCGTTCATGAACGCGCCGGTGCGCGCGCCGGCTTCTTCGAACTGCTGGTTGAAATCGAGGATGTTCTTGACGAGGGGAGTCGCTTCGCCGTTCTCGAACAACGCATCACCCTCGTCGAAGTCGCCGATCGTCGGCGAGGTCGGGTCGAAGCAGAGCGTCAGTTCCTCGGCTTCCGGGGTCAGCCGGGCGAGCAGATAGGGATAACGGCGGATATAGGCCGGGACGTAGGTATAGGGATCGCGCAACTGGCCTTTCTCGTCGATGAAGACGTTGACGCCCTCGTTCAGCCCCATCAGCGCGAGCGGGACCGAATCGTCGCCCTGCGAGAAGATGATCGGCATCTGGCGCTGGACCAGCGGGAATTCATCGACCGTCACGGGGATCGCGTGGTGGTTGACCAGGAAGTCGGCGCCCTCGGTCGGGCGGACCTTGAACTTGGCGTGCGCCTCACTCGAAAGCGGCTCGAGCGTATTGTAGAACAGGGGAAGCGACTGCGGCGCGCTGGCCATATCTTGACTCCATCGAAGACGTTTGAGCGCGGCGGACCGCCGCTAATCGGGGAGCGCCTTATGGCTTGGGCGTCTCGTGTGCAAGCGTCACCAGCTTTCCCGGGTTCATCAGCTCGTGCGGATCGAACGCACGCTTGATCGCACGCAACGCGGCCATGCGCGCGGGCGGCGACAGGCGTTCGAGTTCGCTCAGTTTCATCTGTCCGATGCCATGCTCGGCGGAGATCGATCCCCCCGCCGCTACGACCAGGTCATAGACCATGCGGCTCGCCGGCTCACCGACCTCGGCGCGCCAGCGGTGGGGCTCGGCCCCGGCGGGCGCGTTGACGTGGAAATGGACGTTGCCGTCGCCGAGATGCCCGAACGCGCTGCAATGCACGCCGGGGAACGCCGCTTCGACCTGCGCGGATGCCGATTCCATGAAATCGGGCATCGCGTCGACCGGCACCGAAATGTCGTGCGCCATCGTCGGTCCCTCGGCGCGCTCCGCCTCGGAAATCGAATCGCGCAATCGCCAGAACGCCTCGGCCTGGGCTTCGTTGGCGGCGACCACGGCGTCCTGCGCGAGCCCGGCGGTCAGCGCGCTTTGCATCAGCGATTCGAGTGCGGGCTTTGCAGTATCCGGCGACGCGGCGACGAAATCGACGAGCACCAGCCAGGGGTGCCCCCCGTCGAGCGGCGGTCGCGTGCCGGGGATGTGTTTTAGGACCAGGTCCAGCGCGAGCTTTGGCACCAGTTCGAAGCTTTCGATCGCGGTGCCCGAGTTGCGCTCCATCGCGCGGAGCAGCCTGAGCGCGACAGCGGGCGATCCGACCCCGAGCCACCCCGTCGCGCGATCGGCCGCGACCGGCACCAGCCGCAACGTCGCGGCGGTCACCACCCCCAGCGTGCCCTCCGCGCCGACCAGCAAATGGTCGAGGTCGTAGCCGCGATTGTCCTTCTTGAGCGCCGCCAGTCCGTCATGGCGCGACCCGTCGGGCAACACCGCCTCGATCCCGGCGACCAGCGAGCGCATCGTGCCGAAGCGCAGCACTTGCGTGCCCCCGGCGTTGGTCGACACCAGCCCGCCGATCGTCGCGCTGCCGCGCGCGCCGAGCGTCAGCGGGAAACGCATGCCCTGCGCTTCCGCCTTCTCATGCAGATTGGCGAGGATTACCCCTGCCTCGACGACAGCAAGTCCGGCGTGCGACTCGATCGAGCGAATCCGGTTCAGCCGACGTAGCGACAGGATCAGCGCCGATCCGTCCGACGGCGGAGTAGCGCCGCCCACCATCGAGGTATTACCGCCCTGGGGCACCAGCGGCACGCCCAACTCGTGCGCACGACCCACCGCGAACTGAACGCTTTCCGTACTGTCGGGCGCGAGGATCGCCGGCGCCTGCCCGTGAAACCGTCCGCGCCAGTCGGTCAGCCAAGGCGCGATGTCATCGGTGTCGGTGACGACGGCCTTGTCGCCGGCATGGGCGCGCACGGCATCGATCAGCGCGGACTGGGCGGGTGTCATGGCCAAAGCGGCTAGCATGGCCGGCGTGCACCGCCAATTCATTCGGCGTTCAACCTTCGACGCTACCAAGACGCCTTGCATGCACCCGTCCGTCGCCCTTCTGATGATGCTCGCCACAGCGGCAAGCGCCCCACTTTCGCCGGCATTCGGCGAACCGGACGGGCAACAGATGTCGATCACCGGGCGCGTCGTGATCCGGGTCGAACCCGCGCCAGTCCCTGCCGCCGCGTTGCGCGCGGTGAAGCCAGTGCGCTGGATCGAGAAGGACGGCCCGAAGTGCATCGTCGCCAATCAGCTCGCCGGGGCGATCGTTAACGGGACCGACAGCGTCGACTTGGTATTCAAGGGCGGATCGCGGATGCGTGCCCAACTGGACGACGATTGCACCGCGCTCGGTTACTATGGCGGCTTCTATCTGAAGACCGCCGCCGACGGCCAAGTTTGCGCGAACCGTGACACGATCCGCACGCGATCAGGCGATTCGTGCTCTATCGGTAAGTTCAAGCGGCTTGTCGCCAAGCCCGGCAAAGCCCGCTAAACCTTGACTTTGCGCGCCTGATCGGCAAGCGCGCGGAGACTGGCGCGACGCACCGCCGCGCTTTTATTTTCCGGATTTGTGAATGCCCTTTGCCGACCTCGGCCTATCGGATGAGTTGCTCCGCGCCGTAGAGGAGTCGGGCTATACCGAGCCGACTCCGATCCAGGCCGCGACCGTGCCGTCCGTACTGATGATGCGCGACATCATCGGCATCGCCCAGACCGGCACCGGCAAGACCGCTGCTTTCGTGCTGCCGATGATCGACATTCTGGGCGAGGGCCGCAGCCGCGCGCGGATGCCGCGCAGCCTCATCCTCGAGCCGACGCGCGAACTCGCCGCCCAGGTCGCGGAGAATTTCGATAAATACGGCAAGTATCACAAACTCTCGATGGCGCTGTTGATCGGCGGCGTGTCGATGGGCGACCAGATGAAGGCGCTGGAAAAGGGCGTCGACGTGCTGATCGCGACGCCGGGGCGCCTGATGGACTTGTTCGGGCGGGGCAAGATCCTGCTGACCGGCTGCAACCTGCTGGTGATCGACGAGGCCGACCGAATGCTCGACATGGGGTTCATCCCCGATATCGAGGAAATCTGCACCAAGCTGCCCAAGCAGCGCCAGACGCTGCTCTTCTCGGCGACGATGCCGCCGCCGATCAAGAAGCTGGCCGATAAGTTCCTGTCGAACCCGAAGACGATCGAGGTCGCGCGCCCCGCGACGGCTAACATCAACATCAAGCAATGGCTGGTGCCGGTGTCGGCGTCGAAGAAGCGCGACAAGCTCGTCGAGCTGCTGCGGCACGAGGATGTCACGACCGCGATGATCTTCTCGAACCGCAAGACGACGGTGCGCGAGCTCAACAAGGCATTGCAGCGCCAGGGCTTCCGCTCGAGCGAGATCCATGGCGACATGGAGCAGTCGCAACGCATCGCCGAGCTCGATCGCTTCAAGGCGGGCGACGTCAACATCCTGGTGGCGTCCGACGTCGCGGCGCGCGGGCTCGACATCAAGGGCGTCAGCCACGTCTTCAACTTCGACGCGCCTTGGCATCCCGACGATTACGTCCACCGCATCGGCCGCACCGGCCGCGCGGGGGCGACCGGGGTCGCCTTCACGCTCGCCACGTCGGAAGACGCCGAGAATATCCAGAACATCGAAAAACTGACCGGGCTCAAGATCGAGCGCTACGAAGGCGCGGCTGACGAAGCCCCCGCCGAGCGCGCGCCGCGCGGGCGCAAGCCGGCGGCGAGGAAGGCCGACACGCCGGCCGAACCCAAGCCAGCGGCGGTGAAGGCGGAAACGCCGGTCGAGCCAAAGCCGGCCGCGGCCGCGAAGGAAGCACCCGCGGTCAAGCCGGCGCGCGAGCCGCGAGCGCCCCGCGCCGAGCGCACGCCGCGCGACGCTCGTCCCCCGCGCGCCGAGCGTACCGTCGCACGCCAGGACGACCACGACGACGGTCCGGACGACGGCGGCTGGAACGGTCCGATGCCCGGTTTCCTGAGCGCGAAGCTCACGACCGACTAAGTCGCCGCCGTGTCGCTGCCTGATTTCATCACCATCGTACCGGTGCAGACAATCGAGAGCCCGTGCGTCAACATCTGCACGATCGGCAAGGACCGGTTGTGCGAAGGATGCCGCCGATCGATCAACGAAATCGCGCATTGGTCGCGCATGACGCCCGCCGAGCGCAGCGCAGTAATGGGGGAGCTGCCAAGTCGCTAACCGCTATTTCCGGCTAAGTTTACACTAGGTTTACACTATCGCGGCAGCGCATCGAACTGCTTTTTCAGATCGTAGATCGCCTTGAGCTTCGGCCCATACACCGCGCCGCCGCCCGCGCCGTTATAACCGTCGCCGAACTTGACCCACTCGTGCGCCTTGATCTCGTCGACCAGCCCGCACGAGCGGCAGAAGTCGAAGAACCCCAGCACTTGCCAGCGCAAGTCGCGGGCGAAGGCATTGACCATGTCGAACGCCGACGCATAGCCGATCAGCGGATGGTTGAACCCCATCACCTGGGTCCCGCCCCAGCTCGCGGATCGCGCCGCGAGCTCGACCCCCGACAAGGTTCGGGCGAAGTGATAGGTGTCATATTCCTTGGCCTGGTCGCCGTGGAAGCTCGCCCAGGCGGCGCCCGCCTTCGCGCGCCATTTGTGGTTTTCCCAGCGCTTGCCGTCCGCGCCGTGCCCGCCGAACACGAAATGCGCGTCGAAGGTCACACTATGGTCACACCCCCAGCGGTCCCAGAACACATGGTTCTCGAACCGCATCACTGGCTTGCCTAACGTGAATGGCCGCCCGCCGCTTTCGACCATCCATACCGCCAGCGCGGCCAGCGTCTCGATTCCGGTCACCCCGCCCAACCGGTCGGCCAGCCCGCCGATCGCATTGTAGCTGCGCGCGACGCTCCCTAGCGTGGAGCCAACGGGAGGCAGGGTTTTGATCGGCTTTTTGGGCGCGAGGGCCGCCGCCTTCAGCGTCGCATCGTCCTTGTAAAACCCCATCCCCCCTCCTTCACGCCTGATCAGGCAAGCTGATTTGTCTCCATCAACGCATCGTCCAGTTCGCCTGCGCGCTTGTAGGCGTCGCGCGCGGTCAGCCGTTCCGCATAAGCGGCGAAGGCGTCGCGCGCCGGGATCGTCCCGAATTGCGTGCCCCAGATGACCTGGCTGCCGACATAGACGTCGGCCATCGTGAAGGCATCGCCCGCGATATAATCGTGTTTCGCCACCGCCGCTTCGAGCACGTCGATCGCTTGGTCGTAACTGCCGTAACCGAACATCCGGCCCTGTTCGTCCGAGGGTATGAACCCGGCATTCTTATTGGTCACCGCCGCCTCGACCGGCCCCGCCGCGAAGAACAGCCAGCGGTAATAATCGGCGCGATCGGCGGGAGCGGGCGCGAGGCCGGCGTCGGGGAAAGCATCGCCCAAATAGGCGCAGATCGCCGCGCATTCGGTCACGACCCTGCCTTTATGCTCGATCGCCGGGACCTTCCCCATCGGGTTGATCGCCAGATAGTCGTCGGACTTCATGCTGTCGGCATAGTTCATCACGCGCACTTCGTAGCGCGCGCCGACTTCCTCCAGCGCCCAGCGCGCGATCCGCCCGCGCGACATCGGATTGGTATAGAGAATCAGGTCGCTCATCGCTCTCTCCATTAGAACAAATACGGAACAGGTTTAATCCAACAATGCAAGCCTTGTATAGCCCTCGCTTTCGTGGAGGGGCCTATATCGCTGTGTGACCCAGCCGACATCTAGGACACATCGACAGTCACAACGATTAGAGTTTCTACGCCCCAATCATGCGCCCAATAAAGGCCGTTCGCTTCTGCAAGTTCGACGTCGTCGAAGGGCATTGTGCCAAGTGTTGCCGTAACGGCCCCAGTCGTCGCGCTCCTGCCTCGAGACGGGAGGACGCCTGATAGGTTGATAATCCCAGACGGCAACCGATCGAGCCGAATGAAATCAGCGCCGTCGGCGGCAAGCTGGCCGGGTTCTAGCCTGACAATCTCTACCGTTCGCCTCCACGATTACGCTACCGCGAAAAAAGCTCAGCTGGTTAGGCCGGACTAAGGTTTCACAGCGCCTTCTGGAACAGCGCGAGCATCCGGGCCCACGCTTTCTCCGCCATCGCGGCGTTGTAGACGCGGCTGTCGGGCGGGCACCAACCGTGCATCGCGCCTTCGTAGACTTCGATTTCGGCGGGCAGGTTGGCAGCGGCGAACGCAGCCTTCAGCACATCCTTGTCGCCCGGCGCCTTCGCGTCGTCGTTGGCGGCGATCGCGATCAGATAGCTGGCCTTCATTTGCGGGATCAGCTTGTTCGGGCTGTCGGGCTTGTCACCGACAAGGCCGCCGCCGTGGAACGTCGCGCCGGCCTTGACCCGCTTCGGGTTCGACGCGGCGGTGCGGAACACCATCGGGCCGCCCATGCAATAGCCCGTGCTGGCGAGGCCGCGCTTGGTGTCGACTTCCTTCTGCTTATCGAGCCAGGCCGTGAAGGCGGTCGCGTCGCGCACCGTGCCTTCCGGGGTCAGCCCCTGATACCACGGCACGATCCGGGCGCGCACCTCGGGCTGGTCGAACGATTCGCCGGTCTTGATGAACGGCGTCTTGGTCGAGCGGTAGAACTGGTTGACCACCAGCACCGCATAGCCCGATTGCGCGAGACGGTCGGCCATCTGGCGAAACGCGGGCCGCAGCCCCATGATGTCAGGCCAGACCAGCACGCCGGGCGCCTTGCCGGTCGCGGGCGCGACGAAATAAGCGTCGCAATTGCCGTCGGCGGTCTTGATCGAGATGTCGCGGCCCTTGATCGCCGCGGCATTTGCCGGGACCGGCATCATCGCCATCAGCCCGGCGACCCCCGCCATCGTTCCGAACTGCCGCCGCGAGGGATGCACGCTGGCGAGGAAACGATCGTTATCGGCCGCGGTGTGTTCGTCGCACATCAAGTCTCTCCCGAGTCGTTGTTTCGGGGGAGCATAAGCCCACTATGCAGACGTGAAAACGGGACGGAAATCGCTTCCCGGCCCGCTTCCAATCCTCCCCGGGACAGGGAGGGGGACCACGCCCGAAGGGTGTGGTGGAGGGGGTAGGCCGCTGAGTCGACGCTCGCGGCCCGCCCCCTCCGTCAGCGCTGTGCGCTGCCACCTCCCCGTGAACGGGCAGGATTACTTACTTCGCTTCGGCCTTGACCGTCTTGCCGCCCTTCTTGCCGGGCTTCTTGGGCGCAGCGGACTCGATCGCGAACGACAGCGCGCCGTCCTTCATCTTCACCGTCACTTCGCCGCCATGGACGAGCTTGCCGAACAGCAATTCTTCGGCGAGCGGTTGCTTGATCTTCTCCTGGATCAGGCGGCCCATCGGGCGTGCGCCATAGAGCTTGTCATAACCCTTGGTAGTCAGCCACGCCTTCGATTCCTCATCAAGGTTGATGTGGACGTTGCGGTCGGCGAGCTGGAGCTCGAGCTGGAGGATGAACTTCTCCACCACCCGCGCGACGACTTCGGGCGGCAGATACCCGAACGGCACGATCGCATCGAGCCGGTTGCGGAATTCCGGCGTGAACATCTTCTGCACCGCTTGCTCGTCCTCGCCCTCGCGGCTGAGGTTGCCGAAGCCGAGCGTCTCGCGCGCCATGTCGGACGCGCCTGCATTGGTCGTCATGATCAGGATGACGTTGCGGAAATCGACCGACTTGCCGTGCTGGTCGGTCAGGCGCCCGTTATCCATCACCTGAAGCAGGATGTTGAACAGGTCCGGATGCGCCTTCTCGATCTCGTCGAGCAGCAGAACGCAATGCGGCTGCTGGTCGACCGCGTCGGTCAACAGACCGCCCTGGTCGAACCCGACATAGCCCGGGGGCGCACCGATCAGCCTGCTGACCGAATGGCGCTCCATATATTCGGACATGTCGAACCGCTGGAGCGGAATGCCCATGATCGAGGCGAGCTGACGCGCGACCTCGGTCTTGCCGACGCCGGTCGGGCCGGTGAACAGGTAATTGCCGATCGGCTTTTCGGGATCGCGCAGGCCGGCACGGCTCAGCTTGATCGCCGAGGACAGCTTTTCGATCGCGTCGTTCTGGCCGAACACCACGCGCTTGAGGTCGGTTTCCAGCGTCGCCAGCGCGAGCGTATCGTCCTTCGACACCGATTTCGGCGGGATGCGCGCCATCGTCGCGATCACTTGTTCGATCTCCTTGGTGGTGATCGTCTTCTTGCGCTTCGACGGCGGCACCAGCATCTGCATCGCGCCGACTTCGTCGATCACGTCGATCGCCTTGTCGGGCAGCTTGCGGTCGTTGATGTAGCGCGACGACAATTCGACCGCGGCCTTGATCGCGTCCGGCGTGTACTTGACCTTGTGATGGTCCTCGAACGCCGTCCGCAGCCCGGCAAGGATCTTGATCGTGTCCTCGATCGTCGGCTCGTTGACGTCGATCTTCTGGAACCGGCGCAGCAACGCGCGGTCCTTTTCGAAGTGATTGCGGAATTCCTTGTAGGTGGTCGACCCGATGCAGCGGATGCTGCCGCCCGACAGTGCCGGCTTGAGCAGGTTCGACGCGTCCATCGCCCCGCCGCTGGTCGCGCCGGCGCCGATCACGGTGTGGATCTCGTCGATGAACAGGATCGCATCGGGCAGCTTCTCAAGCTCGTTGACGACCGCCTTCAGCCGTTCCTCGAAATCGCCGCGATAGCGCGTACCCGCGAGCAGCGCGCCCATGTCGAGCGAATAGATGACCGCGGGCTTGAGCACGTCTGGCACGTCGCCTTCGACGATCTTGCGTGCGAGGCCTTCGGCGATCGCGGTCTTCCCGACGCCGGGGTCGCCGACATAGAGCGGGTTGTTCTTCGAACGGCGGCACAGGATCTGGATCGTGCGGTCGACCTCGGGCATCCGCCCGATCAGCGGAT
>JBDSED010000091.1:0-29906 GCA_039920225.1 Sphingomonas sp.
TCCGCGACTGCCGGATGCGCGAGGGGCATGGCGGGATCACCGTCGGTAGCGAGATATCGGGCGGCGTCATCAACGTCTTCGCCGAACGTTGCACAATTTCCCCGCCGGTATAAAGGCGGTCAGCGAGTGGTTCCCGGCAAAGGAGCGTGCCTACGCCACGGGCCTGTTCAACGCCGGATCGAATGTCGGCGCCATCATCACGCCGCTGATCGTCCCCGCGATCACGCTCGCCTACGGCTGGCGGATGGCGTTCATCGTCACCGGGGTCGTCAGCCTGCTTTGGCTCGTGGCGTGGATCTGGATCTACCGCCGCCCGCGCGAGGAGAAGAAGCTGTCGGCGGCGGAGCTGGCCTATATCGAAAGCGATCCCGCGGACTCGGGACAGAAGATCGGCTGGCTGAAGCTGCTGAGCTACCGTGAGACCTGGGCGTTTGCGCTGGGCAAGTTCTTGATCGACCCGATTTGGTGGCTGTTCCTATTTTGGACCCCCGATTTCCTCGCCAAGACGTATAATCTCGATCTCAAGACCTTCGGGCCACCGCTAGTCGCCATCTATTTAATTTCTGACGTTGGCAGCATCGCCGGCGGCTGGTCGTCATCGACGCTCATGAAGCGCGGCTATAGCGCCAATAAGGCGCGAAAGCTGACGATGCTGGTCTGCGCGTTCCTCGTCATGCCGATCTTCTTCGCGCAATATGCCGCTAACGTGTGGCTGGCGGTCGCGATCGTTGGTCTCGCCACGGCGGCGCACCAGGCGTTTTCCGCGAATCTCTACACCATTCCATCCGACATGTTCCCGCGCGCAGCGGTCGGCTCGGTAATCGGCATTGGCGGGACGATCGGTGCGATCGGCGGCATCTTCATGTCGCAATTCACCGGCTATGTGCTCCAGCAAACGCACAGCTACACGCTGATCTTCGCTGTCGCCGGCTGCGTCTATCTGATCGCGATTACCGTCGTGCACTTGCTCAGCCCGCGCCTGGCGCGCGTCGATTTGGCGTAGTAAAGCCGCTACCCTGTCAGCATCTCCTTGAGTGGGACAGTAGTATCGGCGAGGGTTTCGGGTGCGATCTCGGCGCCTGCCAGAACAAGCGCCCGGCCCTGGACATAATCCTTCACGCTGTTGACGCAGTCTAGCGCGATGACCTTGCCGTCGCGCAAGTAGATCACGGAAAAGCTGCGCGCCGCGGCATCGCCTCGCGTTACGACGGCATCGTAACCGATCGACAGACCGACGGTCTGGAGCTTCAGGTCGTATTGGTTGGACCAGAACCAGGGTAGGGCATCGTAGGGCGCAGCAGCGCCGGTGATCGCCTTGGCCGCGCAATTGGCCATGTCGTTGGCGTTTTGCACTGATTCCAACCGGATGCGCGCGCCACCGGCAAAGCGATTGGCGTGTTCGGCGCAATCGCCGACCGCGTAGATGTCGGGCAGCGACGTGCGGCAAGTCTCGTCGACCGAAACGCCGTTGCCGCCGGCCGCGCCGGCGTCGAGCAACGGTTGGACGGCGGGGACGATGCCGATGCCGACGACCACGACCTCAGCGGGGATTATTTCGCCCGTTACGAGCCGAACACCGGTGGCCTTGGTATCGCCCTCCAGGCACTCGATGGATTCCAAAAGACGAACCGTAACGCCATGCGCGCGGTGTTCGGCCTCATAGAAGCGCGACAGCGGCTCGCCGGCGACACGGGCCAACACACGGTCCATCGCTTCGACCACGGTGATCTGTTTGTCGAACTTGGTCAGAACCGCCGCGGCTTCCAGTCCGATATACCCGCCGCCGATCACCACGACCCGCCTCGCACCAGCAAGCTCCGCCCCGAGCCTGTCGACATCGGCGCGCGTTCGGACGGCATGAACACCGGCAAGGTCGTGACCGCCGCAAGTTAGACGGCGCGGCGCACCGCCGGTCGCCCAGATGAGCTTGCCGTACCCGATCCGATCGCCGCTCGCGGTCGTCAGCGTGTGTGCTTCGGCATGGACCTTCGCGATGCGTGTGCCAAGCACAAGCGCCACATCCTTCGTCTGCCAGAATTCCGGCTGGCGAATCAGGATGCGCTCAAAGCTCTTATCCTTAGCCAAATACTCCTTGCTGAGCGGCGGCCGTTCGTAGGGCGGCTCCGGCTCATCACCGATCAATCCGATCGATCCCGCGAACCCGTTCTGCCGCAGCGCGATTGCCGCCTGCGCCCCGCCGTGCCCGGCGCCGACGATGGCTATGTCGAAATGAGAATGAGAGAGCGCCAAGGATGGATGTCCGAAGGGGGTGCTGATCACACATGACCTAACCGCACGTGTGTCAATCTGACAATGCAGCAGGTGGGGCGATTTGTTGCCGGCGTGAAGGCATCGCTTGTCTCCACGGAGGGGGTGGCTATGCGCCGGTATCAACCGCGGCAAACGCGGTACGGCCAGGATGGACAGATCAATGACAGCCGAACGTATCGCCATCGAAGTCGCCGGCTGGGGCGGGATGGCGCTGATCCTTGCCGCCTATATCCTGCTGTCGGTCGGGCGGATCGACGGACGGTCGCGGGCATATCAATGGATGAACGTCGTCGGCGCGGTCTGCTTCATCCTCAATAGCGGGTATAACGGGGCGATACCGTCGGCGACACTCAACGTCGCCTGGGCCGCGATCGGGCTCCACACCTTGTGGCGCATGCGGCGGCAGCGCGCGATGGAAGGATAGTCAAATGAGGTTCTATGCGGAGACGATCATCGTCCTGACCTGTTCGGCCGCACTGCCGATCGCCGCGCGCCCGGCGTTCCCCGTTGCCGGCAACATGATGGTCAAGACTTTTCCGATCACTGTGGCGGCGAACGGATTGGTTGTCGCGGGTCCGCGCGGGCAAGCCGCGCAGGCCGCTCGTTTCGGGCTCGCGCGGGCAGCCGCGATCCGTATTGTATCGGGCGGGCTGGGCGCGCCGACCAAGATCGGGATCTATCCCGAGTGCGGACAGGGCCATGCGATCGGTTACGCCAAATTCCGCGGCGGCATCGAATTGTCGTTCGTCGGCGGCAAGTTCGTCGGCTGGACGCTCGGCTATGGCGGCGACCAGAACTTTCGCATGAACAATGGCGTCGGGATCGGCACCACCGCGGCAACCCTGCAGAAATTGCTGCCCAACGTGTTCATCGACCCGGGCAACGAAGAAGGCGGCGGGATCGGGCCGGGCTTTACATCGGACAACTGGCCGAACGGCTGGCTCGACGGTGACAAGCCAACCTCAAAGGTAACGTCGATGTACGCCGGCGAAACATGCATCGTGGAGTGACCGTATGCTGACGTTCTACGGCATTCCCAATTGCGACACCGTCAAGAAAGCGCGCAGCTGGCTCGACGCGCGCGGCACGGCTTATACGTTTCACGACTACAAGAAGGCCGGCGCTGACGAGGCGTCGCTGCGCCGCTGGGTCGACGCGTTGGGATGGGAGACCGTGCTCAACCGGGCGGGCACGACGTTCCGCAAGTTGCCTGAGCCTGACCATGCAGATCTCGATGCCGGCAAGGCGATCGCGCTGATGCTGGCGCAGCCCTCGATGATTAAGCGTCCGATCCTGGAAGGTGACGGCGTGCTGCTCGCGGGGTTCAAGCCGGACGCCTGGGATGGCGCACTCGGCTAGGCTTGCCTTCGCCGTTTCCCGGGCGCAGTCTCGCGTCATCAATCACTTGGGGAGGGGTGACATGGCTACCGGCGTAAAGCCACCGGCGTGGTTCTGGATCGTTGCGATCGTCTTGGTCCTATGGGGCGCGATGGGCTGTTGGGCCTGGTATATGCAGATCATGATGGGCGCAGCGGCGATGGGGCCTGTCGATGACTGGTCGCGCTCTTATTATGCGGCGCTGCCGAGTTGGTACAACTACGTTTACGCCGCGTCGGTATTCGGCGGATTCCTCGGCGCGGTGGCGCTGTTGCTGAAGGAACGGCGCTCAGTCATCCTGTTCTGGATATCGCTGATCGGGGTCGTGGTGATGTTCGGCCATGCCTTCGCGGCGACCGACCTGATCGCGCACAAGGGCGCGGCGGCGACTATCCCCTTCCCGGCGTTCATTGCCGCGGTCGCGATCTTCCAGATCTGGTTCGCGAAGATGGCGGCGAACAAGGGCTGGATCGGCGCGCGATAAGCTAGGGAGGCCATCAGCCCTCCCATTTAAACACTTCGTCGAGCGGCTTGCCGAACACCTGGGCGATGCGGAACGCGGCTTCGAGGGTGGGGGAGTATTTCCCCGCCTCGATCGCAGCGACCGTCTGGCGCGTCAGGCCGATGCGGTCGCCGAGTTCGGCTTGCGTCATTTCGCCGGCCATGAAGCGCATCAGGCGGATCTGATTGACCACCTGGCCTTTGGGCGGGGGCTTGGCCATGCGCTCAGCCTCCGACCCGATAGCCGATCGCCTTCGCCCCGAAGCGCGCCGTTTCGCCGAGGATGAAAACGCCGATCAGCGCGAAAATAACGTTCGTGCCGCGCAACCCCACGTGCATCCAGAATATTACCGCGGCGATAGCGACGAGCACCGCGAAATAGGCGATCCCGCTGGCGCGCTGGCCCAGCGTCCGGTCGCGCTCGTCGGGCGCCGCGTTGGCGTCGCCCGGCGCCATGATCGCGGCTATCACCGCCACCGCGGTGAGCATTAGCGTCTGCGCAACGGTCGCGGCGATGAACAGCCAGAAGAGCAGGGGCCCGTACGTGTCGCCGCTCGCAGCCTTGACGATAACGACCCCAAAATAGCCGCCCCACACCAGCAGTGTCGTCACGAACGATGCCCACACCATCTTTTCCCGAAATGCCACCATCACCTCCATGTCATCTATGATACACTCTATGTTAAATATACATAACATAGAGTCAAGTGCTGCGTGCATCGGATTATCGAGATGGCTGGCAGCGTCGTCGCCGAGCGGCTATGCGACTGCGATGTCCACGACCTTCACGATCGACACCTCGACCAGCCGCGCCAACCCGACGCCGGCGCCGATGAAACGGCTGACCGTGCCCGCGATCCAGCGGCGCAAGGTCGAGGGGAAAACCGATGAGCCGTTGGTTATGTTGACCGCCTACACCGTGCGGATGGCGCAGTTGCTCGACCCGCATTGCGACATCCTGCTGGTCGGTGATTCGTTGGGGCAGGTCGTCTATGGGTTGCCATCGACCTTGCCGGTTACGCTCGACATGATGGTCGCGCACGGCGCCGCGGTGGTGCGCGGCAGCTATCATGCGGTGGTCGTCGTCGACATGCCGTTCGGCAGTTACGAGGGATCGCCCGAGCAAGCATTCGTTAGCGCCAGCCGCGTGCTCGCCGATACCGGGTGCGCCGCGATCAAGATGGAAGGCGGCGCGGTGATGGCGCCGACGATCAAATTCCTCACCGAGCGCGGTATTCCAGTCATGGCGCATGTCGGGCTGACGCCCCAAGCGATCAACGCGCTCGGCGGCTATGGCGCACGCGGGCGCGGACAGGAGGAGGAGGCAAAGATCGCCGCCGATGCCAAGGCGGTGGCAGGCGCCGGCGCATTCGCGGTCGTGGTCGAGGGCGTGGTCGAACCGCTCGCGCGCAAGATCACCGAGACCAGTGATATTCCCGTCATCGGCATCGGTGCGTCCGCCGCGTGCGATGGCCAAGTGCTGGTCGCTGAGGACATGCTGGGGCTGTTCGAACGCACGCCGCGCTTCGTAAAACGCTTCGACGATATGGCAGGGCGGATCAACGATGCGGCGGCGCGCTATGCCCAAGAGGTAAGGGCGCGGACCTTCCCCGGTGAGGACCAAGTGTATTTGCCCAAGGCGTAACCCTCTTTCCGTTTCGGGCGTGCCTCGCTAAGGTCGCGGACCAATTCCCACCACAATCGGAGCCTACCCCTTGGCCGTGACGCCGAAAACCGATGAAGCTTTCCTGCGCGAGGTCGATGAGGAACTGCGCCGCGACCAGTTGGTCGGCGTGTGGACGAACCATGGCCGGCTGATCCTGGGCTTGATCGGGGGCGGGCTGCTGATCTTCGCCGCCGTGCTCGGCTGGCGCTATTGGAGCCACAGTAAGGCGGAAGGGCAAGCGGTTAAGCTGCAGACCGCGCTCGACTCGGTAGCCGCTAATAAGCCCGCCGACGCAGCGCCGGCGCTAACGGAGCTCGAAAATTCGGGTGTGCCGGGCTATAGCGCTGCGGCGCGGCTGACCGCAGCCAACCAGCTGTATAACTCCGGCAAGACCAAGGAAGCCGCTGTCAAATTCGCCGCGATCGCCGGCGATACCGCGCTCGGCCAGCCGGTCCGCGACTATGCGTTGATCCGCCAGACCAACATCGAATTCGACACCCTTGCGCCGCCAATCATCATCGACCGGCTCAAGCCGCTGGCGACCAAGGATTCGGCGTGGCTGGGCAGCGCCGGCGAAATGGTCGCGATGGCATATGTACGGCTCAATAAGCCGAATGACGCGAGCTTAATGTTCAAGACGATCGCCGAAACCGAAACCGTGCCGGAAACGATCCGTCAACGTGCGGTTCAGGGCATGGATACCGTGGATGTCGGCGCGACCGACCAGAAGGGCAAGTAGATGACGAGTAAGTGGCGGATCGCGACCGCGGCGCTCGCGCTGACCGCGCTGGCCGGTTGCGGCGTGTTCAAGGGTGGCGGCAAGAAGACCCCGACCGTCGGCGAACGTATCCCGATCCTCGTGTCCGAAAGCGACGCCAAGCTCGATCCCGCGATTGCCGGTTTGGAGGTGTTGCTGCCCAATCCCGCGGTCAACGGCGAATGGGCGCAACCGGGCGGTAACTCGTCCAAGTCGATGGGTCATCCCGCTCTGGCCGCCACCGTATCGCGCACCTGGAGTGCGACCACGGCGTCTGTATCGAATCGCACGCGACTAGCGAGCACGCCGGTGATCGCAGGCGGCAAGCTCTATGTCGTCGATATCAACGCCATGCTCCACGCCTATGACGCGGCGAGCGGCGCGGTGCTGTGGACAGCGCCGGTTGCCAAGGGCGACGAGAACAGGCCGGCGCGGTTCGGCGGTGGGGCCAGCGTCGACAGCGGGCGCGTCTATGCGACCGACGGGCTTGGCGACGTGGTTGCGTTCGACGCTAATACCGGCGCTGAGGTGTGGCGCGTCAAGCCCGGCGGACCGCTGCGCGGCGCGCCGACCATCGATGGCGACCAGTTGTACGTGCTGAGCCAGGACAACCAGTTGTTCGCGCTATCGACCGCAGACGGATCGCAGAAATGGAATTCGTCGGGCAGCCTCGAGTCGCAGGGCGTGTTCGGCGTCGCCGCGCCCGCGGTGGCACGGAGCACGATCGTCGCCGGCTTCTCGTCGGGCGAACTCAACGCTTATCGTTATGAGAACGGCCGTACCTTGTGGGGCGACGCGTTGTCGCGGACCAGCATCACTACGTCGGTGTCGAGCTTGTCGGACATCGATGCCGATCCGGTGATCGACGGCAACCAGGTCTATGCGCTGGGGCAGGGCGGCCGCATGGTTGCGCTCGACTTGGCGAGCGGACAGCGCATTTGGGAACAGAATTTCGCGGGCATATCGACCCCGTGGCTCGCCGGCGAATGGATCTTCGTCGTCACCGACGAGAGCAAGCTTTATTGCCTGCAACGCACGACCGGGAAGGTGCGCTGGGTCAGCCAGCTTCGCGCGTTCAAGGTCGAGAAGAAGAAAAAGAAGAAGGGGCCGCTTACCTGGTATGGCCCGGTGCTGGCGGGCAATCGCCTGGTGCTGACCAACTCGCTGGGTGAGGTGACGTTCGCGTCGCCGACCGACGGCACGATCGGTCAGGTCATCGACAACAAGGAAGCGTTCGGGCTGGGACCGGTGGTCGCCAACAACGTGCTTTACACGCTCGACGCTAAGGGCCGGATCACCGCCTACCGCTGAGGAAGGGCCGTGGCATGATGTTCGCCAAGCGCCTGCGCGACGGCGTCCGCGATGGCAGTATCGCGTGCACGGTCCGCATCTGGCAGTCGCCGCGCGTCAAGGTCGGCGGGCGCTATCCGATCGGCGGTGGCCATGTCGTGGTCGATTCGATCCGCGAGATCACGCTCGAGGAGGTGACCGACGAGTGTGCGCGGCGGTCCGGGTTCGAGGGCGTCGACGACCTACTCGGCGTGGCGAAGCACGGTTCGGGCGCGAACGTTTACTTGATCGAGTTTTACTTCGTTCCGGAACGCGCCTGACCGGGTCGCCACCCTGCGTTTGTCTATCGACCGCCGCACCGCTACACGCGCCACCATGCCTCTTCCCACCGTCGCCATCATCGGCCGGCCCAATGTCGGCAAATCGACATTGTTCAATCGCCTGGTCGGCAAACGTCTCGCGCTGGTCGACGACCAACCCGGTGTGACGCGCGACCGGCGCGAGGGCGACGCGCACCTGGTCGGCCTCGAGTTTCGCGTGATCGACACTGCGGGGTACGAGGATCTCGATGCGGCGACGCTGCCGGGCCGGATGCGCCAGCAGACCGAGGCCGCGGTCGCGCAAGCCGATGTCGCCTTGTTCATGATCGACGCGCGCGCCGGGATCGTTCCGCTCGACGAGGAGATCGCGCGGTGGCTGCGCGGGTCCGCGACGCCCGTCATCCTGGTCGCCAACAAGGCCGAGGGCCGCGCCGGCGAATCGGGCATTCTCGAGGCGCATTCACTGGGTTTCGGCGATCCGATCGGCCTGTCGGCGGAGCATGGCGAGGGGATGGTGGACCTGTTCGACGTGCTGTTGCCCCATATCCCTGAATCGCCGGAAAAGGCGGAAGAGGACGACGAAAGCCCCAACGCGCCGCTCAAGCTCGCGATCGTCGGGCGACCCAATGCCGGCAAGTCGACGCTGATCAACAAGATCCTCGGCGAAAACCGCCTGATCACGGGACCGGAAGCCGGGATCACGCGCGACTCTATCGCGATCGACTGGGTCTGGCAGGATCCGAAGAATGGACCTCGTCAGGTGCGTTTGATCGACACAGCCGGCATGCGCAAACGCGCTAAGGTGCAGGACAAGCTGGAGAAACTGTCGGTCGCCGACGCGCTCCATGCGGTCGATTTCGCCGAAGTCGTGGTGCTGCTGCTCGACGCGACGCTGGGGTTGGAGGCGCAGGATTTGCGCATCGCTGATCGCGTGCTCGAGGAAGGGCGCGCGTTGGTCATCGCCTTGAACAAATGGGACGTCGCCGAAAATGCCTCCTCGCTGTTCAACGGCGTCAAGAAGGCGCTCGAGGACGGTCTGAGCCAAGTCAAGGGCGTGACCGTGATGACGGTGTCGGGCGCGACGGGGAAGGGCATCGACCAGTTGCTCGGCGCCGCGTTCGAAACGCGTGAGGCATGGTCGAAGCGAGTCGGCACGGGCGAACTTAACCGCTGGTTTGAGCGTGCGATCGAAGCCAACCCGCCACCCGCGCCCGGCGGCAAGCGCGTCAAGATGCGCTACGTCACCCAAGTCAAGACGCGGCCGCCCAGCTTCGTCATCTTCGGGACGCGGGTCGATCAACTGCCGGCCAGTTACGAGCGCTATCTGGTCAATTCGATGCGGCGCGATCTGGGCTTCGGCGCAGTGCCCGTCAGGCTGACGTTCCGCGCGCCAAAGAACCCGTTCGATCGCGACAAGAACTGACGTTTGCGGAAATATAGTGCCGCCAAGCACTTAGTCTGTCTTTTCGGACCTTTCATCAACGCATCGTTTACTCGCGCGCGCTACAAAGCCCTTCATAGGCAGTGCGATGCACGGCGCCGGTGGAGGTTGATGGTGACGATGGGCGGTGACCAACTGGTCGATTGGACCGCGTTTCAGGCGGCGCGAAGCGAGCTTGGCGCAGGCTTTGTACGCATCCTCGGCTATTTCCGTGAGGACGGCATCAAGTCGGTCGGGCAGATCGAGGACGCGATGCGCAGCGGCAACGCCGCGGCGCTGGTGCTCCCGGCGCACACGCTGAAGGGCGAGTCGCGCCAGTTCGGGGCCGAGCCGCTGTCGATGCTGGCCGAATCGATCGAGCATATCGCACGCCAGTGCGTCGAGACTCGCGACGCGCCCGATCAGGCGCTGGAGCATGTCGTAAAATTGCGCCCTTGTTTCGAAGCGACGCTAACGATGCTGGAACGCGAGGCTAATCCACTGGTCGAGCGCCGCCCGCAATTCGGACGTCGCGCGGGCTGACTTTCGTATAAAAATACCGCCATTGCGAGCGTAGCGAAGCAATCCACGTCGCACGCTACGCCGTTGATTGCTTCGCTACGCTCGCAATATCGGGTTATTCCCCGTCCTGCTCCGCCTTCGCGTTCAACTGGACGTAATTCTCCAGCCCCATCCGCTCGATCATCTCGAACTGGCGTTCGAGCGTATCGACATGCTCTTCCTCGCTGTCGAGGATGCGGCGGAACAAGTCGCGGCTGACATAGTCGCGGACCTTCTCGCAATGCTCGATCGCGTCGCGGAGCAGCGGCAGCGCTTCCATCTCGAGGTCGAGATCGGCCTTGAGCACTTCCTCGACCGTCTCGCCAATCCGCAACCGGCCGAGTAACTGGAAATTGGGCAGCCCGTCGAGGAACAGGATGCGCTCCGACAGCCAGTCGGCATGCTTCATCTCGTCGATCGATTCTTGCCGCTCGAACGCGGCGAGCTTCTTGAGGCCCCAATGATCGAACAGGCGATAGTGCAGCCAATATTGGTTGATCGCGGTCAGCTCGTTCTTGAGCGCCGTGTTGAGGAATTCGATTACCTGCGGATCGCCCATCATGGCGTGCGCCCCTTTGCGAATTGAGAGAGCATGATAGCGCGGATGGCGGCCGCGAAACAGCTAAAAAATGGCGGATTTCTGCGGGTTGTCGCGGCTGCGAACGCTACGCAACAGCGCGTTCGTCGTCGATAATCGACCGCGCGAACGGGACGCATTGGCCGCATTTGGGCTGACGGCCCAGCGACCTATATGCCTGGCACGCGGTCATCGACCCATTACGCGCGGCTTCGCGCACTTCGCGCTCACGGATCGCATTACACACGCACACCATCATCAGAACGACTATCCCTCTCGCCCGTTACGATCGCGTTAGCGTTAGTGAGAGTGATTCGCAAGACTATTGCGAGGCGTTTGCAACTGACGGTAAGCCGCGGAAGCGTTGGAGCTTGCCGCGCGCAGCGCTGCGCCACAGCCACTCGAACGGACCATAGGCAAATCGCTCTAGCCACGGCTTCGACCAGGCCAGCATGAGCACCCAGACGGCCGCGACGACGATTAGGCATTGCCAGCGCTGCAGATAGCCATACCAACCGAGCCCGTTGCCGTTGAAGAATAGCGTCAAGACGATGCTTGCGCCTAGGTAATTGGAAAACGCCATGCGGCCGGTAGCGGCGAGGCGATCGGCCAGCCATACGGCGCGGTCGGACTGCACAAACAGGATGATCGCGGCGGCGTATCCGAGGCTGAGGAAGGGGCGGAGCAGCGTAAGCTGAATCGACTCGGTCGCGACCATCGTCAGCGGCATCCACC
Source organism: Sphingomonas sp. (assembly GCA_039920225.1). Classification (GTDB taxonomy): domain Bacteria; phylum Pseudomonadota; class Alphaproteobacteria; order Sphingomonadales; family Sphingomonadaceae; genus Sphingomonas. The sequence goes on from JBDSED010000091.1 coordinate 11,476, forward strand.
GCGTGTCGCTGAGCCACGCGACGAGCGGGACATAGGTCGTCCACAGCATCGGCACCGCGCCCGCAGCGATCCAGTAACGCCGCCGCGACCATTCGCCCGAGAAGAACCCCCGGCGGAACAGCGCCATGCCGATCAGCATCAGCCCGAGCGTGTCGACGAACGCGATCCGGTTGATCACCGTCTGGAAGAAGATCGCGGTCCGCATGCGTGACGTGAGCGCCTCGGCATAGCTGCCGCGATAGGCCGCGACCTCCTTCGCCGCACCGTTGGGATCGACCGCGCTGGCTTTCGCAAACGCGCGCCAGTCGGCGGCGGCTACCGCATTGCCCTTGCCCGCCGCGGCGGCGATTCGCCCGGTCTCCAGGTGGTGCCACGCGAACAGCCCGTCGCCGGCTTTGTACGCGAGCAGCCCCATGCCGATCATCAGCAGCACGCGTGGCTTCGCGCGCCAGCCGAAATACGCCACCGCCCCGACCAGCGAATAGAGCACCAGGATATCGCCCGCCCAGATCAGGTAGGCGTGGAGCATCCCGAACACGAACAGGGTCGCCATGCGGGTATAATGGACGCGTGCCGGGCTCTGTTCGTTGACGAACGCGCGGTCGGCGATCAGCACGGTCGACGCGCCGAACATCATCGTGAACAACCCGCGCATCTTGCCGTCGCCGACGACGTAGGCGATCGCCCAGGTCCACCAGTTCGCGCCGTCCGCGCCGCCATAGAAGCTCGGATCGACCTCGGCATAATCGGGCATCGCCAGCCCGTTGATGTTGAGCAGCAGGATTCCCATCACCGCAAACCCGCGCACCGCGTCGAGGGTGCGTAGGCGCTGGCCGGCGGCTTGGCTCACCGTCGCGCGAACCAGGCGATCGGCAGTCCCACGAGGACGATATGGCTGAAGAATTGCTCGGCGAGCCCGAGCGGCTTGAACGGGTGGAAACCGAAGCGCAGCGGCAGGACGATCAGGTTCATCACCGCCCACAATCCAATGCCATAAGCGATCCCGGCAATCACCCAGCGCGCCTTGAGCACCGGCAGGCGATCCGCGGCGAACACGAAGAACGCTGCCATGACGGCCATGATCGCGAAATGAAGTCCCAGCCCGGCGGCGCTACCTGTTAGTCCAGCTTGCTTCGCGGCAGGCCAGATTGCACCGGCAACCGAGCGCAGCATCGCTGCTGACGTCCCGCCTGCGGTCCAAGTATAGACGACCGCCGACAGGATATCGAGCGTGCCCGCGACCAACGTCGCCGCAACGATCCGGTGCGAAACCGATTGCCCCACTGTTCCCTCCTTGAACCCCGTATTGTCTACCATTGCTTATGTGGACCAGGGCCAACGCAGTCGCGTCGACGCTTCCGAAAGTCGCCGAAGATGCTGCAAAGACGCCCCTCCTGCGAAAGTCACGAAAGACACACCCCGTTGCGTGTGTCAGCGCAAGACCGCGACCCAATACGGGAAGGGTAGGGGCCATGGCTGCATCGTCGGCAACGTATCATAGCGTACGACGTGTAGGACAGTGTTTCCCGGGACCCTGGCCACGGCGACGAATTCAGGCGATCGTGTCGCCCATCAGCGCTGGGAAGAACCCTTCGTGGGCGACACGCAGGTCGGCCAGGCTGACGCACCAGTCGCCTTCGTCGAGCTCGAAGATAAGCCGGTCCTTGATGGTGCGACCGATCGGGTCGGCGGGGACGTCCGCTTGGGCGGCGTCGGCGAGGAATCCAGCGAGGTAGTCGTCGGGGACCGTTACAAGATACAGCCCCTGATCTTCGCCGAAGAACGATTCCGCGATGCCGAACGGCTGCGCTTCGTTGATCATCGCGCCGATGCCGGACGCCAGCGCCATTTCGGCGAGCGTCACGGCCATGCCGCCGTCGGACACGTCGTGGCATGCGCTGACCGCACCCTTGGTGATCGCGGCGCGGATGAAATCACCCGTGCGGCGTTCGGCGCGCAGATCGACGGGGGGCGGGGGGCCTTCCTCGCGGCCATGCAACTCGCGCAGCCAGATCGACTGGCCGAGATGCCCACCGCGCTCGCCGACCGCGAAGATCGCCTCACCGAGTTGCTTGAAGCCGATGGTCGCGGATTTGGACCAGTCGTCGAGCAGCCCGACGCCGCCGATCGCGGGCGTCGGCAGAATTGCGGATCCCCCGCCGGTCGCCTTGCTTTCGTTGTAGAGCGATACGTTGCCGGACACGATCGGGAAGTCGAGCGCGATGCACGCCTCGCTCATGCCCTCCAGGCAGCCGACGATCTGGCCCATGATCTCGGGGCGTTGCGGGTTGGCGAAGTTGAGGCAGTTGGTGACCGCGAGCGGTTTCGCACCGACTGCCGAAAGATTACGCCAAGCCTCTGCAACCGCTTGCTTTCCGCCCTCGACGGGATTGGCGAAGCAATAGCGCGGCGTGCAGTCGGTGGTGATCGCCAGGCCTTTTTGCATCCCGTGCACCCGCACCACCGCGGCGTCGCCGCCGGGGCGCTGGACGGTATCGGCACCGACTTGCGAATCGTATTGCTCCCAGATCCAGCGGCGGCTTGCGATGTCCGGCGAGCCCATGAGCTTGATCAGATCGGCGGCGAGATCGGTCGTCTCAGGCAGATCGTTCAACTCGGCAGGCTTTGGTGTCGGGACGTGCGGCCGGTCGTAGAGCGGCGCCTCGTCGGCGAGCGGGGCGAGCGGGATGTCGGCGACGACCTCGCCCTTCCATCTCAATATCATGCGGCCGGTATCTGTTACCGTTCCGATGACCGCGAAATCCAGCTCCCACTTGCGGAAAATCGCTTCGGCGAACGCTTCGCGGCCTGGCTTGAGCACCATGAGCATCCGCTCCTGGCTCTCCGACAGCATCATCTCATAGGGCGTCATGCCAGTTTCGCGCTGCGGCACGTCGTCCATGATCAGCTCGATCCCGACGCCGCCCTTCGACGCCATCTCGACCGACGACGAGGTAAGGCCCGCCGCGCCCATATCCTGGATCGCGACGATCGCATCGGACGCCATCAGTTCGAGGCACGCCTCGATCAGCAATTTCTCGGTAAACGGGTCGCCGACCTGCACGGTGGGGCGCTTTTCGTCGCTATCCTTGCCGAAGTCCGCGCTAGCCATGGTCGCGCCGTGAATGCCGTCGCGACCGGTCTTGGAGCCCACATAGACGATCGAATTGCCGATACCGGACGCCGCCGAATAGAATATCTTGTCGGTCTGCGCGACGCCCACGGTCATCGCGTTGACCAGAATGTTGCCGTCATAGGCGGGGTGGAAGTTGACCTCGCCACCGACCGTCGGCACGCCGACGCAATTGCCATAGCCGCCGATGCCGTGGACGACTCCCGCGATCAGGTGCCGCATCTTGGGATGATCGGGCGATCCGAAGCGCAGGGCATTGAGGTTAGCGATCGGCCGCGCGCCCATCGTGAACACATCGCGCAGGATGCCGCCGACTCCGGTTGCCGCCCCCTGATAGGGTTCGATGTAGGACGGGTGGTTGTGCGACTCCATCTTGAAGATCGCCGCCTGACCGTCACCGATGTCGATCACCCCGGCATTCTCGCCCGGCCCGCAGATCACCCACGGCGCGGTCGTCGGCAGCTTTTTCAGATGGATACGCGAGGATTTGTAGGAGCAATGTTCGGACCACATGACCGAAAAGATACCGAGCTCGGTCAGGTTCGGCTCGCGCCCCATCGCGTGCAGGACGCGATCATATTCCTCGGGGGACAGGCCGTGTTCGGCGACGATCTGCGGGGTGATGGCGCTCATGCCTCGCGCCCTTAGCGGGGCAGGCGTCAAACGTCACCTCTCAAGCTCCCGTTAAGGCAGGTTGTGCGTTACTCGCGGTATGGAAGGCTATCTGGGCAATACGGAGCGGTGGAAGGGTGCGGTCGGCGCGCTCGTAGTGCAAGGCGCACTACTCTGGGTGCTCGTTGCGGGGCTGGCGGTGAGCAATTCACCCGTTCTGCGCGACAAGATCGCGTCATTCGCGCTCGCACCGGACCAGCCGGCGCCGACTCCGCCGCCACCGCAGCCTAAACGAAACAGCTCCAGGGAGGGCGCGGCCTCGCCGGCAAACCTCCGCTCGACCGCCACCGAGGTCGTTGCGCCTAAACCCGTAATTCCGCCCCCACCGCAGTTGATCGCGGCGGCGCCGATCGCCAACACCGGCGTGCAATCGAGCCAGGGCGCGGCGCCCGTGCCAGGACCCGGATTCGGCGCGGGCGGTCAGGGCAACGGCTTCGGCAGCGGCGGAGCCGGCGATGGCGACGGCAGCGGGGAAGGGCGAGACACGCCGCCGCGTTGGGTCGGGGGACGAATCAAGTCGGGCGACCTGCCCGACGACCTCGCTTATGCGGCGCAGGCGGGGATCGACCTGACCGTCGGCGTCAAATACGCCGTTCAGGAGGACGGGCGCGTCACCGACTGCCGTATCACGCGGTCGAGCGGCAATCCCGCGCTCGACCGGCTGACCTGCGACCTGATCGAGCGCAAGTTCCGCTATCGCCCCGCGCTCGACGAGGACCGCGAACCGTTCAAGTCGTGGATCGTCGAGAACCACACGTGGAACTTCGAGGACACCGCACCGCGGCGGCGCTGATTGGGAACTTCACCCGCAGGGCAATCGTTATGCGGCCGTTCCATTTCAGGAGAAGTAACATGCGTTCCACCAGCTTGATGGCCTGCGCCTCGGCGCTAGGCCTGATGTTTGCATCCACGTCGGCAATGGCCGACGGCAAGATGGATCGCGCCCGGGCCGCGGTCGCCGAGGCGCGGGGCAAGGTCGATGCCGCCGCGCGTGCCGGCACCGGCGGCGTCGCGCCGCGCACGTTGACCGACGCACAGGCTGCGCTACGCGCTGCCGAGGACGACCTGAAGGCGAGCCGCAAGGACAAGGCGATCGCAGACGCGCAGGACGCGTCGCGCCTCGCCGATCTCGCACTCAACGAGACCCAGCGTGCCACGGCCGATAAGGCGGTCGCTGATAAGGCAGCGGCCGACGCTCAAGCGGCCGACGCCGCTCGTGCCGCCAGCGACGCCGAAGCGCGTGCTCGCGCTGCGGAGGCCGACGCTAATGCCGCCCGCAACGCGCCACCGCCCGCACCGGTGATCATCGCGGCGCCCGCGCCGCCGACACCGACCGAAACGACCGTGACGACTTCGACCACCACCCCCGCGCCGGTAACGCGCACCGTGGTGAAACGCGCGCCTGCCAGGCGCGTGGTCAAGCGGACGGTGGTTCGCAAGGCCCCGGCTCCAGCAGCCAACACGACTACGACGGTGACGACCAAGACCAACTGAGCCGCATGGGTCCGGGGCCGATCAGCTCCGGACCCGGCGCACCGCGGGACCGGCGCTGATCGGCTCGAGGATCTCGCGCACCTTTTCCGGCGGGCGACCCAACACGACGCCCTTGGCGGTTTCGACCAGCGGGCGTTCGATCAGGATGGGGTCGGCGATCATCGCGTCGAGGATCGCATCGTCGCTCGCGCCCTTGAGCGGTTTGGCGGCGTCCTCGCCCGTCCTCAGCCCTTCGCGCGGAGTCAGGCCGGCCCGGGCATAGAGCGCGGCGAGTCGGTCGCGGCCTGGCGGATCCTTGAGATAATCGACCACCTCGATATCGGCGCCCGCTTCACGCAGGATAGCCAGCGCCTCGCGCGATTTGGAGCAGCGCGGATTGTGCCAGATCGTCGCTTTCATGTCTGCGCCTCCGCAACGAAGTCGATGTCGCGCCGCTCGGGGCCCAGCAATGTCCAGGTCACCAGCACGACCACCGCGGCCCCGGCGACGATGGCGAGCGCTAACCCGTAATTTCCGCCGTTGGCCTCTGCAATTCGGGCCTGGATCGGCGCGTTGCGCGAGGCGATCAGATTGCCGAGCTGATACGCGAAGCCGGGGAACATCCCGCGCACAAGGGCGGGAGACAGCTCGTTGAGATGGACCGGCACGATCCCCCATGCGCCCTGCACAGCGACCTGGATCAGAAACGCGCCCGTCGCGAGCATGACGGGCGTCGAGCTGAACGCCCACAGCGGGATCACGGGTAGGGCAAGCAGCGCCGCGATAACGATCGCGCGCTTGCGGCCGATCGATTCGGACCAGATGCCGAAGCTGATCCCGCCGACGATCGCGCCGACATTGCCGATCATCGCCAGCAGTCCGACGGTCTTAGTGTCGAAGTGATGCTGTTCCTTGAGGAACGTCGGGTAAAGGTCCTGCGTGCCGTGGCTGAAGAAGTTGAACGCGGTCATGAGGATCACGAGGTAGAGCGCGATCTTCCAGTTGCTCGCGATGACCGCGAACGGATTGACCTTCGGCTTGTCGCGCCGCGCCTCGAACGCCGGACTTTCATCGACGTGCATGCGGATCAGGAAGACGAGGATCGCCGGCGCGATCCCGACCATGAACATGCCGCGCCACCCGATCGCGTCGAACAGCAGGAAATAGACCAGGCTGGCGAGGAAGTATCCGCTCGGATAGCCCGACTGGAGCAGCCCCGACACCGGTCCGCGCAGCTTAGCCGGGATCGATTCCATCACCAGGCTCGCGCCGATGCCCCATTCGCCCCCCATGCAGAATCCGAACAGGGTGCGGATCACGAACAGACTGGCAAGGTCCCAGGCGAAGGCGGAGAGGAACGAGAAGCCCGAGAACAGCAGGATAACGACCATCATGATCGGCCGCCGCCCGTATCGGTCGGCCAGCCAGCCGAACGCGAACGCGCCGAACGGCCGCGCGGCCAGCGTCAGGAAGGTCGCCTCCGCCACCGTCTTCACGTCGGTGCCATATTCCTTGGCGATCGCCGACAGCATGAACACGAGCAGGAAGAAATCGAACGCATCGAGCGTCCAGCCGAGATAGCTCGCCCAGATCGAATGGACCTGCTTGCGGTTGAGCCCCTTCAGTTCGGTCGCCAGGCTCATCTTATATTCCCCGGTCGGGCTGAGCTTGTCGAAGCCCTGTATTTCTTGAACGTTAGAAGAAAAAGCAGCCCTTCGACAAGCTCAGGGCGAACGGAGTGGGGTTCGCATCCGCGCCACCCACCAGGCGAGGCCCGCGAGCGCCCCATAGGCGAACAGCCCGAGCCAACCGGTCGCGGGCGGGGCCGGGGTCGCTGTGGCAGGTTGCTTGTCTGCCCAATTGATCGCCTGAAGCGCCGCCATGCCCAGCGCAAGCGCACAGGGCGACCATCGGCCTGCGGTGCTGATCGCGCGGGTGCGGCTCATGTAAAAGGCCAGCCCGCCAAATGCGATGGCCAGTTCGAGCGGGATTTCGATGGCGGGATGGTTCCACAGCCCTAACCCCAGCTTGGGCGGGCTGCCCGCGAGCGTTAGATCTGGGCGATGCACGAGCAAATCGATCAGCCAGTGCGACACCACCACCGCGCCGCCGATCGCACCGGCGGTCCAACTGCCGCGCATCAGCTTGATCGCGACGGCAAATGCCGCACCCCAGCCGATCGCGCCGATCAGGCTGTGCGTCCACGGCATGTCGTACAAGTCCATCGCGTTCATCACGGTCGCGTACGGCAGCAGCCGCATATGCTCGACGCCGAGGATCAGGAACATGAAGAACGCGATGTCGACCAGCTGCGCGGCGACGAACAGCGCGCCGAGGCCCAGTCGCGAGCTGGGCGATTTGGGCGACACCGCCGCGACGAACGCGGGCGCGTAGTGACCGATGAACATCTTCTTGCCCCCCTCAGAGCCTATTCGGCGGCGTCCGTCGCCTCCTGCTTCGCCAGCCACTCCTCAAGCCATTTGATCGTGTATTGCCCTTCGAGAAACTCCGGATCCTCAATCAGCGCGCGGTGGAGCGGGATGGTGGTCTTCATGCCCTCGATCACGAATTCCTCGAGCGCGCGGCGCAGGCGGCGGATCGCGCCGGCGCGCGTCGTGCCGTAGACGATCAGCTTGGCGATCATCGAGTCGTAATAGGGCGGCACGCGATAGCCGGCGTAGAGCCCGCTATCGACCCGCACGTTCATCCCGCCGGGGGCGTGATACTGCTTCACCAGACCGGGCGAGGGGGAAAAGGTGCGCGGGTCCTCGGCGTTGATGCGGCATTCTATCGCGTGGCCGCGGAACTGGACGTCCTGCTGCCGCAAGGTCAGCGGATGCCCCTCGGCGATGCGGATTTGTTCGCGGACGAGGTCGAGGCCGGTGATCGCTTCGGTCACCGGATGCTCGACCTGGAGCCGGGTGTTCATCTCGATGAAGTAGAATTCGCCGTCTTCCCACAGGAATTCGATCGTTCCCGCGCCGCGATAGCTCATGTCGGCCATCGCCTTGGCGACGATCCCGCCCATCCGCGCGCGTTCCTCTGGCGTGATGACGGGAGAGGGCGCTTCCTCGAGCACCTTCTGGTGGCGGCGCTGGAGCGAGCAGTCGCGTTCGCCGAGGTGGATCGCATTGCCGTTGCCGTCGCCGAACACTTGGAACTCGATATGGCGCGGATTACCAAGATACTTTTCGAGATAGACCGTGGCGTCGCTGAACGCGGCCTTCGCCTCGCTGCCGGCCTGAAGCATTTGCGCTTCGAGGTCGTCGGCGTCGTAAACGACCTTCATGCCGCGCCCGCCGCCGCCCGATGCGGCCTTGATGATCACCGGATAGCCGGCCTTCGCCGCGATCGCCTTGGCCTCATCGACGTCGCTGATCGCGCCGTCCGATCCGGGGACGAGTGGCAGGCCGAGCGCGCCCGCGGTGCGCTTCGCTTCGATCTTGTCGCCCATCGTGCGGATATGTTCGGGCTTGGGGCCGACGAAGATGATGCCGTGCGCTTCGATGATTTCGGCGAAGCGGACGTTCTCGCTCAGGAAGCCGTAGCCGGGATGGATCGCGTCGGCATGACTGATCTCGGCCGCCGAAATGATGCGCGGGATGTTGAGATAGGATTCGGTTGCCGGGGGCGGGCCGATACAGATCGCTTCGTCGGCGAGCCGAACGTGCATCGCGTCGCTGTCGGCGGTCGAATGGACCGCGACCGTCTTGATCCCCATTTCGTGGCACGCGCGGTGGATGCGCAGCGCGATCTCGCCGCGGTTGGCGATCAGTAATTTCTTGATTTCAGGCAAGGCGATTACTCGACGACGACGAGCGGCTGGTCGAATTCCACCGGCTGGCCGGTCTCGATCAGGATCGCGGTGACGGTGCCGGCGGATGGCGCGATGATCGGGTTCATCACCTTCATCGCCTCGATGATCAGCAGGGTGTCGCCCGCCGCGACTTTCTGCCCCACCGCGATGAAGGCCTTGGCCTCCGGATTGGGCGATAGATAGGCGGTCCCCACCATCGGCGACTTGACCGCGTTGGCTGCGTTTGCGACCGGCGCGGCCTCTGCGGCGGGCGCTGCGGCGGCGGGTGTCGCAATTGGCACCGCGGGAGGGGCGGGTGCGTATTGGACCGGCGCCGCGACCGGGGCCGCCTTGCGCGCGACTCGCACCTTGCGGTCGGCGTCTTCAACTTCGATCTCGGTGAGGTTTGTGTCATCGAGCAACGCCGCAAGCTGGCGCACCAGTTCGACGTCTATCCGCATTGCCCCGTTATTCTCGTCTGCCATGCAACCCTTCTTATCTGCCCCTTTTGGATGGGGCGAGCCGTCTGTCAGAGACTGGCGGCGGCTTCAAGCGCGAGCATATACGACATCGCGCCGAACCCGGAAATGGTTCCGCGTGCGGCACGACCGACGAAGCTTGCGTGGCGGAAGGCTTCGCGCGCCAATGGGTTCGACAGATGCACCTCGATCACGGGAACCGAAATCGCCTTGATCGCGTCGTAGAGCGCGACCGAGGTATGCGTCAGCGCACCGGCGTTGAGCAGGATCGCTTTCACGCCCCACCCTTGCGATTCCTGCAGCCAGTCGACCAGGTGCCCCTCATGGTTCGATTGCCGGACGTCGATCGTGAACCCCAGTTCCTTGCCGCGCTCGGTCAGCCGCCCGGCGATATCGTCGAGCGTGTCGGCGCCGTATATCTCCGGCTCGCGCGTGCCGAGCATGTTGAGATTGGGGCCGTTGAGGACCAGGATCGTTTCGGTCACGCCGAGCCTTTCAGGTGTAGCGCTGATGCTCGCGTCCCTATATCGCTAATTGCGATGAATACCATGCACACCGACGGCACCGTCTCGATCCGCGTCAATGGCGAGCATCGCCGCGTCGCTGCCGGCATCAGCATCGCGCAACTCGCCGAAGAACTGGGCCTCGTGCCCGAGAAGGTGGCGGTGGAGCGCAACCTGGAGATCGTGCCACGATCGACTCTGGCGCAGGTGATGATCGAAGACGGCGACGAACTGGAGATCGTCCATTTCGTCGGCGGCGGGTGAAGGCATGGATGCCGCCGACATTGCGTTGATCGTCATTGGCGTTCTCGGCGCGATCGCTATCATTTGGGCCGGCTTCCTGCTCGACCGTCGATCGCAACGGATCAAATCGGCAAAATGGATGCGAGCCTGGTCGATCCTCACGCGTGTGCGAACCGAGCTGTTCAGTCGGCTGCACGGCCCGCTTCGTCTGCAGGATCAGCGCTCCGATGCAGCGCCCGAAAAGAGAAGGCGCAAGCCCGCGACACCGCGCCGCAAAGCTTCTAGGAAGCCGACGCGCTGATTCACGACTTTACCTAAGGGCTGACCTCCCATGAATATTGCCACCCCTGTCATCGCCGACGATAGCTGGACCGTCGCGGGCAAGACGTTCCACTCACGGCTCATCGTGGGAACCGGCAAATATAAGGATTTCGCGCAAAACGCCGCCGCGGTGGAAGCGTCGGGAGCGGAGATCGTCACGGTCGCCGTACGCCGCGTCAACGTCAGCGACCCCAAGGCGCCGATGCTGACCGATTTCATCGACCCGAAGAAGATCACCTACCTCCCCAATACCGCCGGGTGTTTCGACGCCGATAGCGCGGTGCGCACGTTGCGCCTGGCGCGCGAGGCGGGGGGGTGGGATTTGGTCAAGCTCGAGGTGCTGGGCGAGGCGCGGACGCTCTATCCCGATATGAGGGAAACGCTGAAAGCCACGGAAATTCTGGTCAAAGAGGGTTTCAAGCCGATGGTCTATTGCGTCGACGATCCGATCGCAGCGAAACAGTTGGAAGAGGCCGGCGCGGTCGCGATCATGCCGCTGGGCGCGCCGATCGGCTCGGGCCTGGGCATCCAGAACCGCGTGACGATCCGGCTGATCGTCGAGGGCGCGAACGTGCCGGTGCTGGTCGACGCAGGAGTCGGCACGGCGTCCGACGCCGCCGTGGCGATGGAGCTGGGCTGCGACGGCGTGCTGATGAACACGGCAATCGCCGAGGCGAAGGATCCGATCGTGATGGCGCGCGCGATGAAACTTGGCGTCGAAAGCGGGCGTTTGGCATATCTCGCGGGTCGGATGGGGCTTAGGCGCTACGCCGACCCGTCCAGCCCCTTGGCAGGCCTGATCTGAAGGGAATACTCATGCGGTTGTTGATCTTGGCCGGCGCGTCGTTGCTGGCGGCATGCCAGGGCGGGCCGAAGGTCGACAACCAGCAAGCGCTGGCCAACGCGAGCGAAACGGCGAAGGCGCAGGCGCCGCAACCGGTCGAGCTAAAGGCACCCGACGGCGTTACGGTTTTTGGCACCTACTATCCGGTGGCCGCGCCCAGGGCTCTCATCCTCTTGTTCCATCAGGCGGGGTCGTCGAGCGGCGAATATGCCGACATCGCGCCGCGGCTCCAGCGCGAAGGCTTTGCTGCGCTCGCCATCGATCAGCGGGTCGGCGGCAATCTGTACGGCGCCAATCGGACGATGGCGGCCGTCCAGGACAAAAGCGACTATCTCGGCGCGCTACCCGATCTCGAAGCCGCGCTCGCCTGGGGCAAAGCCAAGGGGGTGCCGATCGTCTTGTGGGGATCGAGCTATTCGGCAAGCCTCGTCTTCATGCTCGCCAATGCGGCAGACGCCAAAGATAGCGTCAAGGCGGTCGTCGCCTTCTCGCCCGGCGAATATTTCGACGATAAGAAGATGGTCGAGGTGGCGGCGGCCAAGGTCAGCGTTCCGGTGTTCATCACCTCCGCCGACACGATGGAGGAGGTAGCCGAAGCCAAGGCGATCGTCTCGGCGACGCCGGCCACCGACCGTCAGCAGTACATACCCCGCACTGGCGTCCACGGCTCGTCGACGCTCAACGCGACCAAAAATCCCGGGGGTGCGGATGAGAACTGGACCGCGGTGCTCGCGTTCCTCAAACGCGTCTTCCCATAGGAACCGCACACCTCGGCAATCGTTCTGTTCTCACGACTTAACCGCGCGGACGACCGTCCGCGCCAGCGGACAGAGGAGCGGTTCGATGGGTGAACTCACCGACAAGGTCAAAGGCGATGTCGACGAAGCGATCGGTAAGGCCAAGCAGGCGCTCGGCGGCCATCGAGGCGACGCCAGCCTGCACGACGAAGGGGTTGCCCAGGAAGGCAAGGGCAAAGGCGAACAACTCATCGGCAAGGTGAAGGGCGCGCTCGGCGACGACATTTAGTCGCTATCCGCTCGACGCCGTCATCCGGCTGACGAGAAGGGGCTGCCTGGTATCAGGTGGCCCCTTTCCTTTACCCACGCGCCACGCAATAAGGTTCGAAGATCGGGTATGGCCGACGGACGGGAGAGGATGATGGCGGAACTGGAGATCGTGGCGACGGGCCTGCGCTTTCCGGAAGGCCCGGTGGCAATGGCGGACGGCAGCGTGATCCTGGTCGAGATCGCCGCGGGGCGGATCACACGGGTGCAACCGGACGGTTCGAAGGAGATCGTCGCCGAGCCCGGCGGCGGCCCCAACGGCCTCGCGATCGGCCCCGACGGCAAGCTTTATTGCTGCAACAATGGCGGCTTCAACTACGTCGAAACCAACGGCTTTCTCGCGCCGCACGGTCAGGCCGACGATTATTCGGGTGGGCGGATCGAGCGCATCGATATCGCGACCGGTGCGGTGGAAGTCCTCTACAAGGACGGCGACTTCGGCTGCGTGCTGCGTGGGCCGAACGACAGCGTGTTCGACGATGCGGGCGGCTTCTGGGTCACCGATCACGGCAAGACGCGCGCGCGCGAGCGCGACGTTGTCGGCATCTTCTACGGGAAGGCCGACGGCAGCCATCTTGAGGAAGTGATCTTCCCGAGCGAGAACCCCAACGGCGTCGGCCTCTCGCCCGACGGCAAGCGGCTCTACGCGGCGGAGACCTACACGTGCCGGCTGATGGCGTTCAACGTGATCGCGCCGGGCCAGGTCGACGGCACCGCGGGACCGGGCGGCCCCGGCATCCCGCTCTACCGCCCCGCCGGCTACAAATTCTTCGATTCGCTCGGCGTCGAGGCAGGTGGCAACATCTGCGTCGCGACGATCGGCGAATGCGGGATCAGCGTGATTTCCCCCACCGGGGAACTGGTCGAGTTCGTGCCGACCGACGACATCTTCACCACCAACATCTGTTGGGGCGGGGCGGACATGATGGACGCCTATATCTGCTTGTCCGGCAGTGGGCGGCTGGCGAAGTTTCGTTGGCCGCGTCCCGGCTTGAAGCTCCAATACAACGCCTGAGGGGAAACTGGATGGACCGCTGGCAGATCGCGATCGAGCGCGACCGTATCGCCGAGGCCGCATTGGCCGACCTGCCTTCTCGCGACCTCTCGCCCGGTGAGGCAGAGTTCGCGGTCGATCTGGTCGCATTGACCGCGAACAACATCACCTATGCCGCTCTGGGGCCAAAGACGCCATTTCTTGGCCCAGACGCGGGCTATTGGGATTTCTTCGGCGAGCGGGACGAACCCGGACGCTTGCCGGTGTGGGGGTTCGCCACGGTCACTCTATCAACGGTCGAGGGGGTCGCGGTCGGCGATACATTCTACGGCTATTGGCCGCTGGCGAGCCACGCGGTACTCATGCCCAGCGGCGTTCGCGGCACCGGCTTCACCGAGGGGTCGCCGCGCCGCGCCAGCCTACCCGGCGCGTATAACAGCTATACGCGGATCAAGGCGCTGGCCGATCATCGCGACGAGGATCACGATTGGTGGCCGATCTATCGGCCGCTGTTCCTGACCGGCTGGCTGATCGCCGATCAATTCGAGGACGAGCGCGATTATGGCGCGGAAACCGTGATCGTCAGCGGCGCGTCGAGCAAGACCGCGATCGGGTTCGCGCATGCGATGAAGGCGCGACACGACGACATCGTGCTGATCGGACTGGCCTCCGCCCGCAGCGCCGATTTCACCCGCGACACCGGATTGTATGACGAGGTGGTCGACTACGACGAAGTCGCGCGCATCGGCGTCGATGGAACGGTCGCGATGGTCGATTTCGCCGGCAACCCGGCGGCGACGCGCGCGGTTCACGATCATTTCGGCGACCGCCTCGCGATCGACCTGATCGTGGGGATCACGCATTGGGATGCCGAGCGCGGGGCTGCGCCGTTGCCGGGGCCGAAGCCGGTCGGGTTCTTCGCGCCGGGACGAATGCAGAAGCGCACGGCGGAGTGGGGTGCCGCCGAGTTCCGGCAACGCGCCGAAATGGCGTGGCTGGGCTTCATCGCCGATGCGCGGAGGCTGACCGGCCTCGACAAGCGCGCGGGCGGGAAGGCGGCATTGGCGGCGTATCGCGATGCCGTCGCCGGTGCGGTGGATCCACGTGTCGGGGTGCTGATCGAGCCGTGACGCGCGACACCGTCATTTTCGATTTCGGCGGCGTCATCACGTCGTCGCCGTTCGAGGCGTTCAACCGGCTCGAGGAAGAACACGGGCTTCCGCGCGACTTCATCCGGCGGGTCAACGCGCTGGAGCGAGACGGCAACGCCTGGGCGCGGTTCGAGCGCGCCGAGATCGACGCCGCGACGTTCGATGCTATCTTCGCCGCCGAGGCGAAGACGCTCGGACATGAGCTACGCGGTGAGGACGTGCTGGCCGTGCTCGCCGGCGACATCCGGCCGCGGATGGTCGCGGCGATCGATTGGCTCAAGGCCAACGGTTACCGGATCGGCTGCATCACCAACAACGTGCCGACCGGCAGCGGCGCGGGGATGGGGCGCACCACCGAGAAAGCAGCGGCGATTGCGGCGATCCTGGCGCGATTCGATTGCGTAATCGAAAGCTCCAAGGTCGGTATCCGCAAGCCCGATCCCGCGATCTACCGCATGGCGTGCGAGGCGCTGGGCGTGGCGCCGGAGCAGTGCGTCTATCTCGACGACCTCGGCGTCAACTGCAAACCCGCCGCCGCGCTTGGCATGGCGGCGATCAAGGTGACCAGCGGCAAGCAGGCATTGGCTGACCTGGAGAACACGCTGGGCCTCGCCGCAGGAACGCTCTAGCGTCGAGGCCATGGCGATCCGGCGACATCATGAAGGCCATCTCGTACAGCGCGTCGGATGGCTGCGCGCTGCGGTGCTAGGGGCCAACGACGGCATTCTGTCGACTGCGAGCCTGATCGTCGGCGTGGCGGCCGCGAATGCTAGCCAGGCGTCGGTCTTGTTGACTGGCGTCGCCGGGCTGGTCGCGGGCGCGATGTCGATGGCGGCGGGCGAATATGTTTCGGTCAGCAGCCAGGCGGACACCGAGCGCGCCGATATCGCGCGCGAGACGGCCGAGTTGGCGGACGAGCCGGAGGCCGAACGGCAGGAACTCGCCGCCATCTATCGCCAACGCGGGCTCGATCACGATCTGTCGCTGCAGGTCGCCGACCGATTGATGGCGCACGATGCGCTAGGCGCACATTTGCGCGACGAACTCGGAATCAGCGAACAATTGTCGGCGCGGCCTGTACAGGCGGCGCTCGCCTCTGCGGCCAGCTTTGCAGCGGGCGCAGTCGTCCCCGTGCTGGCGGCGTTGCTGTTCGGGGGCGAACGGCTCGTCGCGGCGGTGATCGTCATCACGTTGATACTCCTGGCGGCGACCGGCGCGATCGGCGCCAGAGTTGGCGGGGCAAGCATCGTGCGCGGCGCGGTCCGCGTAATATTCTGGGGCGCGCTGGCGATGGCGGCGACGTTCGCGATCGGGCGACTGTTCGGGACGCAGCTCTAACACGGGACAAAGGCCGCGCAGTTGCCCCGCGCGGCCTTCCCGATCGCAGATATGCGCGATCAGAACTTGAAACCGAGTCCGACCACGCCTTGGTGGCTGCTCACGTCGCCCTGGTAATTCGAGTAGCGATACTCGACTCGGGCTACGAGATTCTTGCCGGCATTCACCTCGACACCGGTGCCCGCGCGCCAGCCGTCGAGATTGTCGCTGCTCTTCGTGGTGGTGCCGGCCAGCGTGTAGTCGGCGGTTGTGCGGGCGTTGGTGTAGCCGCCCTTGACGTAGATCATCGCGTTGGGGCTGACCGCGTAGCCCGCCCGCGCGCCGGCATAGAAATCACGGCCGCTCTTGGCGCACAGACGGTCACCGGCGGTCACGGCGTCGTTGGCGCAGCGCTTGGCCGTCGAACCATCTACTTCGCCCTCTATTCCGAACACGC
Organism: Sphingomonas sp.; assembly: GCA_039920225.1. Classification (GTDB taxonomy): domain Bacteria; phylum Pseudomonadota; class Alphaproteobacteria; order Sphingomonadales; family Sphingomonadaceae; genus Sphingomonas. The sequence continues at coordinate 27,923 of JBDSED010000091.1, forward strand.
CCTTGCCCGACTGAAGGTCGTATCCGACCGTGCCGCCGTAGCCGACGCCAGTCTTGCCATCGCCACCGCTGTTGATGCGATCGATCCCGCCGACCGCGAGCACCTTGAATCCCTGAAACTCCTTGCCGGACGAAGCTGTGTCCTGGGCGAAGGCTGGCGTGGCGATGGCAGCGCTGGCCAACAAGACCGAAGCAATGATCAAACGCATAAAAACTCCTGTGACAAAAAACCGGGAGGCCTTGCGTGGTCCCCCGGTCGAGGCCCGGTTGGGCGCGGTTCGTGGCTGGATTTTGGCGATTGCGACGGGCGACGGCCCATATTCCGCCCAATATGCATCAAGACGTATTAGCGCATCGGATCAGTGCGGACGCCGTCTTGCCCCGTCGCGCAGCGCCTTCTATTCGCGGGCCGACACCCCAAGGAGTTCGCATGGCCCGTAAATTGTATTCCGACGCCGCATCGGCGCTTGACGGCCTGTTGTTCGGCGGCATGACGATCTGTGCCGGCGGCTTTGGGCTGTGCGGCATTCCCGAACGGCTGATCGACGCGATCCGCGACGCCGGAACGAAGGACCTGACGATCGCCAGCAACAATGCCGGGATCGACGGCGAGGGGCTCGGCAAGCTGCTCCGCACGCGTCAGGTCAAGAAGATGATCTCTTCTTATGTCGGGGAGAACAAGGAGTTCGAACGGCAATATCTAAGCGGCGAACTCGAGGTCGAATTCTGTCCGCAGGGGACGCTCGCCGAGCGCTGTCGCGCGGGCGGGGCGGGAATCCCCGGCTTCTACACTAAGACCGGCGTCGGCACTCAGGTCGCAGACGGTAAGGAAGTGAAAAATTTCGACGGTGAGGACTTCATCCTCGAACGCGGCATCCGCGCGGATCTGTCGATCATCAAGGGGTGGAAGGCCGACGAAAGCGGCAACCTCATCTTCCGCAAGACCGCGCGCAATTTCAACCAGCCGATGGCGACCGCCGGCAAGGTCTGCGTCGCCGAGGTCGAGGAAATCGTTCCGGTCGGCAGCCTCGACCCCGATCAGGTTCATTTGCCGGGCGTTTACGTCAAGCGGATGATCGTTGGAGCGCCCTACGACAAGAAGATCGAATTCCGCACCGTGCGCGAGCGAGCCGCCGCGTGAAGCGCACGCTGTCATTATTGCTGATCGGCGCCGTGCCCTTGTCGGGCTGTATCGGCGTGGCGGCGCTGCCGGTCGGCTATGCGGCGATCGCCGGTAAGAACAAGCTGACGGAGAAGCGCCGGGCAAAAAAGGCGGCACGCGAGGCGGCGAAGCGTGCACCGGCGGTGACCCGGAACGGCCAGGTGGTGGTGCTGACTGGCATGACCGAGATGCCGCCGCCGGATGGGAGCGTCGCGACGCCGGCATCCTCGCCCCCCATCGCCGGCAAAGTGCCGCCGGGGATGCAGTTTCTCTACGGTTCGGGCGAAGCGGCGGCGCTGAGCTATCAGGCGTATCTGGGCGTGATCGACACGATCATCGCCAAATCGAGCGACCGCGCCGTCGGCCAGTCGGTCTTTTCGGTCGTGCTCGCGCCTGGCGCTACGCTGGATGCTCCGAAGTTCGAAACCTGCGACAAGAAGCCGCTCGCGGTGGTGCTCGACGTGGACGAAACAGCCTTGCTCAATCTCGGCTACGAGGCCGATGATAGCCAGCGCGGGGGACCTTACGATCAGTCGCGCTGGGAGCGGTGGGAGAAGACCGGCGCCGGCGCGGTCGCCGCCACGCCGGGGATGATCGAGCTGTCGCGGGTCGCGACGGCGTCGGGCGTGACGTTGGTGTTCAATTCCAATCGCATGGCGGCCAATGCCCCTCAGACCGAGACGGCGCTGACCGGGGCGGGGCTGGGGCCGGTCGAGCATTTGCGCAACCTGTGGCTCCAGGGCGATGCCGGCACCGGCACCGCGAAGGACGCGCGGCGCACGGCGATCGCGGCGAAATATTGCGTGATCGCGATGGCGGGCGA
>JBDSED010000092.1:0-8061 GCA_039920225.1 Sphingomonas sp.
GTCTGGATCATGCCAGCGCCTCCTCGAGCGCGGAGGCAAGCGTTTCGACGTCCTCCTGCGTGGTGGTTTCGGTGACCGCCACGACCAGCCCGTTGGCGAGGTCGTCCGCACCCGGATAGAGCCGCCCGAGCGACACGCCCGCGAGAATGCCATTGTCGGCAAGGTCGCGCACGACCGGCCGTGCTTCTTTCGACAGCTTGAGCGTGAACTCGTTGAAGAAGCTGTCGTTGACCAGCTCCACCCCCGGCACCTTGCTTAGCCGCTCGGCCGCGGCGACCGCGCCGGCGTGATTGGTCGCGGCGAGCGCGCGCAATCCGGCCTCGCCCAGCAGCGTCATGTGGATCGAGAAGGCCAGCGCGCACAGCCCGGAGTTGGTGCAGATGTTCGACGTCGCCTTCTCGCGCCGGATATGCTGCTCGCGGGTCGACAGCGTCAGCACGAAGCCGCGCTTCCCCTCCGCATCGACCGTCTCGCCGCAAAAGCGCCCGGGCATCTGGCGAATGTGCTTTTCCTTGCAGCCCATTAGCCCGACATAGGGCCCGCCGAACTGCAGCCCGACGCCGATCGACTGGCCCTCGCCGACGACGATATCGGCGTCCATTTCGCCGGGCGACTTGAGCGCGCCCAGCGCAACCGGCTCGGTCACGACCGCGATCAGCAGCGCCTTCTTCGCATGGCAGGCATCGGCTAGCGGGCGCAGATCGGCGATACGTCCGAGAATGTCGGGATATTGCACCACGACGCACGACGTATCGTCGTCGATGCTCGCGATCAGGCTGTCGATATCGGTGTCGGCGGTCAGGCTGGGCAGCGACGTCGCCAATTGGTCGCCGGTATATTTCGCCATCGTCTTGGCGACGGAGACGTAGTGCGGGTGGAGCCCTGCCGACAGGATTGCGTTGCCGCGCTTCGTAATACGCCGCGCCATGCCGATCGCTTCCCAGCACGCAGTCGAGCCATCGTACATCGACGCGTTCGCAACGTCGGTGCCAAGCAGCCGCGCGACCTGCGTCTGGAACTCGAACAGCATCTGCAGCGTGCCCTGCGCGATTTCGGGCTGGTAGGGCGTGTAGGCGGTCAGGAACTCGCCGCGCTGGATGAGGTGGTCGACCGACGCCGGCACGTGGTGCCGATACGCGCCGCAGCCGAGGAAGAACGGCGCGTCGCCCGCCGCGAGGTTCTTCTTGGCGAGGTTCGTCATATGCCGCTCCACCGCCAGTTCGCTGGCGTGCATCGGCAAGTCACGGATCGGCCCGTCGAGCTGTGCCACCGCGGGCACGTCCACGAACAGATCGTCGATCGTCCTGGCGCCGATGACGGCGAGCATCGCCTCGCGGTCGGGCTGGGTCAGGGGGAGGTAGCGCATCATTTGTCTTTCAGTGGAGCGATGTCGGTGGGTTCGAGATCGGTCGTACGGTCCGTGCAGGCCGGTCTGCCGTTATCGCGGCACATATTGGTCACCTTGCCAGTGATGATCACAAAACTGTTTTGGAGTGACGCTGCTTTGGCGTCGAACACCTTTCCCGCTCCTATCCCGAGCCTTGGTGTGTTATCGATGGGCGGCCTTTCGCGCCGACTGATAGCGTCCATGTATCGGTACCACGCATCATGCCCCACACGGTCCACGAACAGCCCGCAAGTATAGCCGGAACACTGACCGAGATAGCCTCTCACACTAACCGTCTTGCCATTCAGTCCATCGATCTGCGCGATCACCTGGGGAACCGTCATGGGCGGCGCAGGCGTCCCGCACGCCCCCAGCGATATCGCCGCGGTCAAGGCTAGTCGGGCCGCAATCACAGCTTCGCGACGAACGCCTCGTATCTGGCCTCGTCCATCAAGTCTTCAAGCTCGCTCGGATCGCTCAGAGTCAGCTTGAAGAACCAGCCCTCGCCGTCGGCATCCTCGTTCACCAGACCCGGATTGTCGGCGAGATCGGCATTGCCCTCGATGACCGTGCCCGACACCGGCGAATAGACGTCCGATGCCGCCTTGACCGATTCGACCACCGCAGCCTCGTCACCCTTGGTGACGGTCTTGCCCTCTTCGGGCACATCGACGAACACGATGTCGCCCAGCTGGCCCTGCGCGTAATCGGTGATGCCGACCGTGCCGATATCGCCGTCGACATCGACCCATTCGTGATCTTCGGTGAAATAGCGCATTACTTCGCTCCTCTGACATAGCGGTGGGGGACGAACGGCATCGCGGCGACGGTCGCTTTGTGGACCTTGCCGCGCTGGGAAAGCTGGATGCGGGTGCCGACCTCGGCCATCGCGGCGGGGACATAGGCCATCGCGATCGGTGCGCCGAGCGTCGGGGCGAAACCGCCCGACGTGACCTTGCCGACCTCCGAACCCTCGGCGTCGAGCACCGCGGCGCCTTCGCGGACCGGCTGGCGACCTTCGACCAGCAAGCCGACGCGTTTCACGACCGGGCCCTGCTCGCGCTCGATCAGGATGCGCGCGGCACCGGGGAATTTGGCTTCCTCACGGCGCCGCTTGCTGGCGACGGCGAAGTTGAGCGCGGCCATGATCGGCGTCGTCTCAGGATCGAGGTCGTGACCGTAGAGCGGGAGGTCGGCCTCGAGCCGCAGCGAATCGCGGGCGCCAAGACCGATCGGCTTCACCTCGGGCTGAGCACACAGCGCGTCGGCCAGTGCCTCGGCATGCTCGCCGGGCACCGAAATTTCGAACCCGTCCTCGCCGGTATAGCCAGAACGGCTGATCCACAGCTTGGTGCCGTTCCAGTCAAAATGCCGGCCGGTCATGAACACCAGCGCTTCGACACCCGGCACGACTCGGCTCAGCGCATCGACCGCCTTGGGCCCTTGCAGCGCGAGCAGCGCCTGTTCGTCCATGTGATTGAGCGTGATCGCGTCGGGCAATTCGTCGCGCAGATGTCCGATATCGTCATATTTCACCGCGCCGTTGACGACCATGTACAGGCCGTCCTCCCAGCGCGTGAACATCAGATCGTCGAGAATTCCGCCATTGTCGCCGAGCAGCAGCGAGTATTTCTGACCGTTGAGCTTCACGCTCTTCACGTCTGCGGGGATCAGCTTTTCAAGCGCTTCGTCGAGTCCTTCGCCCGACAGCGTCAACTGGCCCATATGGCTAACGTCGAACAGCCCGGCCGATTCGCGCACCCAGAGGTGCTCGGCCATGATGCCTTCGTACTGGACCGGCATGTGGTAGCCCGCAAACGGGACCATACGGCCGCCCCGCGCGCGGTGCCACGCGTCGAGCGGGAGCGTTCCCAGCTCCACTTCGACATACTCATTGGCAAGATCGATGTCGCTCAAGGCCGGTCTCCATAACAGATGACGGCGCGACAACGGCCCGGATGGACCGAATATCCGCCGCCCCCTCTGTCACGGAACCTGAGAGCTTTCACTGGTCGCGCGAAGCAACCGGCTTACCCCTTCGGCGGCCCGGGCGAACCGGGCTCTTTCCAGAGCGTCGCTATCGACAAAACGCGGTCCGTTTGCCTGAGAGATTCCGGGGCGGTTGCTCCTTCGGCGGTGGGTGAAACCCACGCTCTCCCGCGTCGTCAGCGACTGGGTTCGCTCTGGCGTGAGCCGCCCGCCGAGTCAACGCGGCTTAGCGCGTCGCGTTGTATTTCAGCTGGTCGTCGGTCAGCTGAAAACCGACCAACGCCTCAAACGACGCGCGCAGTACCGCGGCGCGGACGTCCGGCGCGGTCAGCGGATCGACCGCCGCCGCCTCGCTGCCGCCCTTGCGCCTCTGGGTAATGCGGCGCTTGACGTCGTCGGACAATGTCGCGGCGGCGCGAACGACGCTGGCGCGCGCCGATCCGTTGACGCTGGCGCGCGTCTGGCCGGCATCGAAATGCACCACGACGCGGCCGATCCGCTTGGCGACGACGGCGCTGCCGCCCTGCACCACGGTAATGAAATACGGCAGTGTCACATCGCGCGGCCCATCGGCACGAGCGCGGCGCGCGAGCACCTGGAACGTCACGTCGGTGACGACATCGGCCCCGGCATCACCACAGGTCGAGCGCACGTCGGTCATCGCCGCGACGACGTCGATCGCAGTTGCATCACGACTGGTCGCGGGGTCGAACATAGTCACGTCGCCGGTACCGGCGGGAACGCCTACGGTCGGGCAAGCAGTGCGCACCGCAGTGACGCCGGCGCCGCCCTCCGAAATATCGAGATCGCCCTTGCTGGCGCAACCGCCCAAGATCAGCGCGAGGGCGATCGGGGCGGCAAGAATGCGGAATGACACGGGCGAGAAAACCTTTTCGATACGCTGAAGGGGCGGCGCCATCCATAGGAACCGTCTTTGCCTCACGCAAGCAATCGCGTAGAGGCGCGGCGATGGCCTCCGCCCCCAAACCCGTCCTCGAATTGCTCATCGCGGCGCCGCGCGGCTTTTGCGCCGGTGTCGATCGCGCGATCCGAATCGTCGAACTGGCGATCGAGAAATACGGCGCGCCGGTCTATGTCCGCCACGAAATCGTCCACAACAAGTTCGTCGTCGATACGCTGAAGGCGCAGGGCGCGATCTTCGTCGAGGAACTCGACCAAGTGCCGGACGGCGTGCCGGTGGTGTTCAGCGCGCATGGCGTGCCCAAGGCGGTGCCCGCCAAGGCGGCCGAACGCGGCCTGTCTTATCTCGACGCGACATGCCCGTTGGTCAGCAAGGTCCATCGCCAGGCCGAACGGCTGGTCGCGGCGGGCAAGCATATCTTGTTCATCGGCCATGCCGGGCATCCAGAGGTGATCGGCACGTTCGGCCAAGTGCCGCCGGGATCGATGACCCTGGTCGAGACGGTGGAGGACGCCGAGGCGCTAACGGCGCCCGACCTCGACAATCTGGCATTCCTGACACAGACTACACTATCGGTGGACGATACAGCCGCCGTGCTGGCCGTGCTCAAACGGCGCTTTCCGGCAATTCTCGCGCCCGGCCCCGACGACATTTGCTATGCGACCTCGAACCGTCAGAACGCGGTCAAGGCAATCGCGCAAGCGTGTGACTTGGTGCTGGTTATCGGCGCGCCCAATTCGTCGAACTCCTTGCGGCTGGTCGAAGTGGCAATTCGCAACGACACGTGCGCGACCTTGATAGAGCGTGCCGCTGACATCGATTTCGCGTGGTTCGACGGCGTCCGCACCGTCGGCATCACCGCCGGCGCCTCTGCCCCGGAGCGATTGGTGCGCGAGGTGGTCGATCACATCGCGACGCGGTTCGACATTCGCGAACGCGAAGTGGAGACGATCGCCGAACAGGTGGTGTTCAAGCTGCCGCGCGGGCTCGAAGAGGCAGCGTAGAATCTTTCCGTTCGTGTCGAGCGAAGTCGAGACACGCGTCCGGGCGTTGCGCCAACGGTTCTCGACTTCGCTCGAACCGAACGGGGGTTAGGTGGCGGTATACACGCACGTTTCGGCCGAGGCGCTGGGCGAGTTCCTGACGCGGTACGATGTCGGTGGGCTCGTTTCGGCGAAGGGCATTGCTGAGGGCGTCGAGAATTCGAATTACATGGTCGACACGACCAAGGGGCGCTTTTTCCTGACGCTGTACGAGAAGCGTGTCGATGCAGCCGATCTGCCTTTCTTCATAGCGCTGCTTGATCATCTGGCCCGCAAGGGACTGCCGGTGCCGCCGGCGATCAAGGATCGGAACGGCGCCGAGATACAGGAGTTGGCGGGGCGTCCTGCTTGCCTCATCGAGTTTCTGCCCGGCGTATCGCTGTCGCATCCGACACCCGCGCAAGCGCGCGCGGCTGGCGAGGCACTTGGCCGGATGCACCAAGCCGTACAGGATTTCGGCGGCGAACGTCCCAATTCGATGGGACCTGCATCATGGCAGCCTTTGCTAGAACGGTGCGGACGTGGGATCGACGCGATTGCGCCGGAACTGTACGACGACATCGAATTTGCGATCGCCGACCTTTCATGGACATGGCCGGGTGAGAAGCTAGCCAGTTGCGTAATCCACGCAGATCTATTTCCCGACAATGTCCTGATGCGCGGCGAGATTGTTTCCGGCCTGATCGACTTCTACTTCGCGTGCACTGACATACGATTGTACGACTTGGCGGTCATGCACACCGCTTGGTCGTTCGACGCGACTGGGACGCGCTACGACGAGGCAATCGGCGATGCGCTGATCGCCGGATATTCAACACATTTCCCCTTCAGCGATGACGACCACCGCGGCTTCAACGATTTGTGCGTCGGCGCATGTATTCGCTTCACTTTGTCGCGAGCGTGGGATTGGCTGAACACACCTGCAGACGCGTTAGTTACGCGCAAGGACCCGATGACCTATTGGCAGCGCACGAAGGTTTATGCCGGAGACTACAACGCCATACGCAAGGCAATTCAGCGAGCATGACCGAACTCGCTCATGTCGAGATCGCGACCGATGGCGCGTGCAAGGGCAATCCCGGGCCCGGCGGCTGGGGCGTGCTGATCCGGATGGGCAACCGCGAGAGGGAATTGTCGGGCGGCGAGACACTGACGACCAACAACCGGATGGAATTGAAGGCGGCGATCGAGGGGCTAAACGCGCTCAAGCGCCCCTGCCGCGTGACGCTGTCGACCGACAGCCGCTACGTGATGGACGGGCTGACCAAGTGGATCCACGGCTGGCGCAAGAACGGCTGGCGCACCGCCGACAAGAAGCCGGTCAAGAATGCCGAGCTGTGGCAAGCGCTGATCGACGCCGCCGCGCCGCATCGCGTCGAATGGGTCTGGGTAAAGGGCCATGCCGGCCATCCCGACAATGAGCGGGCCGACCGGTTGGCGAGCGACGCGGCGGACGCCGCGCGCAAATCTTAGTCCGTCGTGTCGTCGATCTCGGCGCCTGGGGCGTTCTTCTTGATCGAGGCGATCGCGTCCTTGGCGCTTCCCTTGCTCGAATAGCCCTCGGTTGAGAACATGGTTTCGCTGTTATATTTGAAACGGACGCGGAACTCGCCGGCCTTGTCCTTATAGATTTCGAACTTGTGGGACATGAAGCACCTCTCCGCTGATAGACTGATCGAGATTAGTAGCGTTCGCGCAGCCGCGCTAGCGAAACCGGGAGGGCGAGTAACGGTCCCGGTCGATTCCCGCGACCAGCGGATCGGGCGGCGTATCGAGCAACAACGAGGCGGCGACAAGCGAGGCGGCGGGGGCGGTCTGGATGCCGAAACCTCCCTGCCCCGCGCACCAGAAGAACCCCGGCACCTCATTGTCGAAGCCATAGACTGGCAGCCGGTCGGGCGCGAAGCTACGCAGGCCCGCCCAGCTGCGTTCGACACGCTCGATTCGCCAGTCGACCGCGTGCTCGAGCCGATCGATCGCGATGGCGATGTCGAGTTCCTCGGGCTGCACGTCGCCGGGCTCGCTCGGGATTTCGTCGTGCGGGCTGAGCCACAGTCGCCCACCAGCCTCCGGCTTGAAGTAGAACTCGCCACCGATATGCGCGACGTGCGGCGCATCGTCGGGGACAGGCGGGTCGACGCGGAGCTGAACGAGCGTGCGGCGGAATGGGTTGATCCCGATCGGCGCGACTCCGGCCATCCGGGCGACCTGATCGACCCACGCGCCGGCGGCATTCACCAACACTTTCGCTTGATACGGCCCGGCCTTGGTGTCGAGCCGCCACACCCCGTCGGCTCGGATCGCGCCCGTCAATCCGGCGTCGAGGACCAATTCGGCACCCGCCTTCTTCGCGCGCGACAGCGCCGCGGCGTGCAATCCGGCGACATCGATATAGGCGCAGCTCGGCTCCCAAACCGCGAGATTCCATTCGGGCCGCAGCCCGGCGATACGTTCGCGCGGATCGACCAGCGACAGGTCGACGCCAGTGCCGGCGAATTGCGCCAGCATCCCCTCGATCAGCCCTCGTTCTTCCTCGCGCCCAATGTGCAGCGAGCCGAGCGGCTGCAAGAAACCGCCAACATCGAATAGCTCCCGCGACGCCGCGGTCAGCGGCTGGATGGCCGGCCCGCCATAGGTCTCCTCCCAGAACGCCGCGGAGCGCCCGGTCGCGTGATAACCGGCGACATCCTCCGCTTCGAGGATCAGGACGCGGGCATGCG
>JBDSED010000093.1:0-11345 GCA_039920225.1 Sphingomonas sp.
AGATTCAAGGCCCGCGTCGGGGATGCGCTCACTCACGTCTTTTTCCTCAATCGCTTATATAATCGCCGTCGCATACGTATGCACGCCGTTAACGGCGCGCATATCCGCCGCTCGCGCGACCGTCAAACCGGGCATTGAGCGTTAACCTGCTTTCCTCTACCTCCGCGCGCATGACCGCTACGATCGCGCTCGTTGACGACGACCGCAACATCCTGACCTCTGTGTCGATCGCGTTGCAGGCGGAAGGGTTTCTGACCCGTGTCTATTCGGATGGTGAGACTGCGCTGAAGGCGCTGGTCGACAACCCGCCCGATCTCGCGATCTTCGACGTCAAGATGCCGCGGATGGACGGTCTCGAACTGCTCCGGCGGCTGCGCGAGAAGAGCCACATTCCGGTCATCTTCCTGACCAGCAAGGACGACGAGCTGGACGAAGCGCTTGGGCTGGCGATGGGCGCGGACGACTATATCGCCAAACCTTTTAGCCAACGGCTGTTGATCGCGCGCATCCGGGCGATCCTGCGCCGCACCGAGGTCGTCCAAGCGGGCGGGAACGAAGAAGCGGTAGCCGATACGCTGATCGACCGCGGCCGGCTGCAGATGGATCCGGCGCGGCATCGCGTCACATGGGGCGGCGACAACGTCACGCTGACCGTCACCGAATTCCTGATCCTCGAAGCGCTCGCGCAGCGTCCAGGCGTCGTCAAGACGCGCAACCAGTTGATGGATGCCGCGTATCACGACGACATCTACGTCGATGACCGCACGATCGACAGTCACATCAAGCGCGTGCGCCGCAAGTTCCGCGAAGTCGACGGCGACTTCGACGCAATCGAAACATTGTATGGCGCTGGCTACCGTTTTTCGGAGGAATAGGGCCGAACCCGACGCCGGCGACCTGTCGCTCCGCTGGTCGGGCAATATCTCGCTCACCACGCGTATTCTAGCGCTCAACATCTTCGCGCTGGCGTTGTTGGCGGGCGGCTTCTTCTACCTCGATTCGTATCGAAGCCGGATCCTCGACAGCCGCAGCGCGCAGGCGAGCCGTGAAGCGCGGTTGATCGCCGCCGCGATGAACGCCTCGGCGCCCGATCATCGCGCTGCGCTGGCGCTGCAGCTCGCGCGCGATACCGGCACGCGCATCCGCCTGTTCAAGCCCGACGGCACGCTGGCCGGCGATACGCGCGCGATGGGCCTGCGCAACGTCCAGCTCGTCGACCCCACCACACAGGATTGGCAACAACAAGCCGCACGCTTCCTCGACGCGATGATCGACACCGTCGTCAACGCTCCACGTGCCCCGCTCTATCGCGAGCGGCGCGGCGGCAGCGAGTGGCCAGATGTACGGACGGCGCGGTCCACGCAAACCGCGCTCGCGACTGTCTGGCGCGCGCCCGACCGCACCCCGATCATCACCGCAGCGGCGGCGCTCGGCGACGGTGAGGTCGTGATGACGACGGCCAATGCGCGCGACATCACGCAGACGGTGCGCAGCGAGCGGTTTCGACTGAGTGTCGTGCTTGGGATCGTCTCGCTGGTCTCGATCTTCCTGTCGCTATTCCTCGCACGGACGATCGTCCGCCCGCTGCGTCGCCTGGCGCGCGCTGCCGTACGGGTCAGGCTGGGCCGTGCTCGCGAAGTCGTCGTGCCCCGCCTACCGTCGCGGCGCGACGAAATCGGCAGCCTGGCGCGAGCGCTGAGCGACATGAGCCAGGCGTTGCGCGCCCGGATCGATGCCACCGAAGCCTTCGCCGCCGACGTCGCGCACGAGATGAAGAACCCACTCGCCTCGATGCGCTCGGCGCTCGAAGGGTTGGGATCGGTCGCCGACCCGGAGTTGCGCGAGCGCCTGCTGGCGATCCTGCGCGACGACGTGCATCGGCTCGACCGGCTGATCACCGACATCGCCGAGGCGTCACGACTCGACGCCCAGCTGAGCCGCGCCAAGTTCGACGAGATTGACGTGCCCGCCATGATTGCCGGCCTGATCGCGCAGCGCAACGGACGCGGAATGGACCGCGGCGTACAGATTCGCTTCGACGACAAAGTCCAGGGTCACCGGCCGGTTATGGCCGAGGGCGCGCGTTTGGAGCGAGTGTTCGAGAATCTTTTCGAGAATGCCGTGTCATTCTCGCCCAATAACGGCTTGGTCACCGTTGCCGCGTCGATCGAGCAGCGCGAACTCGTCGTGCGGGTCGAGGACCAAGGACCCGGTGTCCCCGACGAAGCCCGCGAGACGGTGTTCAACCGCTTCCAATCGATCCGGCCTGAGAGCGAGGAGTTCGGAAAGCATTCCGGGCTCGGGCTCGCCATTGCGCGCACGATCGTCGAGGGGCATCAAGGAACGATCGCCGTGGAATCGCGCGAAGACCGGTTGAGCGGCGCCCGGTTTGTGGTTCGCCTACCGCTATCGCCGAGCCGATAGGAGACGCGTCATCGCCCTGCCTTCGTCCGAAGCGCTTCACGCGTCGAGCGTTGCCATCGGCGACCGCGCGGTGCTGATCGAGGGTGCGTCGGGCGCGGGTAAATCGGACCTGGCGTTGCGCTTGATCGATCGCGGTGCGGTGTTGATCAGCGACGATTACACCTTTCTGAGCCGCGCGGGCGGTGCGTTAATGGCCTCCGCGCCGGACACCATTGCCGGCAAGATGGAGGTGCGTGGACTCGGTATCCTTGCCGTGCCGCATGTCGATCACGTCCGCGTCGCGTTGGTGGTGCGTTTGACCGACGCGCCCGAGCGGATGCCATCGGATAACGTTGTGCGAAAAATCGCCGGGATCGCCATCCGTGAAGTCGCTATCGACCCGCGATCGGCCTCGGCGCCGATCAAGGTCGAACTCGCGCTCAAACACTTCGCGGGGAACGAGGGATGACCGACGCCAAGGAAATCCTATTGGTCACCGGTCTGTCTGGCGCGGGCAAGTCGACGGTGCTCAAGACGTTGGAGGATCTCGGCTGGGAGACGGTCGACAATCTCCCGCTGCGGCTGCTCGACCGCCTTCTCAGTTCGCCACCGGCGGAGGGCGCCGAGGACGATCATCGGCCACTTGCGCTCGGCATCGACGCGCGGACCCGAGATTTCGACCCCGACCGCATCGTGAAACGGATCAAGAAGCTGCGCGACGATCACAGCTATGACATCGGCACGCTGTTTCTCGATTGTGGGGGCGCCGAGTTGGAACGGCGCTATTCGGAGACGCGGCGGCGTCATCCGCTCGCGCTCGATCGGCCCGCGAGCGACGGCATCGCCCGAGAGCGCGAGTTGCTCGCTCCGTTGCGACGCTGGGCCAACCGGTTGATCGACACCACCGATCTGAGCGCCAACCAACTGGCGCAGCAGGTCCGCGCGACGTTCGGCGGGGAGGGACTCGGCGAGCCGACACTCGCCGTGATGTCGTTCGGCTTCGCCCGCGGCGTGCCGCGCAACGCGGACCTGGTGTTCGATATGCGTTTCCTGCGGAATCCCCATTGGGACGACGCACTGCGTCCGGGGACTGGGCTCGACGCCGACGTGTCGGCCTACGTCGCCGGCGACCCTGCTTATGAGGCCGCCATGACGCAGATCGAGGATCTGCTCATCCTGCTGCTCCCGCGCTATCGGGCGGAGGGCAAGTCCTATGTAACGATCGCATTTGGCTGTACCGGTGGGAGACACCGGTCGGTGCACGTGGCGGAGCGGGTCGCTCGGCGGTTGCGCGATGCCGGGTTTTCGCCCACGGTCACGCATCGAGATTTGGGGGCGGCACCGCAGGACTCGCTGGAGGGTGCGCCGCGGACGGGTTTGGGATAACAAGCGAACCATGATCGGCCTGGTATTGGTGACGCACGGGCGTCTGGCGTTCGAATTCGTAACCGCGATGGAACATGTCGTCGGCCCGCAAACGCAGATCGAAGCGATCGCGATCGGCCCCGACGACGACATGGAAGCGCGCCGTGCGGACATCGCCACCGCCATCGCAACGGTGGAGATCGGCAACGGCGTGATCCTGCTGACCGACCTGTTCGGGGGGACCCCTTCCAACCTTGCCATATCGCTGCTCGAGCGCGGACGGGTCGAGGTGATTGCCGGGATCAACCTGCCGATGCTGATCCGGCTGGCGTCCGCAAGGAAAACAATGAAGGTCATCGATGCAGTCGCCGCGGCGCGCGAGGCGGGGCGCAAATATATCTCGGTCGCGTCCGAAGTGTTGGGCGAGGCCGCCGCCTGATGCCGGTCAGCCGCAGCGTCCAGATCACCAACAAACGCGGTCTTCACGCCCGCGCCTCCGCCAAATTCGTGACGCTCGCCTCTACGCAGCCCGTCGAGGTGCTCGTCGTCAAGGATGGCCCCGGTGTCACCGGGACGTCGATCATGGGCTTGATGATGCTCGGCGCAGCGATGGGTGATACGATCACGATCAGCGCCGACGGCGATGGCGCGGAGGGCGCGGTCGGCGCGCTGTGCGAACTGGTCGAGGCCAAGTTCGGCGAGGATTGAGTCCATCTCCCCTCCCGCTTGCGGGAGGGGTCGGGGGAGGGCATGTCCGATTAATGCCTCCCTGCTCGCTGCAACGCACGCCCTCCCCTAGCCCCTCCCGCAAGCGGGAGGGGAATTGATGCCTCGCGAAATCACGGCCTTTTCCAATACGCTGGTCAAACGCGTCCGCAGCTTGCGCGACAAGAAACATCGCCGCGCCGAGGGGCTGTTTCTCGCGGAAGGGCTGCGCATCCTGACCGACGCACGTGAGGCTGGGCGTATTCCCGACTATTTGTTCTTCACGGCGGAGGGTGCACGGCATCCGCTGGCGGCGGCGCTGATCGACACGGTCGAGGCCGATGGCGGCGAGGCGATCCAGACCAGTCACGACATCCTCTCCAAGCTGTCTGGCAAGGACAATGCGCAGGCGGTGGTCGGCGTGTTCCCCGAATTCACCACCCCCCTCGCCCACCTCGACCGCGCCGCCTCGCCAATCTGGCTTGTCGCCGAGCGGCTGCGCGATCCGGGCAATCTCGGCACGATCCTGCGCACCGGGGACGCGGTGGGTGCCGGCGGGCTGATCCTGATCGACGATTGCGTCGACCCCTTTTCCGTCGAGGCGGTGCGCGCGAGCATGGGGGCGTTGTTCACCCTGCCGATTGCGCAGGCGCGCTGGGAGGAGTTCGTACCGTGGCTGCGCTCGGGGCAAGGGCAACTGGTCGGGCTCAGCCTGCAGACCGACTCGGATTACCGGTCGGTTTCCTACGAGTCCCCTACCTTCCTGCTGACCGGCAACGAGGCGCAAGGACTGCCCGAGGCTTACGAAGCCGAATGCGATCTGCTGGTCAAATTGCCGATGCTCGGCAAGGCCGACAGCCTGAACGCGGCGGTCGCGACCGCGGTGATGGCTTACGAGGTGCTCGCCCAAACCCGCGGCTAAGGGTCACACCGTCTGCTTGCGCTGCTCCTCGATATATTTGAGTTCGCGCGGCGAATCCTCGTCGTTGGGATCGATGTTGAGGCATTTGCGATACGCCGCTTCGGCCGCGTTCAAGTCACCGAGCTCGACCAGATCGTAGCCCACCCCTTTCAGCGCCAGGCACCGTTCTTCCCTTACGCGGTCGGGTGACAAGTCCGCCGCAACCTCCGCGCGGCGATAGGCGTCGAGCGACTGCTGCCACTTCTTCTGCTTCATGAAGATATAGCCGAGCTCGTTGAGATAGCGCGAATTTTGCGGGGCATAGCGAACCAGGCGTTCGAACGCGGTCTGCGCTTCCGGCAAGCGCTGGAGGTCGATCAGCGCATAGCCGGCAACATATTGTGCACGGCACCAGCCGGCTTCGATCGTCACCGCCGAACGGTTCGCCTTCGCTGCGTCGGCGAGGTAGCGTGATTTCTGCTCTGGCGTCAGCGCGCAATAGATCTCGCGCTTCTCGCCCGCATATTGCCGCTCGAAATCGGCCAGCACCGGGCGCATCAGCTCGACCGCTTTGCCGGGGTTCTTGGCGCGGATCGCCGCCATGCCCGCATCGTATTTGGCGTCGATCGCCGACGCGCGGCTGCCCCGGTCGCGCACCGCGCCCGACGAGGCATCGTCGTCGTCGCGATCGGGCGCCGAGCGGGCTGATTTGACTACGGTGTCGTCATCGTCGTCCGACGGCGCCGATCGCTCGACCGACTTACCCTGCGGCCGCTGCCTGATCGTCTGACCAGCCACGACAGGCGTCGCGATCGCGACCGCCGCTATCAACATTGTTGCGCGTCCCGACATCCCAAAATCCATCGCCCGCTACTCCGACGAATCACGCTTCGGCCGAACGATCCGCTATCTCGCTGACCGACGCAAGCTTCACCAAGGGACGAGGCGTCTGTTCGATGATCGGCGGCGATTCGATCGATCTGCCGGCGGTGTCGATGTTATAATCCTCGAACCGCTTGGCCTGGGTCAGCACCTGCGTTTCGAGGCTGCCCACGAAGGCGTTATAGGCATCGTTGGCGAGCCCGATATTGCGGCCGAGCTTGGCGACGTGCCCACCCATCACCGCGAGGCGCGCGTAGAGTTCCTTGCCCAGCTCCGCGATTTCGCGCGCTTCACCGGCCAGCTTTTCCTGCCGCCATACCGCCGCGACGGTGCGGGCGATGGCGATGAGGTTGGTCGGAGTCGCCAGCAGCACGCGGCGGTCGAACGCGAAGTCCCATAGCCCGGGGTCCTGTTCGAGCGCAGCGGAAAGGAAATGCTCGCCGGGGACGAACATGATGACATAGTCGGGGGCGTCGTCGACCTGGCTCCAATAGGCTTTGGCGCCCAATGCATTTACGTGCGCACGCATCGATGCGGCGTGGCGTTGAAGGCCCAGGGCGCGCTCGGCGTCGTCGATCGCCCCGAACGCGTCCTGATAGTCGTTGAGCGAGACCTTGGCGTCGATCACCAGATGGTTGCCGCCCGGCACATGGATGATGACGTCAGGACGCAAGCGTCCACCCTCCCCGTCTGCGACGCTCACTTCCACCTGGAAATCGGCGACGTCGGACAAGCCGCAACTCTCCAGCACGTTGCGCAACTGTTGCTCGCCCCACCGTCCTCGCGCTTTGGGAGCGTTCCTTAGCGCGTTGACCAGCTTGGAGGCTTCGGCGCGGACCGATTCGCTGCCGACGCGCATCGACTCGATCTGCCCCTTCAGGTCGCCGAACGCGTCGCGCCGCTCGGCCTCGACCTTGGCGACACCTTGCTCATATCGTTCGAGCCGTTCGTGAACAGGTTGCAGCAAGGCCTTGAGATTCTGGCCACTTGTCGTCTCTGACTGGCGAAACCGTTCGTCGGCGCGCTGAAGGAACTTGGCTTGGGCGTCGTCGAGCGCTTGCCGGCTCGCCTCGGCGAACTGCGACTTAAGGAGTTCCCGGTTCGCCGCCTCGGCTTGAGCACGTTCTTCCCAAGCCCGTTCTCGCTCGACCGCGACGGCGCGGTGAGCGTCGAGCGCGCGCGTGGCCTCGTCGCGCTCGCGAATGACCTCGCCGAGTTGAAGCCGCGTCAAATCATGCTGGCCGACATGAACCCTCGCCGCCGCCATTTCCGCTACCCCATGGCGCGATGCCAGCAGCCAGCCGATGACCAGCCCAAGCGCAAGCGCTACAACCCCGACGACGATCGCTACGGTCATGCCGCCATCCGCCGTAAGGTTACAAGGTTGACACTCACGCAGGCGTTTTGGCCGAATGCGCCTGCGACGCAGCGGGGATGCGTCGGCAAGGCGCCGCCAAGATCACGCAAGCGCTCCCCCAGCGACCCACCGACGCGACGGTTTGGCGCCGTCGACGCGCCCATTATGTCACCCTCGTTCACCGTAGAAGCGCCGGGAAGGCACGCCACCAATCGCGGATCATCTCTCATATGTGGAACATAGAACGAACGTGTCGTGTAGGACAGCCCAAATCTTGCCGTCATGCCGGACGTGTTCCGGGGTGACGGATATGCGTGGGAGTGGTTAGGAGGCGTCATGCTGTCCGATATCGAAATCTCACGCGCCGCGACCCTACAACCGATCCAGGCGATCGCCGACAAGGCCGGTATCCCAGCTGATGCGGTCGAGCCCTATGGCCGATTCAAGGCCAAGCTGACTCGCGAGCACCTCCCCGTGCCGCGCGACATGGGCAAGCTGATCCTGGTCACCGCGATCAGCCCGACGCCCGCCGGCGAGGGCAAGTCGACGACGTCGGTCGGCCTGGCCGACGCGCTCAACCGGATCGGCAGGCGGACGATGCTGGCGCTGCGCGAGCCGAGCCTCGGCCCCTGTTTCGGCACCAAGGGCGGCGCAACCGGCGGCGGCTATGCGCAGGTGGTGCCGATGGAGGACATCAACCTCCATTTCACCGGCGATTTTCACGCGATCACATCCGCGCACAATTTGCTTGCCGCGATGATCGACAACCATGTCCATTGGGGCAACGCGCTCGACATCGACGTACGGCGGATCGTGTGGCGGCGTGTGCTCGACATGAACGACCGCGCGCTTCGCGATATCGCGCAGTCGCTCGGCGGGCCGGCCAACGGGTTCCCGCGCGAAAGCGGTTTCGACATCACCGTTGCCAGCGAAGTCATGGCGATCCTGTGCCTGGCGGACGATCTCGAGGATCTGGAAGCACGGCTCGGGCGGATCGTCGTCGCCTACTCCCGCGACAGAAAACCAATCACGGCCAAGGACTTGAAGGCCGATGGCGCCATGGCGGTATTGCTCGCGGAGGCCATCAAGCCGAACCTCGTCCAAACGCTGGAGGGCAATCCGGCGCTCGTGCATGGCGGACCGTTCGCCAACATCGCGCACGGCTGTAACTCGGTGATAGCGACGCGCACCGCGCTTGGGCTGGCCGACTATGTCGTTACCGAGGCGGGGTTTGGCGCCGATCTGGGCGCGGAGAAATTCTTCGACATCAAGTGCCGCCAGGCCGACTTGAAGCCATCGGCTGCGGTGATTGTAGCCACGGCGCGCGCGCTTAAAATGAACGGCGGCGTTGCGAAGGGCGATCTCGCCGCCGAAGACGTCGCGGCGCTGACGCGTGGCGGGGTGAACTTGGCGCGGCACATCGAGAACGTCCGCCAATTCGGGGTGCCGACCGTGGTCGCGATCAACCGCTTCCCGACCGATACCGACGCCGAGCTCGTCGCGGTGATCGCGATCGCCCGGGCGCACGGATCGGACGCGATCGTCTGCACACACCATGCCGATGGCGGCGCGGGAGCGGAAAAGCTCGCCGAAGCGGTCGCGGCGCTTGCGGGCGCGCCGTCGCAATTCGCCCCGCTCTACGACGACGATCTGCCGCTGTTCGACAAGATCAACACCGTCGCGACCCGCATCTACCGCGCCGAACACGCCACGGCCGAGCCCAGCGTCATGGCGCAACTCGCGCGCTGGGAGGCGGCGGGATACGGTCACCTGCCCGTCTGCATGGCGAAGACGCAGTACAGCTTCTCGACCGATCCCGCCGCACTGGGCGCGCCGACCGGGCACAGCGTCCCTGTGCGCGAAGTGCGGTTGGCTGCGGGTGCAGGGTTCGTGGTGGCGATCTGCGGGGAGATCATGACGATGCCGGGCCTGCCGCGCGTGCCGGCGGCGGAGGGGATCAGGATCGGGGCGAGCGGGGAGATCGAGGGGTTGTTTTAGCGTCGTCAGTCACGGCCTGAGATACCAGTTGCGCTGGCATGACGGAAGGTAAGGCGCATACTCTCCTCGTCACCCCAGCGAAAGCTGGGGTCTCCGGCAGTCACGCGATCCGGTCGAACAAATCCTCCCAGTTGGGATTAACGCCCTCGATAAGCTCGATCTTCCAGTCGCGCTTCCAAGCCTTGATCGCCTTCTCCCGCGCGATTGCCGGCCCGATCTCGTCACTCGGTTCGGCCCAAACGAGCATCGTCAAATTGTAGCGCTTGCAGAAAGCCGAACCCATGCCGCGGCGATGCTGATCGACACGCGCAGCGAAATCGGCAGTCACACCCGTATACAGCACGCCGCGCGGCTTGTTCGTCATGATGTAAACCCAGCCGCCCTTCGCCATGCGGCTAGGCTACCGACTACTGCCTGAGATACCAGCTTTCGCTGGCATGACGCCTGTGACTCAAGCCGCCTTCCGCAGCTTCGCGAGCTTCTTCATCAGCATGTCGCGCTTGAGCTTGGAGATATGGTCGGTGAACAGCACGCCGTTGAGGTGATCGATCTCGTGTTGGACGCACGTCGCCATCAGGCCGTCCAGGTCCTCCTCGTGGCTTTCGCCGTCCTCATCCTGCCATTTGACGCGGCAACGGGTAGGGCGTTCGACCTCGGCATATTGCTCGGGAATCGACAGGCAACCTTCGTTATAGACTGAGGTTTCGTCGCTAACCGATAGAATTTCCGGGTTAATGAACACCACCGGCTTACGGACGGGTTCGCCTTCCTCTTCTTCCGGCTCCTGCAGGTCCATCACGAAGATGCGGCGCTCGATCCCGACCTGAGTCGCCGCAAGACCGATGCCGCGCGCGTCGTACATCGTCTCGAACATGTCGGCGACGGTCGCGCGGACGGCGGCGTCGATCGCGTCGACGGGCTTGGCGACGGCGCGGAGGCCCGGATCGGGGACTTCGAGGATGGTGAGAACGGTCATGGCGGGTCAGCTAGAAAAGCCCCCGCCTCGCGTCAAGCGACGGGTCGCCGCGCGCGCATCGCCTGCGCCAGCGTGCCATCGTCGAGGTAGTCGAGCTCGCCGCCGACCGGCAGGCCGTGCGCAAGCTGGGTCAGCCGCACCGGGAATTGTTCGATCCGCTCGGCGATATAGTGCGCGGTGGTCTGCCCCTCCAGCGTGGCGTTCATCGCCAGCACGACTTCGTCGATCCCGCCCGCCTCGACCCGCTGCACCAGCCGCGCGATGCCGAGATCCTCGGGCCGCACCCCATCGAGCGCCGACAGCCGGCCGCCGAGCACGTGATAGCGCCCGGGGAATAACCGCGAGCGTTCGAGCGCCCACAGATCGGCGACTTCCTCGACCACGCACAGCGCGCGCTGGTCGCGGCGCGGGTCGGCGCACACCGCACACGGATCGCTGGTGTCGATATTGCCGCAGGTCGAACAGGTCGCGAGTCGCCGGTCGACCGCCTCCAGCGCCGAGAGCCGCCCGCCGAGCACGTGGAAGCGCCCGGGGAACAATCGGGAGCGATCGAGCGCCCACAGATCGGCGACTTCCTCGACGACGCACAGAAGGCGCGCCTCGCGGCGGGGATCGGCGCAGACTGCGCAGGGATCGCGCGTATCGACATTGCCGCAGATCGAGCAGGTGGTGAGCGTCTCCGAAACCGCCTGGAGCGCCCGAAGCAAAGGATCGAGCGCTGCCTGGCGCCTTTTCAGCAGGTGCAGCACCGCGCGTCG
>JBDSED010000094.1:0-6447 GCA_039920225.1 Sphingomonas sp.
CGGACAAGACGATGAAGGAAGCGATGGAGACGCTCAAGGGCAAACCCAAGGTCAAGCGCACCATGTGGTCGCGCCGCGCGCAGGAATATGAAGCGAAGATCAATTCGGGCGACCTGGTGTCGATCGCCGAAGTGGTCCGCGACCTGTTCCGCGCCGAGGACCAGCCCGAGCAGAGCTATTCCGAACGCCAGATCTTCGAAGCGGCCGCCAGCCGCCTCGCCCGCGAACTCGCTGCGATGGAAGAAACCGACGAAAAGGGTGCGCTCGAGAAGATGCTCGACATCCTGCGCACGGCCGCAGCGATCTGGAACAAGGACAAGGTGCCGGCGTAACGCCGCGACCAGCTCGAGATGATGAGAAGGGCGGTCCTGCGGGGCTGCCCTTTTCCTTTTTCGGGCTTGATGGATGGCTGTTTACAGGCGTAATTGATAGGCGTATTGCTCCACCATCACACCGATTGGGAGAGAGTCGATGCGCCTGTTGCCCTTGTTCGCCCTACCGTTGATCGCCGCTGCCTCAGTGGCCGCCGACACGTACGACCGAGGCCCTGGCTTGCCGGGCGAGCGCCAGGGCAACGCCACCGCCTATCGCGTCGCCGATTTCGACAAGGTCGGGTTCGGTTTGGCAGGCGAAATCGATGTGCGGGTCGGTCCGGCCTGGTCGGTGCGCGCGACCGGTCCCGCCGCCGCCTTCGCCAATCTGCGGGTCACCCGCGAAAACGGATCGCTGCAGATTGGCCGGCGCTTCGAGGACCGCGACAACGAGCGCGACGGCAACCGCCTGCTCGAACGCCAAGTTCGGTTTGTCGTCACGCTCCCCCGACTTTCCGGCGTCGCGCTCGGGGGATCGGGCCGGATGACGGTCGATCGCGTGCAGGGCGGCGCGTTCAATGCGGCGCTCGGGGGCTCGGGCAACTTGACGCTGGGCACGGTCCAGGTCGATCGCGCGGACATCTCGATCGGCGGATCGGGCAACGTGACCGCGACGGGTTCGGCGCGCAGCCTGAAAATCAGCCTGGGCGGATCGGGCAATCTGCAAGCGCCGGAATTGCGCGCCGCCAGCGCAGACGTCTCGTCCGCAGGATCGGGCGGCATCCGCGCGACGGTCGATGGGCCGGCGCGTGTTTCGGTCGTCGGCAACGGCAGCATCGACCTCGGCCGCGGCGCACGCTGCACCGTGACTCGAATGGGTCGGGCACAGGTGCGCTGCGGGTCGTAATCCCTTGACCATCTCCGTTGGTGTGTTAATGTAGCAATACACAACGGAGACTTTTCATGCGTTCCATCGCCCTGCTCGCCCTGATTCCGCTCGCTGCCTGTTCGGGCCCCGGCGACGCGAAGACCGCCGCCAGCGGCGTCAACGGGACCAAGACGTTTGCGGTCGACGGGTTCAGCGCGGTCGAAGCGACCGGGCCCGACGATGTCGATGTCCGCGTCGGATCGGGCTTTTCGGTCCGCGCCGAGGGCGACACCGGGATCATGGCGCGGCTGGAGATCGTCAGGAACGGCGATACGCTTGAGATCAGGCGCAAGTCGAATTCGGGGTTCAACTGGGGCGGTGGTGAGCGCAACCATCTGAAGATCTACGTCACGATGCCGCGGATTACCGCCGCGAGCACGACGGGGTCGGGCGACATGGCGATCGATCACGTCGACGGCGACGCCTTCAAGGTCGATGCGACCGGATCAGGCGACCTGGCGATCGCGTCGATGAACGTCCAGCGCGCCGATTTCTCGCTGACTGGATCGGGCAATGTCAGCGCCGGCGGAAGCGCGAAGACAGGCAGCTTCTCGATCGCGGGGTCGGGCGACATCGACGCCCCGAAGCTAACCCTCAACCAGGCCGATGTCAGCGTGATGGGATCGGGCAGCGTGTCGGCGGCGGTCGCCGGGCCGGCCAAGGTCGATGTGATGGGGTCGGGCGACGTCACGCTGACCGGCGGCGCCAAGTGCACCACCAGCAAGATGGGGTCGGGCGACATCCGCTGTAGCTGAGGCGAACGCCGGCCACGGATTGCGCTTGCGTGCGCCGCACCCCTGGTGCGATGCAATTGTCATGATACGCTTTCTACCCGGGCTCGCGCTGTGCGCGCTGGCGCTTCCCGCCGGCGCCGCCGATCGCACCTATACCGTCACGGGCTTCGATCGCGTCCGCGTCGAAGGACCCTTCGACGTCCGACTGACGGTCGCCAATGCCGGGGCATCGGCCAAAGCGAGCGGTGAGGCCGACATGCTCGCGAACCTGGATATCGCGGTGCAGGGAACGACGCTGATCGTCCGCAAGGGCGCGAATGGCTGGGGCGAGCGCGGCAAGCCAAAGGGCGCCGCCCTGACAATTACGTTGGTGACGTCGACCCTGCGCACCGCAACGGTGCTCGGCGGCGGTAAGCTGACCGCGACCGGCCGCATTCGCGGCCAACGGCTCGATTTTCAGGTCAACGGCACAGGATCGATCGACGCGCAGGGGATCGAAACCGACGAACTGTATGTCGGCTTGGTCGGCGCGGGCAACGTCGCGCTGGCGGGCAAGAGCGGGCGCGCCCAATTGCAGACCAACGGATCGGGGACGATCATGGCGATACCGCTGACCGTCAACGACGTGATCGTGCGGCTCGATGGAACCGGCGAAACGCAGGTCAGCGCGCGCTTCACCGCCGACCTCACCTCCACAGGTCTCGGCCGGATCGTCGTCGCGGGCGATGCCAAATGCACGACCAAGGCACAGGCCGGCGGCCCGATCCTGTGCGGGCCTGACGCGAAACCCTAAATCAGCGCGAGGTCGGCCAGGCGTCCGACGAGGTCGGGCGGCAATGCGCCGACGCCTTCGCTTCCCGCGCCAAGATCGAGCGGGGCCGCGTCGCCTTCGAGATACCGCCATCCCTGGTGCGCGCGCTTGGGCCGCGCCTGGACCAGCACCAGCCGCGGATCGAGCCGCATCGCCACGCGCCCGCCCGCTAATTCGCCGAACCCGACGATCGGCGACCGCGCGATCAGCTGGTGTTTGAGGATCCAGTAGAGCGACCCCTGCCCGGCAATCTCTTCCCACCGCTTCGGTAGATAGCGCGTGCCGAGTTCGTACGGCGGCTCGCCCTCGCGCGCCTTCCAGCGCTCGACGAATAGGTCGAGACTGCCGACCCCGAACGCAACTTTGGTAAGGTGGAGCGGCATCCTCTGGATATGGCTAGAAGAGAAAGCTCCGCAAGGTCCACAGCCCGAGGAACGAGAAGAAGCCCATGCAATCGGTCATCGTCGTGACGAACACCGCCGACGATACCGCGGGGTCGATCCGGAAACGATCGAGCGTGATCGGGACGATGACGCCGGACAATCCGGCAACGACGTTGTTGATCAGCATGGCCGACGCGATCACGAACGACAGATCGGGGCGATGGAAGATGAGCAACGTGCCAAGCCCGATCAGCACCCCCAGCGCCGCGCCGTTCGCAGCGGCAATCCGGAATTCGCGCAGGATCATCCGAACGGTGTTCGAATCGGTCAGCTGATTGGTCGCCAATGCGCGCACCACCACCGCCAGCGTTTGCGTCCCGGCATTGCCGCCCATCCCCGATACGATCGGCATCAGCACCGCGAGTAGCGCGAAGGCCGCGATCTGACCTTGGAATAGCCCGACCACCGACGAGGCGAGGATCGCGGTAGCGAGGTTGACGACCAGCCACGTCAGCCGCGTCCGCACGGTAAGGCCGATCGGCTCGTTGATGTCGCCATCGCCGGCGCCGGCCAGCCGCAGCGTGTCCTCGCCGGCTTCTTCGGAAATGATGTGGACGATGTCGTCGACCGTGATCATGCCGACCAGCCGGCCCGCGGCATCGACCACCGCAGCGGAGATCAGCGCATATTTCTGGAAGCGCAGCGCGACCTCTTCCTGGTCCATGTCGACCGGGATCAGCGTCTGCTCCCGCTTCATAACGTCGGCCATCGCGATGCCGCGCGGCGTCCGCAGGATCCACGACAGGGCGCAGGTGCCGACCGGCTTGTGCGCAGGATCGACGACGAAGATTTCCCAGAAATCGGTGGTCAGCTCGTCATGCCCGCGCAAATAATCGATCGCGTCGCCGACGGTCCAATGTTCGGGCACCGCGACGAGGTCGCGCTGCATCAGGCGGCCGGCCGATTCCTCGGGATAGCTCAGCGCCTCTTCGATCGCCGCGCGATCGTCGGGCTGCATCGCCTCCAGGACCTCGCGCTGGTCCTCGGGCTCCATGTCCTCGATGATCGCGACCGCGTCGTCGGTCTCGAGCTCGGCGGCGATGTCGGCGACCTGTTGCGGTTCGAGCGCGTCGATCAAATCCTCGCGGACGTAATCGTTCATCTCGGCGAACACGTCGGCGTCGAGCAGGTCGCTGAGCGCCTTGGCGAGCGGCCCGCGATCCTCGTGCGGGGTCAGCTCGAACAGATCGGCGATGTCGGCGGGGTGGAGCGGCTCGACCAGTGCGCGCGCGGCATCGTTGTCGCCATCCTCGACCGCGTCGAGCACCGCACGCACGAAGGCTGGCTTCAGCCGGTCGTCCTCGTCCAGCTGATCGGCGACGTTATCGAATTCGGTTGCGCCGTCTGCGGGCGCCAGATCGGTCTCGCTCATCGTCTGACCTTGGTTCGGGCGCTGGGATATCCATATCGGGGGCGGTTAGCCCCATTTTCCGCGGTTTGCCAGCACCGAACGAGGCCGCTACGGGGCGCTCAACACATTTATCTCAGGAGCATGACCATGGCCGACGCCCCCGAAAAACTGACCCTGACGCTCGACGGCGGCGACGTCGTCATCGCACTTCGCTCCGACCTCGCGCCGCAGCATGTCGAGCGCATCGCCGAACTGGCCAACGAAGGCTTTTACGACGGCGTCCCGTTCCACCGCGTGATCCCCGGCTTCATGGCACAGGGCGGCGACGGCGGTCGCGGCGACGGCACCGGCGGCTCCACGAAGGCCAATTTGCCGCAGGAATTCTCCAAGGAGCCGCATATCCGCGGCACCGCGTCGATGGCGCGGACCAACGATCCCGATTCGGCCAACAGCCAATTCTTCATCTGCTTCGACGACGCACGCTTCCTCGACGGCCAATATACGGTGTGGGGTCAGGTCGAGAGCGGCATGGACCTGATCGACGCGCTGCCGAAGGGTGAGCCGCCGCGCGAGCCGGGCAAGATCATCAAGGCGCGCGCCGAATAAGCGCGTCGCGGAATGCGAAAATGGGGCCGCGTCGGGATGCCGACGCGGCCCCATTTTTTTTGCTCGCCGAACTCAACTCGCCTTCATGTTCGACGAGACGTTGGTGAAGGTCGTCTTGAGCTTATTGCCCAGTCCCTGCATCGCGGCGATCGCGGCAACGGCGATCAATGCAGCGATCAGGCCGTATTCGATCGCGGTGGCGGCGCGCGTTTCGCGGAGTTTTTTGGATAATGTCATCATGTTAGGTCCCCTACTACCCAAAGCATGATACCGTATATCGCGCGGCTGTTTTACATCCGGTTAACTTGTGTCGGCTTCATTTATAGATCTATGTCAATGTCTCGACGAGCCAATCATGGAATAACTTTACCGGTTTCTGATGCATCGCGCGCGGACGACAAACGAACCAGTAACTGTATGGACTGGCGACTTCAATATCGAATAGTTTTACTAGTCGAGGATCATGCGCCTCGTCGAAATGACTTGCGTGCATGAACGCAACGCCCAATCCTTGTGCCGCCGCTTCGAGCATCAACGCACCCGAATCGAAATGGTCGATCGCCAGCGGCTCGAGCTCGTCTAGCCCCGCAGCATGGCGCCAAGCGCTGAACGTGTCGGGCATGTCGCGGTGGATCAGCGCCGTCAGCCCGGTCATCTGGTCGGGACGCGTGATCGGGTCCGGCCCCTCGACCAGCGACCGCGCGCCGATCGCGTAGACCTGGTTGCGGTCCAGCCGCTTCGAATAGAGGCTCGGATCGGGCTCGCGCGCCAGCGCGATCGCCACGTCGAGGCCGTCGCCCACTCGCGCCATGTTGTGCCCCGCCGTATCTATGTCGAGGTGGAGTTGCGGATGTTTGGCGCGCAACTCCGCCAGATGCGGAAAGATGCGCTGTGACGCGAACAGCGGCAGCACGCCAAGCCGCAACCGCATCACTTCGGTCCCGCTGGTCATGAATTCGACCGCGTCGGTCAGCCGGTCGAGCACCGGGGCAATTTGTTGCAATAACCGCTCGCCATCCTCGTTGAGCGCGACCGCCTGGTGGCGGCGCTCGAACAGCGGCTTGCCGAGAAACGCCTCGAGAGCCTGGATCCGCCGGCTGAGCGCGGGCGCGGACAACGCCAGTTCCTGCGCGGCCGCCTTGACCGACCCGGTGCGGGCGACCTGAACGAAGGCCTCGATCGCGGTCAATGGCGGCAGTCGGCGCATCCACTTTCCCTTACGTCATCCTCGCGGTTGTGCATTGCGACACATACCGATCGAAG
>JBDSED010000095.1:0-17370 GCA_039920225.1 Sphingomonas sp.
ATTCTAGGCGGCTAGCGTAAATATTCCCTTCATAGATGCAGTCTGAGAGCGAACTGGACGAGGATCTCGTCCTGGTCCGGTGACAGCCCGACGAACGCGCGCGCATCCTTGCGGCTCTCGATGTGCAACGCTTCGACCAACACCGACAGATCCTTGCCGATGTCGCGGCGCCCGGCCGCAGTCAATGCCCAGCCCTTTTCCGACCAGTCGCGGCCGAGCTCCGATCCCGTGCTAGTGGTGCCGAACGCCTCTACCCGCGCCGAGACCGATCCTCGGGCGAAGTTGCGCGTCGCCATCACATAGGCCGAGCGGAATGTGGTATCGACCCACAACCGACCATTCTCGGGGAAGCCCATCAGCGTCTTGCCCGCCATCCCCTGCGCCTTGACCTGCCAGTCGCCAAAGGTCAGCACCGCGCCGAGATTGTCGAACGTAGTCCGCCAACCCCATTGCAGTGTCGGCGTAACCGCTTCGGGATTGCCGCGATTGTCGTAGTGGAACGCTTGCAAGTCGAGCCAGTCGGTCGGGCCCCAGTCGATTTTGCCGTAAAAGCCCGGGCGATTGTCGAGTTCGATCACCGGGCGTGTCTTGGCGGCCTGGGCGTAGATCATGAACGTGTTGAGCGGCGGCAAGGGCTGGAGCCCGAACGCGACGGCTTTCTGGTCGTGCAACGCCCAGCCGCGAAATGCCAGCAATGTCCCCGACGTATCGTTGAGCCCGAACATTCCGATCGTCGCGCTCAGCCGCCCGCCACCGACGGCGCGTATCATTTGCGCTTCGAGACCGCCGACCTTCACTTCGTCGCCGATCCAGGAGTTGATCGCGGACGGCGTTATCGTATCGCGCACGCGCCATTCAGGGCCGGTATGTTCCAGGCTGACCGGCGGCCAGAACAAGCCGCCCCGCACTATCAGCTTGGTGCCGTCGGCGAGCAGCGGCTTGTAGGTCAGGAAGGCCTCCGACAGGTCGACCGCGTTGTCCTGCCCCTGCTGTGCCGTGGCGACCACGGTGCCGCCGAGCGACCAGGAGAAGCGCGGCGTCCATATGAGATCGCCCTCGACCGCCTGCGGTTCGACGCGAAAGCGCCGATTGACGGAGTCGGTGTCGAAGCGCGTCTTGCCGTATCCGCCATCGAGCCAGCTGGTCTCCCTATCGACGCCGATCACGCGAATGTCGCCCGCGGCCGCCACGGTTTCGGGAGAGAATAGTTCGATCGCGCTTTGCGCACGCGCCAGCGTCGGCGCCGAGATCAGCGCCAATGCGACGAGAGTACCGAGCCGTTTCAGCCAGCTAGCCATGCGCGCGGGTGTAGAGAAAAATGGTTAACGATCGGTCGAAATCGGCCCGAAACGCACGCAAATCGCTATCGTCTTGACGCCCCGCGCCCGCCGCCCTACTGCCCCCCGTTCCGCTTTTACGGCCCCTTCGTCTAGCGGTTAGGACGTCGCCCTCTCACGGCGAAAACACGGGTTCGATTCCCGTAGGGGTCACCAACAAAATTGGGCGACAGCCTTGGTGCACCCTGCCGGTCGTAAGCGCCGAAACGATCGTCGGGCACGGATACCATCGAAGATACTTCCGGCACCGTCTATGCCGAAAAGGGTCTGCGGGAGAAATATTCGGGGGGCGTGTCCCTTCGGCGACGGGTGATGGTCGTTCTGTCAGATCAGCCCTGTAATCGATCGATACAGGGCTAGATATTCATCCGCCATTCGATCGATCGAAAACCTGTCTATGACCGCCTGTCGCACGCGTGCCCGACTAAGTTCCCCGACCCGATCGACCGCCGCTAGCGCTTCGCTCTGGCTGTCCACCAAAAAGCCGGTGACGCCGTGTTCGATGAGTTCGGGCATCGATCCGCGACGATTGGCGATGACCGGCGTTCCGCACGCCATCGCCTCCACGACGGACAGGCCGAACGGCTCGTCGAAGTTGATCAGGTGGAGCATCGCATAGGCATTGCCCAGCGCGCGTATCCTCTCCTCCCCGCCGACTGCGCCGTGATAGGCGACCTGGATATCGTCGACCGCCGGCAGGACCATGCGGTCGTAGTAATCGCTGTCCTGCAAGATGCCGTAGAGATGCAATTTACGATCCTTGGCGCGCGCAACCGCGATCGCCTCGGCCGCGCCCTTGTCCGGATGAATGCGGCCGAAGAAGAGCAAGTCGTCGCCGCCCGCCCGATCGAAGGTAAAATGGTCGATCGGGATGCCATGGTGGATGGTGGCGGCGTAGTGCAATGCAGGGTGACGGTCGGCCTCGCTGATCGCGACGTAGTGCACGCGATCCTGATAGGGCGTGTACATCGGCAGGATCCGGTCCGACGAAAAGCCGTGGATAGTGGTGACGATCGGCGTCCGCGTCAGGCGCGAGAAAGCGTGGGCCGGGAAATCCGCCTGGTTATGGATCAGGTCGAACTTGTCGGCCTGCTCGAACACATGCGCGAGATGCCGAAACTCCCAGACCTTCGCGTCGATCCTCGGGTCTTCCGAATAGGGCGCGGGAACGACGGCATCGAGCGTTCCGGACGTTATGCTGTCGGCGGTCGCGAACAAGGTCACATCGACACCGCGCTCGACCAAGGCCTCGGTCAACAGGCTGGTGACGAGTTCCCACGGCCCGTAATGGCGCGGCGGGGTGCGCCAGGCGATCGGAGCGAGCATTGCGACGCGCATCACCCCGCCTTCAACGAAAGGACAAGGCCCTCGTCGGGTTCGAGCGTGCAGTAGAACGGCCGCACCGTGCCGGTCGTCGCGAGCACCGCCGCAACGGCGAAGCCCGGCGGCGGGGTCAAAGGTGCGGGCCCGGAAGCGAGGTTGAGCGCGACAAGGAGCCGCTCATCCCCAGCCACGCGCGTGAACGCCAGCACGTCGTCATCGCGCGACAGAAGCTCGAACGCGCCGCGTGACAGCGCGTCGTGTCGACGCCGCAACGTCAGGAGCAATCGATAAAGCGCTAGCATCGATGTCGGATCGGCTTCCTGCGCGGCGACGTTGCGCTGCTTCCAATCGGCGTTGAGCGGCAACCAAGGCTCACCGGCGCTGAAGCCGGCAAACGGCGTATCGTCCCACGGCATCGGCGTGCGCGACCGGTCGCGGCCGATGCCGAGCGTGGGCTGGCGCAAGTCCTGCGGATCGCGAACCCTGTCGCGCGGGATCGAAACCTCGCCGATGCCGAGCTCGTCGCCCTGATACAAAGTCGGCGTGCCGCGAAGGGTCAGCAGCAGCATGGCCGCGACACGCGCCTGCGCCTCGCCGACGCGCGCAGCGATCCGCGGCGCGTCGTGGCTGCCGATCACCCAATTGGGCCAGCCGTGGTCGGGCAGCGAGGCGTAATAGTCCGAAATCACGCGCCGGAGAACGTCCGCGCGCCACGCATTCTCGATGAGCTGGAAGTTGAACGGCAAATGGACTTGCGGCCGCTCAAGCGTCCCGAACCATCGAGCATGCCGGTCATTGGGCAGGAAAATCTCGCCGATCAGGACGCGCTCGCCGTAGCTATCTGCGAGCGCGCGGAACTCGGCGCTGATCTCGTGCGCCTCCGGCTGGTCGGTGGAATGTGTCTGGATCAACCGGTCGCGCTCGGTCTGAACCGATGTCCAGGCGGGATTGAGCGGGTTGTCAGCAAAACCTTCCGATTTGACGATGTGCCACAGCACGTCGATCCGGAACCCGTCCACGCCACGGTCGAGCCAAAAGCGAAGCACGTCGGTCATTGCCGCTTTGACGCCCGGATGGCGCCAATTCAGGTCAGGCTGTTCCTTGAGGAAAGCGTGCAGATAATATTGGCCGGACGCCTCGTCCCATTCCCAGGCCGACCCGCCGAAATCGCTGATCCAGTTGTTGGGCGGCCCGCCGCCGGGCTTCGGATCGCGCCAGATGTACCAGTCGCGCTTATCGCCGTCGCGGCTCGCCCGGCTTTCCACGAACCACGGGTGCTGGTCCGAGCTGTGGTTGGGCACGAAGTCCAGCACCAGCTTCAGGCCACGCCGGTGGATCGCCTCCAGCAGCCGATCGAACGCGGCCAGGTCGCCGAAGATGGGCTCGACGCCGCAATAATCGGATACGTCGTAACCGAAATCCTTCATCGGCGACGGGAAGATCGGCGACAACCAGATCGCATCGATGCCGAGCGCGGCGATGTAGTCCAGCCGCCGCTCCAGCCCGGCGAGATCGCCGATGCCGTCGCCGTCTGTGTCCTGAAAGGACCGTGGATACACCTGATAGAACACGCCGCGCTCCCACCACGGCGCGTCGCTCTGCTTTTCCAAATCCTGTTTTTGGTCGGCTCCCACTAGCGGTGCAAACCCTTTCCCTAATCGTTACGTTCCCGTTCGGATGGATTTCCAGGTTCCCGACCCCGCCCGCGCGAGAGGGAGGGTGGTGGCGTCGGTGAAGCGTCAGTCGCTGTTTCGACCATGCGCGTGGCGTGCTCATGTCGGCGGCTACCCCGAGGTCCTTGTCGGTCATCCGCCTCGGGCGCGGCCCGGCGCCGAGTGTTAGGATCCTTCTTACCTGGAATTGAGCACGGCGAGGCGATAAAGAGATCGCTGAGAATGCGCACGATGGCTTACCGGTTTACATGAGCTGGAGCAGTGCTTGCCATCAGCCGCGAACGCTTCAATTATAAACCGAACACCGACTTCGGCACATGGGTGATCCGGGACGCGAGATCGGCCTCGCCAGACGCAACGATATAATGGTCGCCGGCATCGGCGATCCCCGTCGAGAACACGACGTCGCCAATATACATCTGGTGATCGATCGGCGCGGTGAGCCCGGCGTTCGCTTCGAGCATCGGGGCATGGTCGGTCCGGACCACCTTACTCGGATCATCACGGTCGAGGATCGACCAATAGGTTCGATATATTCCGACGATCTCCTTCGGCTCGACGCCATGCCACAGGCTCAGCCAACCGTCGTCGGTCAGGACGGGCGGCGTCCCAGCCCCCATTCGCGCGGTGGCGATCGTGGCGCTGTGCGGCCTGATGCCGGGCTCGCGATATGGTTTCCAATGGTGCCCGTCGGGCGATGAGGCGAGGTTGATCGCGGGCCCGGCACGCCATTCGCTGCCCGGCGGGTAAGCGAAGTAGAGATCGCCGAGCGGCCGGGTTTGTGCCCAATAGCGGTCCCCGATCATGCCCTCGAAAATCACCATGTCCTTGTTCTGGTGATCGAGCACGATGTCCTCGAAGCTCCAGTCGAGCCCGTTGGCCGAACTGTAGAGCGTGGTCGAATGACGTTCCGGACTGACCGAGCAGGTGGTCATCAGGAAACGGTCGCCCACCTTGCTGATCCGCGCGTCCTCGACGCCGTAGCATTGAAAGCTGAACGCCGGGGCAATCGCCTTGTCGTAGTGGATCGCGACTCGCTCCAGCCCGTCGGGCGACAGCTCGACCGGCAGCAGCCATGACAACGAGGTCAGCGCCATCACCCGCCAGGCTCCGCCCACCATTGTGAACTTGCGCGGGTCCGCGGTATTGACGTGGTCGAGCGGCCACGCGTCGAGCATGTAGCGTGGACGGCCATTGCTATCGTCCCATCGGATCGACCGGACGTGGCCGTCGCGCATGGGGTGCCGCAGCGCTTCCGCCACACGCACCATCATCAGCAGATTGCCGTTGGCCAGCCGCGTCATGCCAGGGTTGAACGCTCCCAGGACGTAGGTCTCCTCGCCAATTCGCCCGGCCAACGGCGAGCGGCTGAGGTCGATATCGTCGGGAACGAAGACTAATCGGTCGATGGCGTATGGCATTGCTTGTCCTGCATCCGGGCCGTGGCAATGGCGGACCAACATGTTTCGAAAGACGCCGTTCCATCACGGCCGTGCCAGTTCGCACTAGGCACTTTGTGGCTCCGGCGATAGCAACCGGGACCGTTTACCTGGTGGATAGCCAAATGTTGCTGCGTACGCTGTTCTGGTCTGCCGTGATTGTCGCGATTGTGATGGCCGTGGTTCCTCACCCGCCGCAGGTCGGGTACGTATCCGACAAGATCCAGCATATCGCAGCGTTTGCCACGTTGACCGTGCTCGCCGTGGCGGCCTATCCGCGAACCGAATTGCTTCGCATCGCCGAACGGCTGACCCTGGTCGGCGCCGTCATCGAGGTGGTGCAGTCGATCCCCGCGCTGCACCGCGACTGCGACATCAAGGACTTGCTCTCCGACTGTCTGGCGATCGGCGTGGTGATGGCGGCCGTCATCCTGTATCGGCAGACCCTGCAGTCGGGCATCGGAAGCGCGCCGCAATCCTGACCGCAACGATCGGGAGCCAGTCGGCCATTTCGATGCCTCGATTCGCAACCTGTTTGTGAGCTATTCAGCCGCGAGTTGATCCCTTCCGGATCGATTCGGAGTCGCTTGTATGATCCCCGCTCTTCTCGCTTTGACGTTCCAGGCCGCCGTGACGCCCGCGCCGGTGTGCACCACCACGGTTGCACCGCCTGCGGGATTGGAAGCGTGGAGCACGATCTCGGCAATTACGATGGGACCGGTCGCGATCGGCAAGGGGACCGGCATCAGGCTGCAGCCGTTCGAGAAGGTTGTATTCGCCGTCACCCCCGGTCGCGCGCCGAAGCCGGGCAGCTTTGGCGGCGTCTATCAGTTCGACGTGGCAACCCCGGGGACGTATCGTATCGCGCTCGAGGCCGGTGCGTGGATCGATGTCGTCTTCAACGGCAAGTCGTTGGAATCGATCGCGCATACTGAGGGGCCAGCCTGTTCTGGCATCCGCAAGATCGTCGATTTCGCGCTGACGCCGGGGCGCTACGTGTTGCAGCTATCGGGCGCCAAGGAAGCACCGATGCGTGTGCTGGTCCTTCCGAAATGAGCGATTTTTTCGTCATCGCCTGACAACTTTTGCGACAAACCCGCGTTTGACACACTTCAACCGGGGAACCACTAGCCTCACATGCTTTCCCTCGCAGGCCGGTCGCGATCGGCGCGCTCTTTAGTCGTAGCCGCGTCGCTGGCCTTGCTGGCGCTGTCCGGCTGCGGTGCGCGCGATGACGCCGCGAAGGGAGGGCGGCGGGGGCAGCAGGGGACGCCCGAGGTGGGCTTCATCGTCGCACAACCGACCGCGGTGCCGCTGATCACCGAACTCGCTGGCCGGACCAACGCCTTCCAGACCTCCGAAGTCCGCCCGCAAGTGTCGGGCATCATCCGCCGCCGCTTCTTCACCGAGGGGTCTTACGTGCGGAAGGGTCAGCCACTCTACCAAATCGACCCCAGCCTCTACCGCGCCGCCGCCAATCAGGCGTCGGCCAACCTCGCCAGCGCGCAGGCGCAGGCGGAGGCCGCACGGGTCAAGGCCAATCGCTACAAGCCACTCGCCGACCAGCAAGCGGTCGCGGCGCAGGACTATACCGACGCCGCCGCCGCCGCACGCGCCGCGGGTGCATCGGTCGACCAGAACCGCGCCGCGCTCGACACGGCGCGGATCAACCTGAAGTTCACCACCGTCCCCGCGCCGATCAGCGGCAAGGTGGGGCGCTCGCTGTTCACCGAAGGCGCGCTGGTCACCACCAACCAGACCGATCCGCTCGCGACGATTACCGCGCTCGATCCGATCTATGTCGATATCCAGCAAAGCTCGGGCGATCTCCTCAAGCTGCGCCGTGCGCTGGCGAGTGGCGGTGCAACGCCGGCTAACGCCGAGGTCCGGCTGAAGCTGGAGGACGGCAGCGACTACGGCTTCGCCGGCACCGTCGAATTCTCCGAGGCGATGGTCGATACCGCCACCGGTACGGTGACCTTGCGTGCGCGCTTCGCGAATCCGCAAGGGCTGCTGCTTCCCGGCATGTTCGTCCGCGCAAGCTTCGCTCAGGCGACCGACCCCGCTGCGTTCCTGATCCCGCAAGCGGGGGTCACGCGGGATGCCAAGGGTAATCCCCAAGTCTATATCGTCGGACCGGGCAACAAAGCCGTGGTTCGCGCCGTGACGACGACGCGCACGGTGGGGGCAAACTGGGTGGTGACGGCGGGGCTCAATCCCGGTGACAAGGTGATCACCGAAGGCGTCGGCAAGGTAAAGTCGGGAGAACCGGTCAAGCCGGTCACAGCCGGATCGCCGCAGAACTTGAAGCCGCGGAGCAAGGACGGGAAACAAGCCGGGGCCAATAGCGGCAAGGCGGGCTGACCGGCCATGTCACGGATCTTCATCGACCGGCCGATCTTCGCCTGGGTGATCGCGATCATCATCATGCTGGTCGGACTCGGCAGCATCTTCACGCTGCCGGTCGAACAATTTCCCGACATCGCCCCACCGCAGGTCAATATCCGCGCAAGCTATCCGGGCGCGTCGGCCGAAACGCTGGAAAACAGCGTCGCGCAGGTGATCGAGCAGCAGCTCACGGGCATCGACGGACTGCTTTATTTCACGACCAATTCATCGTCGCGCGGCCAGGTCTCGATCAGCGTTACCTTCGCCAAGGGGATCGACGCCGACATCGCGCAGGTCCAGGTCCAGAATAAGGTACAGCAAGCGCTGAGCCGCCTGCCCCAGCAGGTCCAGCAGCAAGGACTGTCGGTCACCAAGTCCAACCCCGATTTCTTGCTGATAGCGGCAGTTTACGACGCCACCGATCAGAAAACCAATCAGGACGTCTCCGACTATATGGTGACCAACCTGCAGGACCCGATCGGGCGCTTGCAAGGGGTCGGGGACACCAACGTGTTCGGCGCGCAATATGCGATGCGGATCTGGCTCAACCCCGACAAGCTCGCCGCGGTCGGGCTGATGCCGAGCGACGTGATCGCCGCCATTACCGCACAGAATGCCGAGGTCGCGGCGGGCGAGATCGGCGGCGTGCCGAGCGGACCCGACCAGTATCTCAACGCGACCGTCACCGCGCAGTCGCGGCTGTCTACCCCGGCCCAATTCGCCAACATCGTGCTCAAGACCCGTCCCGACGGATCGACGGTGCATCTGTCCGATGTGGCACGGGTCGAACTCGGCGCGGAAAGCTATGCCGTGGTCAGCCGAGTCAACGGCCATCCCGGAGCGGGCATCGCGGTCAGCCTGGCGCCCGGCGCCGACGCGCTGACCACCGCCGAACTGGTCAAGAACGAGATCATCGCGCGCTCGAAAAGCTTTCCGCCGGGCTTCACCTACGCTTTCCCCAACGATTCCACGACGTTCATCAAACTGTCGATCGAGGACGTCGTGAAGACGCTGTTCGAAGCGATCGTGCTGGTCGTGATCGTCATGTTCGTGTTCCTGCAAAGTTGGCGCGCGACGCTCATCCCGACGATCGCGGTGCCGGTCGTGCTGCTCGGCACGTTCGGCGTGTTCGCGGTCGCGGGGTTCTCGATCAACACGCTGACTTTGTTCGGGCTGGTGCTCGCGATCGGCTTGCTCGTCGACGACGCGATCGTCGTGGTCGAGAATGTCGAGCGCGTGATGGAAGAGAATCCCGCGATGTCGCCGCGCGACGCGACGATCAAATCGATGGGAGAAATCCAGATCGCGCTGGTCGCGATCGCGCTCGTCCTGTCGGCGGTGTTCCTGCCGATGGCGTTCTTCGGCGGATCGACCGGGGTCATCTATCGCCAATTCTCGCTCACCATTGTGTCGGCGATGGTGCTGTCGGTGATCGTCGCTCTGATCCTGACCCCAGCGCTCACCACGACCTTGCTCAAGCGCAAGGAGGACGAGAATCACGACACCTGGGTCTACCGAAAAACGGAGCACGCGCGTAACTGGTTCAACGACCGGTTCGAGCGGCTGGTCGATTGGTATACCGGCAGCGTCACGCGCGTGGTCGACCGCAAGTGGCTGTTCCTCGCCATCTACGCCGCGGTCGTCGCCATCCTGGCGATCCTGTTCGTGCGGCTGCCGACCGGGTTCCTGCCAACCGAGGACCAGGGCTTCGCCCAAGTCCAGTTCAACCTGCCCGCGGGCGCCACGATCAACCGCACGCGCATCGCGCAGAAAGCCATCGAGGATTATTTCCTCAAAACCGAAGACAAGAACGTCTCCGCCATGTTCACCGTCGCGGGCGCCGCCGGCGGCGGGGGTGGCGGCGGCCAGAATACCGGCCGCGGCTTCGTAGCGCTTGCCGACTGGAAGGACCGCAAGGGCAGCGAGAACAATGCGGATGCAATCACCCAGCGCGCGACGCGGGCGCTGGGCGGGCTGCGCGATGTCGAGGCGTACGCGACGGTGCCCGGTGCCGTGCGCGGGCTGGGCCAGTCGTCGGGCTTTACGATCCAATTGCAAAACACTGGCGGACTGACGCGCGACCAGTTCAAGGCGGCGCGCGACCGGTTGC
This sequence comes from Sphingomonas sp., assembly GCA_039920225.1. Taxonomy (GTDB): domain Bacteria; phylum Pseudomonadota; class Alphaproteobacteria; order Sphingomonadales; family Sphingomonadaceae; genus Sphingomonas. The sequence continues at coordinate 10,271 of JBDSED010000095.1, forward strand.
TGGCCGATGCGCGTGCCGATCCGGATCTGGCCGCGGTGCGCCTCAGCGACTTGCCCGACCAGCCCACGCTCAAGGTTGATGTCGATCCGCAGAAGCTGTCGGTGCTCGGGCTCAGTCAGACCGACGTCAACGCGACGTTGTCGACCGCCTGGGGCGGACGCTACGTCAACGATTTCAACGACCGCGGCCGCGTGAAACGAGTCTATGTCCAGGGCGACGCGCCGTATCGCTCGGCACCCGAGAATATGGGCCAATGGTATGTCCGCGGATCGGGTGGCCAGATGGCGCCCTTCTCGTCCTTCGCGACGACCGACTGGTCCACCGCGCCGACCTCGCTCAGCCGCTTCAACGGCATTGCGTCGTACGAAGTGTCAGGTCAGGCCGCGCCGGGCAAGAGTTCGGGCGACGCGCTGACGAGAATCACCGAACTCGCGACCAAGACGCCGGGCGTCTCGGTAGCGTTGAGCGGGGCATCGTATCAGGAGAAGCTGTCGGGCGGCCAAGCGCCCTTGCTGTACGGCCTGTCGTTGCTCGTGGTATTCCTGTGCCTCGCCGCGCTCTATGAGAGCTGGACGATCCCCGTTGCGGTGCTGCTGGTGATCCCGCTCGGGCTGGCGGGAGCGATCTTCGCGGTGACGCTGCGCGGCCTGCAGAACGACGTCTACCTCCAGATCGGCCTGCTCACGACGATGGGCCTCGCCGCCAAGAACGCCATCCTGATGATCGAATTCGCCGAGCAGGCGGAGAAGCAGGGCAAGCGCGTGATCGACGCCGCGCTGGAGGCCGCTCGGATCCGGTTGCGCCCGATCCTGATGACCAGCTTCGCGTTCATTTTCGGCGTGCTGCCGCTGGCGATCTCTACCGGGGCAGGCGCGAACAGCCGCATCGCGATCGGTACCGCGGTGATCGGCGGGATGCTGACCGCGACGTTGCTTGCGGTGTTCTACATCCCGTTGTTCTTCGTGCTCGTCCGCCGCGGCGTTCGCGATGGAATGAAGAAGCTGCGGCAGGAACATCCCACGCCGCCGGCGGAGAACCCGGCATGATTCGCAAGCTCACCGCGCTGGGGGTGATAGCGAGCCTGACCGCTTGTTCGCTGGCGCCGCCTTATGCGCGGCCCGAAACGCCGGTGCCGCCGAGTTGGCCGGTCGGCGACGCGTACCTCCGCTCGAGCGAGGCAACACTGCCCGCGGTGCGCTACCAGGACATCTTTCGCGACCCGCGGCTCCAGACGATCATATCGCAGGCTCTGACCAACAATCGCGATTTGCGCATCGCCGCAGCTAACATCGCGATCGCGCGCGGCCAGTTCCGCATCCAGCGCGCGGAGTTGCTCCCCCAGATCGATGCCAACGGGGGCGTGACGGCGCGTAACAGGGGCAGTTCGACGAGCACGGGTGCCACCGGATCGACGGGCGGCGGCACGCGCACCAGCTTCGACGCGAACGTCGGCATCACGTCGTTCGAAATCGACTTGTTCGGCCGTGTCCGGTCGCTGACCACCGCCGCACAGAATCGCTATTTCGCGACGGAAGCGGCGGCGCGAGCCACCCGGCTGACACTAATCGGCGATATCGCCGACGCTTGGCTCGCATATGGGTCGGACAAAAGCCTGCTCAAGATCGCGCAGGACACCGCGGCAAGCGCGACGAAGAGCGTCGACCTGACCAGGAAACGCCTCGACGGCGGGATCGCGCCGCGCACCGATCTGCGCCAGGCCGAACTCGTGCTCGACACCGCCAAGGCCGATCTGGCCGAGCAAACCACGGCACTCGCGCAGGACGTCAACGCGCTGCAATTGCTGGTCGGCGCGCCGGTCGACACCGCGCTGCTGCCCAAGTCGATCGACGAGGCTGCCGCGACCGTCACGGAATTGCCGCCGGGGCTGGATTCGTCAGTTCTGCTGCGCCGTCCCGACGTGGTCGAGGCCGAATACAGCTTGCGCGCCGCCAATGCCGATATCGGCGCGGCGCGCGCCGAACTGTTTCCGCGCATCTCGCTGACCGGGCTGATCGGGTTCGCCAGCAACGCTCTGGGCGCCTTGTTCGCCGGCGGTGCGTTCAACTGGCAGGCCGGGGGCGCCGCGAGCTACCCGATCTTCCGCGCCGGCGCCGGCCGCGCCAATGTCGATGTCAGCAAGGCGCAGCGCGACGCTGCGCTCGCGACCTATGAGAAGACCATCCAGACGGCATTCCGTGAAGTCGCCGACGCGCTTGCCCTGCGCGGCACGATCACCGACCAGCTCAATGCCACCCGCGATCTGCAAGCAGCGGCGGCGGACAACTTCAACTTGTCGGACGCACGCTATCGCGGCGGGATCGACAGCTTTCTGCAAAGTCTCGACGCGCAACGCTCGCTCTATTCAGCGCAGCGGACGCTGGTGGGCACGCAGCTTAAGCGCGCGAGCAATCTGGTGACGTTGTACCGCGTTCTTGGCGGCGACTCGCTTGTCGAAGCGACCGTGGCGGGCCCGCAACCGATCCCGACGCCGGCGCCTTGACGGAGAGATGTCACGCTTGCGTAACATGTGTCATCACCGAGTCCCGACTCACCCCTAGCGGTTAACGCCTTGTTACCGACAAAAGGGGAGTCGAAGCGGTGCGTGGTATCAAAGCGGGTACAGCCTTGGGCTGTGCAATTCTATTTTCGATGTGCGGCGCGACGGCCGCCAACGCACAAACGATCCAGAACTTCGATAGCGGGTGGTATCAGAACAACGGCTTCACGGCCGGTGTCAGCAATATCAACGTCGGCTCGAGCAATCTCAGCGGGGCGATCTACAATAATTATCTTGCCTTCAATCTCGCGGGATTGGCGAACCAGAACATCACGTCGGCAACGCTCACGTTCTACGGCGGTAACGGGGTCAATACCTCATTGACGAGCGAGACGCTGGGCCTGTTCGATTATAAGGGCAGCATCAACGCCCTCCTCAGCGATCAAAGCAGCGTTGGGGTGTTCACCGACCTGGGCAACGGCAACAGCTACGGAACGGCAGTGGTTGCGGCCGGCCCGATCCAGCAGTTCTCGATCGTCCTTTCCGCCGCCGCCATCGCCGACTTGAACTTTGCCGCGCACAACAATCCGGCAGATACGCGGTTCGTGATCGGCGGATCACTGTCGTCGATCAGCGGGCCGTTCGCCAACGAGCAGTTGTTCGCCATTTTCGGGCCGCAAACCGCTCTGACCCCGGCGGCCGCGCTGAACTTGGCCACGGTGGCGGTTCCCGAGCCGACGAGCTGGGCGATGCTGCTCACCGGCTTCGGGCTGATGGGTTTCGCAATCCGCCGCCGGAAAGCGACCGCGCGCATCCGCTTCGCCTGAGCGTGCGTCTATGATGAAAAGAGCCGCCTTTCGGCGGCTCTTTTTTTGCGTCCGAGCGGCGGCCCTCCGGAGCGCGTTGCGTTAGCCGACGAGTTTCGCCGCGACCTCCGCGATGCGCCGGCCCTGATAGCGTGCGCCGGCGAGGTCGGTCTCGCTGGGCTGGCGGCTGCCGTCGCCGCCCGCGATCGTGGTCGCACCATAAGGCGCGCCGCCGACCACTTCGTCATGGCCCATCTGGCCCTGATGCCCGTAATCGAGCCCGACGATCGTCAGGCCGAAATGCAGCAGGTTGGTGATGATCGAGAACAAGGTGGTTTCGTTGCCGCCATGCTGCGTCGCCGACGAGGTAAAGGCGCCGCCGACCTTGCCGTGCAGCGCGCCGCTCATCCACAGGCCGCCCGCCGTATCCCAGAACGACGCCATCTGGCTCGACAAACGGCCGAAGCGCGTCGGCGACCCGACGATGATCGCATCGTAGTTCCTGAGCGCGTCGGGGCCCTCGATCACGGGATGCGCGGTGTCGGTCTTGAAATGTGCCGCTTCGATCACGGCTTGCGGCGCGGTTTCGGGGACGCGGCGGATATCGACCTCGGCGCCGGCCGACCGCGCGCCACCGGCGATCGCGTCGGCCATCTGCTCGATATGGCCGTAGGACGAGTAATAGAGGACGAGAACCTTGGGCATTTCAGATACTCCTTGGGGGATCCCCCTCCCGCGAGCGGGAGGGGGTTGGGCAGTCGCGATGGGAGGAGGCTCGCGCCGCCCGGGGAAAGTCAGTCGGCGTCGACCAGGACGATCTCGGCGTCTTCGAGGGCGGTGATCGTCACCGTCTGGCCGCCGGACAGCGCGGCACCATCTCGCGCCTCGAAGCGCTCGCCGTCGATCTCGATCGCGCCAGTCGCGGGGACCAGATAGGCATGGCGACCGACGCCGACCGTGTGAGTCAGCGTCTCGCCAGCCCCGACCGTCGCCGCCATCACGCGAGCATCAGCGCGGATCGGGAGTGCGTCGCTGTCCTCGGCAAACCCGCTCGCCAGGATCACGAACTTCCCGCTGCGGTCACCCTTGGGGAATGGCTTGGCGCCCCAGCTTGGCGAACCGCCGGTGCGGGTCGGCTCGATCCAGATCTGGAACAGCGTCGTCGGCTCGGCCTCGAGATTATATTCGGCATGCCGCACGCCAGTGCCCGCGCTCATCACCTGGACGTCGCCGGCTTCGGTGCGGCCCTTGTTGCCCATCGAATCCTGATGCGTGATCGCACCGCTGCGGACATAGGTGACGATCTCCATGTCTTTGTGCGGATGCGCCGGGAAACCCGAATTGGCGGCGATCCTGTCGTCGTTCCACACGCGGATCGCGCCCCAGCCCATCCGTGCCGGATCGTAATAGTTCGCGAAGCTGAAATGGTACCGCGCGTCGAGCCAGCCATGGTCGGCATGGCCGAGGCTGTCGAAGGGGCGGCGCTGTATCTTGGTGTCGGTGTCGATCATCGGTTGATCTCCTTGCTTGCAGCGAAGATAGGGATCGCCGCGGCTGCGTAAATGGAAACGATTGAAACGGATTGTTTCTTGATTTAGCTTCGCGCGCATGAAACTTCCGGACTTCGAGGCGTGGGCAATCTTCGCGACGATCGCCGAGCATCGATCGTTCAGCGGCGCGGCCGAGGCGCTTGGCGTGTCCAAGGCGACGGTGTCGAAGGCCATCACGCGGCTGGAAGCGTCGCTCGGCACGTCGCTGTTCCACCGCACCTCGCGCCGGCTGACCTTGACCGAGAGCGGTAACACGCTGTCCGAACATGCCCAGCGCATCCTGGCCGAAGGCCATGCCGCCGAGGAAACCGCGCACGACGACGCCAGCGCGCCGGCGGGAATGATCCGCGTCGCCGCGCCGATGACCTTCGGGATCGCCTATGTCGCGCCCGCGATCGCCGATTTCATGACGGCGCATCCAGGAGTGCATATCGACTTGCGGCTGTCCGACGCGAAGGTCGACATCGTCGCGGAGGGCGTCGATATCGCGCTCCGCATCGCCGATCTGCCCGACAGTTCGCTGCGCGCGCGCCGCCTGGCGCCCGTCGAAACGCGCGTCGTCGCGGCACCCGCCTATCTCGAGCGGCACGGCCGCCCGCGCCATCCGCTCGAGCTCGGCGAGCACGACATCTTCGGCTACGCCAATGTGCCGAGCACGACCTGGACCTTCCGCGCTCCCGACGGCGAGGAGGTCGCGGTGCGGCCCAACGGACGCTTTACCACCGATAGCGGCGATGCGATGCTGCCCTTGCTTCATGTGGGACTGGGGATCGCGCGCTTGCCGGATTTCATCGTGGATACGGAGATCGCCGCGGGCCGGCTGGAGGCGATCCTGACCGAGTGGGCGGGGCCGCCGACCGCGCTCCACCTCGTGACGCCGCCCAGCCCGTTGCGGCCGGTGCGCGTCGAATTGCTGATCGAGTTTCTCGCGGAACGTTTTCGCCAGCTGTGCGCCGCGCGTAAATGAAGCGGCTCGCGCCCGACGCCGACGATACGCGCTTCATCCGCCGCGTCATCCTGGTCATCCTGATCGCCGCGCTGACCATCGCGCTCTACCGCATCGGCACGCTGTTAATTCTCGGGTTCGGGTCGATACTTGGCGCAATCACCATCCACGCCATCGCCGACCGGCTGCATCGCCACCTGCGGGTGCCGCGACGTTACGCGATCGGCCTCGCGATGTTCGCTGCGCTTGCGGTGGTGGGCTTCCTGATCTGGCTGTTGACGGTGCAATTCGGTGCGCAGATCAACGCGCTGATCATCGAAACGCCCGCGCTGCTCGCCCGTCTCGCCGCATGGACGTCGCAATCGGCGGCTGGTGCCAAGATCGTCGAGGCGGTCCAAACAGGCTACGCCGGCGCACAGGCGACGCAAGACTTGGGGCAAATTGCGCGCGGCGGCGCGGACCTGGTGCTCAACACTATCCTGCTGATCGTCGGCGCGATGTTCTTCGCGATCGAGCCGCGACGCTATCGCGAAGGGCTCCTGCTGCTTGCGCCGAAAGATAAGCGCGACGCGTTCCGCGATGCCTTCGACGATCTCGGCCGCAACTTGCGGCTGTGGCTCCGCGCGCAGATCATCCTGATGCTGCTGATGGGCACGTCGATCGGCGTCGGTCTGTGGCTGTCCGGCGTGCCATCGGCAGCGGCGCTGGGGCTGCTCGCCGGGGTCAGCGAGTTCATTCCCTATATCGGCCCGACAGTGGCGATGCTCCCCGCGCTTGGCCTCGCCGCCAACGCCGGAAGCGGCCCGCTGATCGGCGCGATCGCGACCTACACGATCGTTCGGTTGGCACAGGACATGATCATCACGCCGCTGATTCAGGACAAGGTGATCGCGGTTCCGCCGGCAATCACCTTGTTCGCCATCGTCGGGATCGGCTATATTTTCGGGCTGGCCGGACTCGTGTTCGCGGCCCCGCTCCTGATCGCGGTATTCGCCCTTACGCGCACGCTCTATCTGCGCGAAACGCTCGGCGAAAACATCGACCGGATCGATTGACTCTAGGAGGCAAACGAGTCCGTTTGACGCCCGATTCCCCGCGACTCGTGGAGTCAGGCCGGTTAGCGAAGAATTAACCTTTGTCCTTCAGATGTGCTTAGGTTAATGGTTTGCGTCGGGACGCGTCGTCATCGGGGACGGCGGGGCTCGTAAACGGGGGAATTGCCGCATGCGCGTGCTGCTGATCGAGGACGAGCCGACGACCGCCAAGGCGATCGAGCTGATGCTCACGACCGAGGGCTTCAA
>JBDSED010000096.1:0-6327 GCA_039920225.1 Sphingomonas sp.
CTTTACCGAGCACCCAGCGCCTTGAAAACGCTGGACCCGGGGCCGCCGCCCACATGTCCCTTCATCTTGAACTAACAATGTCAAAGAGCGCAAAAGACCGACGCCTTGGCTTACCCTCTTTTTGGAGAGCGACCACTGCGCCGAGATTTTGATGACCGTAACAGGCGGACCGGGTGGCCCGTCGCTGCGGTGGAGCTCATCTATGCGGGGCGTTGATGGAGGTCAACGTCTTTTTGCATTTTTATTTCAATAGGCGGCAAAAACGGCGGAAATCCGCGGTTTACGCGATAGTAGCAGGTTGGTGGGTATAGCGTCGCCCTCAATGGAAACCGCTGCAACTCCTTCGAATCAGGGCGCAGGTTCGCTCGCCGCCAAGGTCAGGAGCGCCGTAATCTGGCGTTCGGGCAGCCAGATTCTCGCGCAGTTGGTGCAATGGGCGGCCACCTTCCTGGTGATTCGTATCCTGTCGCCGGCCGATTACGGGCTGTTCGCGATGACCGGGGTGATTCTGGTCTTCCTCAACATGCTCAACGGCTATGGCCTGGCGAGCGGGCTGATCCAGCAGGCCGACATCACCCGGCACCAGATCCGCCAGCTGTTCGGGATGCTGATCGTGCTCAACGTCGCGCTCAGCGGCGCGCAGCTGCTGCTCGCGCCGGTCGCCGCGGCCTATTACCGTCATCCCGAGGTCGCGAACCTGCTCCGCGTCCAGGCGCTGCTCTATCTGACGACGCCGTTCATCGCCCTTCCCTACGCGCTGCTCAGCCGCGAGATGGATTTCTCCAAGCAAGCGCGGATCAACATCCTCGCCTCGATCGCCAGCGCCAGTGCCGCGCTGGGGGGCGCGCTCGCCGGCTGGGGCGTGTGGACCCTGGTGTTCGCGCCGATCGTGCTGTTCACCGTCCGCGCAATCGGCATGACGATCGCCGCCAAGTCGCTGGTCTGGCCGAGCTTCGACTTCCGCGGCGCCGGACATCTGGCGAAATACGGTGGCGTGATGGCGGCGGGGCAGCTGTTCTGGTTCCTGCAAAGCCAGTGCGACGTGTTCATCGCCGGCCGCAGCTTCTCCGCGCACGAGCTCGGCATCTATACGACGTCCTTGTTCCTCACCCAGATCTTCGTCTCGAAGTTCGTGCCCCCGCTCAACGAGGTCGCCTTCTCGGCCTATGCCCGCATCCAACACGACGACGAAGCGGTGGCGCGGGCCTTCGTGCGCGCAACGCGGATTATCATGGTCGCGGCCTTGCCCTTCTATCTCGGCCTCGCCGCGACCGCCGAGCCGCTCGTGCTGACGATGCTCGGCGACAAATGGGCGGAGGCCGTCCCGGTCGTCCACCTGCTCGCCTTCGCGATGCCGTTCATGACGATGCAGGTGCTGTTCTCCCCCGCGTGCGACGCGCGCGGCAGGCCCAGCATCGGTATGAAGAACGGCGCGTTCGGTGCGGCCGTGCTAGCCTTCTGCTTCCTGGTCGGGGTGCGATGGGGTGCGACCGGGATCGCGGCGGCGTGGATCGTCGCCTACCCTATCTACCTCGCGGTCAGCGCGTGGCGTTCGCTGCCGGTGATCGGCGCCAAGCTCGGTGATGTCGCCGCGGCGATCGCGCCGCCCTTGTTCGCCGCGGTGGCGATGGCGCTGATGGTGACGTTCGTCGACCGCACGCTCCCGCCGCTCCATCCGCTGCCGCGCCTCGCGCTGCTGGCGAGCGTGGGTGCCGCCACCTATGCCTTGTGGCTGGTAACCTTCGCGCGCGACGTGGTGCGAGAGATCGTCGAGTTGATTCGCCTGCGCCGCTGATAGCCCCTCCCCTTCAGGGGAGGGGCGAAGAAGGTTTACGCCCCCTGGATGTAACTCCGCATCGCGTCGGCATCGGCCTCGATCCGGTCGATGCGGTATTTGACCAGGTCGCCGATCGACACGAGTCCGATCAGTGTCCCGCCTTCGACCACCGGTAAATGGCGGACCCGCCGCCGAGTCATCAGCGTCAGCGCGCCGAGCGCCGCCTCGTCGCGCCCGACGGTGATCGCCGGCGCGGTCATCACCTCGCCCACGCTGCGTTCGAGCCCCGCCGCCCCGTGCGCGGCGAGGCAATGGATCACGTCGCGTTCGGAGAAGATGCCGGCAACCGCATTGCCCTGCAGCACCGGCACCGCGCCGATGCGCCGCTCGGCGAGTAGCTTCACCGCATCGGCCACCGTGTGCTCGGCAGTGATCGTCACCACCTCGCTGCCCTTGCCCGACAGGATCGTCGCGATCGTCATGGCTCTCTCCTTTTTCCCGTGGGGTTGAGGATTCCACTTTTCGGCGCAAATAGAAAGCATGGAGCAACCGTCCGGCCTCGACAATCCTCAGTATGCTGCGTTCGCCTGGGCGCGGTATCGGCGCATGCTGCTATGGATGGCACTGGCCGCGGCGGTCGCGGTCGCCATCGCGATCTACATTCTCGACCTGGTCTACGGCCCGCTGACCTGGGTCGCGATCCTCGCGGCGATCGGCGGGTTCGGCGGCACGATCATGATGGCCGCCGCGTTGATGGGGCTTGCGTTCCTCAGCTCGGGGACGGGGCATGACGAGGATGTCGAGCGGTTCGATCGCTAAGCACGCGCATTGGACGGCAGCCTAACGTAACGCCGAACCGTCGGGAAACAACGTCGGCTGGCTAGTCGCGGCAACGAGTTCACGCCAAGCGATCGGCATCATGTGCATCATATATAAGCGCTCGGGGTTCAGATTTTCACGGCGAACCGCGTCGGCCAATTCGCCAACAGTCTGCGGATTGCTAGCCAAATCCTGAAACGGATCACTACCGTAGAGCAACTGCAAAGTCGGCCAATAAACCAGTGCTTGCCGCTCGCTAGTCTCGCCCCTGATGGGGAAAATCTCGAGAAGGTTGGTACCGCTGCCAATGGTTGTCTTCCTGTCGACGGGTATATAGCGCATCCGTCGGCGTTGACGCTGAAGCGCGTCAGGTTTGGCCGTGAAGGAGGCTGTCACAAGGCGGTCGATAATTGGCTTATTGAGCGCTAAGCCATAAACTGGGATGCCGCGCGCCACATAAGCCCGCAATCCGCCAATATGTGGCCAAGAGTCGGACGTTGTCACGACTGCCTTGACTGGCACCCCGGGAAAGCGGCGCGCTGCCTCCGCGATAACCTGTTCGGAATAGTCTGAAGAAATTGGTGCTTCGACAATCACGATGCCATCGTCTTGCCGAACGATCGTGACGTTCCATGCGCCGGGAATAACGATAATGCCAGGAGCGGCTTCGACCGCTGGCTGGCCCGGGCGACCTAGAACAGTGGCCGGAGATCTGGCGAGCGCTGTCGCGAAGTTTGCGCGGACATCGGAAGGGATCGCCATCTCGGGTTCTGCGATCAGGGCGTTTATCGCGATCGAACGAACCGACAACGTGCTCTCGTGTAGTCCGTTGCGATAGATGTCCCATTGCATCGGAAAACGAACGCCCCCGTTTCCGCGCGCCCAATAGCTATAATAGGTACGCATCGTCACGTCGCCCAGACGCGCCCAATGCCCGGCGCGGGCCAGCGGTCCGGAATAATCAAGCGCGGTGGGCAGATGGGTATATCGGTTGAGAAATACTCGAACGGGGGCTCCATCGAACGTGAACGTAATGACATCCTGAGGCACCGCCTGCAGCGTCTCGGAATTCGCCAGCTGGAGGTCTTCAGCTGCGCGCGCCGTCAGTAATAGCCGTTCCGGGCTTAACGCCAACGCTTCGCGCGCCGATGCGACCATGTCGCTATCGCCCCGAACCGGCTTCGGACCACCAACCCGCATCGCCACCGTGCGGTCCGCAACGATGCCTTGAGAATAGCGGTATGAAGGGGGCACGGTTGAATCGATCGAAATCCGATAGCGCCCGGCGGCCTGATTGCGGATTTCGACTATCGTATCGTACTCAAGGATATACGGGCCTTCGGGTCGCTCCGACTGTTCGAGCATGTTGCGATAACCCTGGGTGGTCAGTGTTACGCTCTTGATCGCGTCCAAAGCTGCTGCACCGCCCTGCGCCTCAATCGCCTGGTCAAGCACGGTCTTGGCGGCAGTCAATGTAGTCGGTGAACCGGCGCTCGGCGTTGCCGGGACGACCAATAGGCTGGCAAGCAGGAACAGGCCCGACCCATAATCACCATTTCCTGCTGCGGAGATGATCCGTGTAGCTTTGAGGTGATACAGTAACATGCCACACCTCGCTTTCCAAGGATTGGTTTTGCAGATCTTCTCCCGTCGAGTAGTTGGGAACGGTCGTTCAAAGCTGGCAAGAAAAAGGGCGCCGGTCGCCCGACGCCCCTCTTCTAACTTCGCTTCGTCCGACTACTCGGCGGCTTCGGCGTCCGGCGAGCGGCGCGGGCGGCCGCGGCGGGGCTTGGGGGCCTCTTCGCCCTCATCGCCGACACCGATCCCGAGCGAAGGCGGCAGCAGCGCCGCGTCGAACGTCTCGCCTTCGTTGGTTTCGACCGGGCGCGCCTCGCGCCGCGGGCGGCCACGGCGCGGTGCTTCGCGCTCGGTGCTGACTGCGGCCGGAGCTTCTACGGCGTTGCCGCGGTTGTCGTCGGAATCGCCGTCGTTGGCGGGATAGGCATTGCCGTTGGCGTAGCCGTTGTTGCCGCCCTGCGCGCGGTTGCCGCGATCGTCGCGGTCGCGGTTATTGGCGCGCGGCTGCTCACGATTGCTGCGATCAGGACGCGCGTCCTGACGGCTGTCATCGCGATACGGGCGATCGTCGCGGGCCTGTTGCTCGCGGCGCGGATCCACGTCGGCCTGCGGCGCGCCGTCATCCTCGAAGCCCTCGTCGCCGTCGTCATCGAAGCCGTCCTCACGACCGCGGCGCTGGCCCTGGTTGGGGTTCTGCTCGTCGAAGCGGCTGCGGCTTTCGGCGAGGACGCGGAAATAATGATCCGCGAACTGCAGATAATATTCGGCGTTGACGCGGTCGCCCTGGCGCTGCGCGTCGGACGCGAGCGCCTTGTATTTCTCGAGCAACTGAGCGGCATTGCCGCGTGCGCGATTGTCGATCCGGTTGCCGTTCCCGGCGTTGGGATTGCCGCCACCCTGGCGTTGTCCACCCCGGCCGCGACGGCGACCGGCCTGACGATTATTATTGATCAAAGTCCTGAGGTCCTTGTCTACAAAACAAACCCGGCCTTGCTCCAAACAGGGGGCAAACCCACGCATCCAACGGATGCTAACCAACACGCGGCGTCCGCGCCTGTCAGGACGCGAAGACCTGTCACGGCCGCCGGACAAGCGGCCTGATGACGAAGGATTGGGCACCTTGCCGATTTCATCGATGTCGCGATTGAGATCGTGTGCCCCTGTGCGCTCAATAGCGGCTACTGGGCATTCTTCCAAGCGGAAATATGGGATTCGCGTTGTTCCGGATTAAGATGTAGCGACGAGGCACCGGTCGCGGCCCGCCAGATCGCGGCGGATCGTAACGTTGAGCCCCTGCGCGGCGAGGAGTGCGGTGACCGCGGCGGCCTGGGTCGCGCCGATCTCGATCGCCGCCATCCCGTCGGGCGCAATCAGGCGCGGGAGCTGGCCCGCGATGACGCGATATTCGTCGAGCCCGTCGGTGCCGGCGAACAGCGCGGAGGCCGGTTCGTGGTCGCGGACTTCGGCCGGAAGGGAATCGTCTGCAGCCACATAAGGCGGGTTGCACAGCACCAGATCGAAGCTTTGGTCGATCGCCGCCGCCCAATCGCCTTCGATGAACCCGGCGCGTCCGCTCATCCCCAGCCGTTCGGCATTGCCCCGCGCATAATCGAGCGCGGCCGACGAGGCATCGACCCCAATCCCGCACGCGTCCGGCCACTCGGCCAGCGCGGCGAGCAGCAACGTTCCCGGCCCGGTGCCGAGATCGAGGATCGTCGCCGGCGCGCGCCCCGCGAAATGCGCGACCGCCGCCTCGACCAGCGTCTCGCTGTCGGGCCGCGGGATCAGCGCGCCGGGCCCGACCGCGAGGCTGATCGTCCAGAAATCGCGGCAGCCGGTGATATAGGCGATCGGTTCGTGCGCGAGGCGGCGGTCGATGAGGGCGGCGAAGCTCGCGGGGGTGGGGTCGTCGAGGTGGCGGAGCAGGAGGTGCTCGCGCGTGACGCCGAGCATGTGCGCCATGAGGAGTTCGGCGTCCAGACGGGGGGTGTCGGTGACGGCGGCGAGTTGCCGTGTCGCTTCAGAGAGCGATGCCCTAACTCCCTCTCCCCTCTGGGGAGAGGGTTGGGGAGAGGGGCAGTGTGTCGGAGCACCCTCGCCCACTGCCCCTCTCCCGACGTCGCTACGCTCGTCTGCCCTCTCCCCGGCGGGGA
>JBDSED010000097.1:0-9374 GCA_039920225.1 Sphingomonas sp.
TGAGCGCGAAGAAGCAGCGCGAGCTCGCCCAGGCGATCAAGCGCGCCCGTCATCTGGGCCTGCTGCCCTACCTCGTTAAGTAAGGAGCGCCCGCGATGGACGTTATTCTGCTGGAACGCGTCGAGAAACTCGGCGCCATCGGCGATGTCGTGAAGGTCAAGGACGGGTTCGCCCGCAACTTCCTTCTGCCCAACAAGAAGGCGCTGCGCGCCAACGAAGCCAACCGCAAGGTCTTCGAAGCCAACCGTGCGAAGATCGAGGCCGACAACGCCTCGCGTCGTGACGACGCTCAGAAAGACGCGAAGAACTTCGAAGGCGCGGCGGTCACGATGATCCGTCAGTCGTCGAACACCGGCCAGCTCTACGGCTCGGTCGCGGTTCGCGATCTGGTCGAGGCGATGGAAGCTGCCGGCCACAAGGTCGGCAAAAGCCAGGTCGTGCTGACCAAGCCGATCAAGGCGATCGGCGTTTACGACGTGAAGGTGCAGTTGCACCCCGAAGTCGCGATCATGGTCAAGGTCAACGTCGCACGCTCGCCCGAAGAGGCCGAGATGCAGGCGTCGGGCGTCGACGTCATGGCGGCGATGTTCGAGAAGGACGACGCCGGGTTCGTCGAGGATTTCGATCCCAACGCCGAACCGGGCGCGACTGCCGATGTCAGGGTCGTGGCCGACGCGCCGGAAGCTGCCGAGGACAATTCGGAAGCCTGATCGGCTTTAACCATTGCCAAAAAGAAAGGGCCGTCCGGATAATCTCCGGGCGGCCCTTCTCGTTGCGACCCTCTTGGGGGGATTAAGAGGGAAGCGCGACGTTCTGAGCGGGGGAGATCAGAACGACGAAACGCAAGCACCCAACACCGCGGCGAGCGGGATAAGGGCGAAAACGACCGGCATCACGTTTTTCACGTCGAATTCCATCGGGTCTTGATGACCCACGGTGCTAAAATGCGCGGCGCGAGCAAAGTTTCCAGAGGATGAACGAAATAGATTTTCGTCAGTCGCGGGAACTTTTCGAGTCACTTCCGCCCGAACAGCTTCTCGATATCCCCGTGCGCCAGTTTTACCCAGGTCGGGCGACCGTGGTTGCATTGGCCCGAATGCGGGGTAACTTCCATTTCTCGGAGCAGGGCGTTCATCTCTGTGACCGACAGCACGCGGCCGGCGCGGACCGAGCCGTGGCACGCCATCGTCGATGCAACGTGGTCGAGGCGTTCCTTTAGGCTAAGCGCCTCGTCGAACGCGGCGAGTTCGTCGGCGAGGTCGGTGACGAGACCGGTCACGTCGCCCTGCCCCAGCATCGCCGGCGTCGCGCGAACCAGCATCGCGCGGGGACCGAACCGCTCGAGCTCGAGCCCGAGCTCGGCGAGTTCGGGCAGCCGCGCTTCGAGCCGGTCGCAGGCGGGCTCGTCGAGTTCGATCACTTCGGCGATCAGCAGCGCCTGGCTCGCCACCCTGCCCCCGGCCAGCGCGGCGCGCATCCGTTCGAGCACGAGGCGTTCGTGCGCGGCATGCTGATCGACCAGGACCAAGCCATCCTCGGCCTCGGCGACGATATAGGTCTTGGCCACCTGGCCGCGCGCGACGCCGAGCGGGTGGGCGATGGTGTCGGGCGGCGGGGCGTAGGCGGGTTCGGCGCGGGCCAATGGCGGCGGAGCGTTGAAGGTTGGGCGTCGGTCAGACACCCTGCCCGTCACCCCCGCGTAAGCGGGGGCCCAGCTATCTTCCCTTGCTGCGGTGAATAAGGAAGCTGGGTCCCCGCTTTCGCGGGGATGACGGTCGAGTTCGGACGTCCAGCCCGCCGTCGCATCCTCGCTGGCGCGGCGAAAGCTACGATGGCCCGCCTCGTCGAGCGCGCGGCGCAACCCGCTGACGATCAGCCCGCGAATCACTTGCGGTTCGCGAAAGCGGACTTCGGTTTTGGCCGGATGGACGTTGACGTCGACCATGTCGGCAGGAAGATCGAGGAACAGCGCCACTACCGGATGCCGATCGCGCGCGATCATCTCCGCATAGGCGCCGCGGATCGCACCCATCAGCAAGCGGTCCTTCACCGGCCGGCCGTTGACGAAAAGATATTGATGGTCCGCGACACCGCGATTGAAGGTCGGCAGGCCTGCCACGCCGCCCAGACGTATGCCCTCGCGCTCCAGGTCGACGCCCACGCTGTTCTCCGCGAGCGCACGGTCAGTCAGCGCCGCGACGCGCGCCGGACGGTCCTCGGGCGCGTTGGTCGCGAGCGTTCGCCGGCCGTCATGCTCGACGGAAAAGGCGATGTCGGGCCGCGCCATCGCCAAGCGGCGGACGATATCGAGGCTAGCTGCATATTCGGCGCGCGGCGTGCGCAGAAATTTGCGCCGGGCCGGCACCCTGCCGAACAATCCCTCGACCAGCACTCGCGTGCCCGGCGGCAACGCGGCCGGGCCTTCGTCGACCACCGTGCCGTTGTCGACCACGCGCCGCCAGCCGTCGCTGCCACGCACGCGGCTCGCCACCGTCAGTCGTGCAACACTGGCGATCGACGGCAACGCCTCGCCGCGGAAGCCCAAGGTCGTGACCTGATCGATCTCCTCATCGGGCAGTTTCGAGGTGGCGTGCCGTTCGAGCGCGAGCGCCATATCGGCGGGCGTCATGCCGCATCCGTCGTCGACCACCTCGATCAGGTCGATGCCGCCGCTCGCCAGCCGCACCGCGATCCGCGTCGCGCCGGCGTCGATCGCGTTTTCGACCAGTTCCTTCAACGCGCTGGCGGGTCTTTCGACCACTTCACCGGCGGCGATACGATTGACCAAATGTTCGGGGAGGCGCCGTATTGACATGATTATGACTCTAGCCCAAGCGACCGGCTCTCG
The DNA here is from genome assembly GCA_039920225.1 of Sphingomonas sp. GTDB lineage: Bacteria > Pseudomonadota > Alphaproteobacteria > Sphingomonadales > Sphingomonadaceae > Sphingomonas. The sequence continues at coordinate 2,849 of JBDSED010000097.1, forward strand.
CGACCGTTAATGCCGACCAACCGGAGCCCGGAAATCGGCTTTGGCGGCGGGGGAAATAAATAATTTGCGCGCGCGTCGATCGCGGCACCTGTTCGGGCGGTATTTTCACTATGGTCTTTGGGCGTTTCTTCAAGCTGATGTCGCATGACATGGCGATCGATCTGGGGACGGCGAACACCGTCGTCTATCTGCGCGGGCGCGGTGTGGTGCTCAACGAGCCGTCGGTCGTCGCGGTCGAGACGATCAACGGCGTGAAGAAGGTCAAGGCGGTCGGTGACGACGCCAAGCTGATGATGGGCAAGACCCCCGACAGCATCCAGGCGATCCGTCCACTGCGCGACGGTGTCATCGCCGACATCGATGTCGCCGAACAGATGATCAAGCACTTCATCCACAAGGTGCACGGCGGGCAGAAAAGATTCTGGCGCTGGCCGCAGATCGTGATCTGCGTGCCGTCCGGCTCCACCAGCGTCGAACGCCGCGCGATCCGCGACGCTGCGCAGAATGCCGGTGCCAGCCAGGTGTGGCTGATCGAGGAACCGATGGCGGCCGCGATCGGCGCCGACATGCCGGTGACCGAGCCGATCGGCAGCATGGTAGTCGATATCGGCGGCGGCACGACCGAAGTCGCGGTGCTCTCTCTACGCGGCCTCGCCTATACCACGTCGGTGCGCGTCGGCGGCGATAAGATGGACGAAGCGATCGTGTCCTATGTCCGCCGCAACCATAATTTGCTGATCGGCGAAGCGACCGCCGAACGGATCAAGCAGGAAGTCGGCACCGCCAAGCCGCCCGCCGACGGCATTGGTCTGACGATCCACATCAAGGGTCGTGACCTGGTCAACGGCGTGCCCAAGGAAATCCAGATCAACCAGGGCCAGATCGCCGAAGCGCTGTCAGAACCCGTCGGCACGATCGTCGAGGGCGTACGCATCGCGCTGGAAAACACCGCGCCGGAACTGGCCGCCGATATCGTCGATCAGGGCATCGTCCTGACCGGCGGCGGCGCGTTGCTGCACGGCATCGACGAGGTGCTCCGCGACGAAACCGGTCTGCCGGTGACGATTGCCGAGGATCCGCTGACCTGCGTGGCACTTGGCACCGGGCGCGCGCTCGAGGATCCGATGTATCGCGGCGTGCTGCATACCGCCTGATTTCTGCTAAGGGTCCTTTTTGCGGCCTTTGATGTGAGGGAGTTGGATGGCGCCGCCACGCAACCGGCGCCCGGGTTTCTCACGGCGGGCGCAATATAGTCTGTTTATCAGCTACGTTATCGCGATCGCGGGGGCGTTGGTGGGTGCTGTCCTGCTGGCGCTGTCGACGTTCAATCCCGCAGCGTTCTCCGCGCTCCGAGCCGGCACGGCTGAAGTCACCGCACCCGTTAGCTGGGTGGCAGGATCGGTGTGGAGCGGCATCACCTCCATCCCAGAGGCTATCGGCAGCTTTTTCGGCGTCCGCGGCGAAAATGCGAGACTGAAGGAGCAGGTCATTAATGATCGCCATCAGCTTATCCGCGCACGTGCGATCGCCTATGAGAATATCCGACTGAAGAAGCTGTTGTCAGCGCGCGAGCCGGGTACCGAGACGATCGCCACCGCGCGTATCGTCAGTTCGTCGGCAACCAGCACGCGACGATATGGGCTGATTTATGCCGGGCTGATCCAGGGCGTCCACGCCGGGATGCCCGTGCGCGCGCCAGATGGGCTGGTCGGCCGTGTCCTGGAGGCGGGCCCGGATACGGCGCGCGTGCTCTTGCTGATCGATCCCGAAAGCATCGTCCCTGTGCGCCGAACGAAGGACGGCGCGCCGGGCTTCGCGACGGGGCGGGGCGACGGATTGCTCGACGTCAAGCCGATCGCGCTGGGCAATACCGACTACGGCCCGGGCGACGTGCTGGTCACCTCGGGTTCGGGCGGCATCTTCCCGCCCAACATTCCGGTGGCAAAGGTGGTGAGCCGGAACCGCGACGGCGCGCTGGCCAAGCCCTTTGAATCGCCCGACGCGTTCGATTACGCGCTGATCCTGCGTGCCTTCCTGACCACCCTCCCCCCGATCGCGTCCGAGAAACAACCGTGAGGCAACAAAGCGGCGCCTTCGCGCCCGAGCCGTCGCGGGTTGCCATCTGGGTCATTCCCGTCGCATCGGTGATCGCCGGGTCGCTGATCACGATCTTGCCGCTAATCGCTACATTTCCCGTGCTGCCGCCGCTCGGCCTCATGACATTGCTTGCCTGGCGACTGCTACGGCCCGAATGGATGCGGATCTGGAGCCCGTTGCCGTTCGGATTCTTCGACGACCTGGTCAGCGGTCAGCCGCTGGGTAGCGCAATGCTGTTGTGGACACTTGCCTTCCTGATCGTCGATTTGCTCGACCAGCGGCTGATGTCGCGCGATTTCTGGCAGGATTGGGTGCTGGCGTCGGGCGCCATCGCGTTTTGTCTGATCGTCGGACGCTTGATTGCCACCCCGCTTGCGGCGCATGTCGATACGGTGTTGCTGTTTCAGGTAATCGCCGCGGTGCTGCTCTATCCCTTCGTCGCTCGCGTCGTCGCGTGGCTCGACACCAAACGAGGGCGCGCGTGATTCGTCCGCCGCGCCCGACCACAGAGGCGGCGCAGAGCTACAGCTTTTCGCGTCGTGCGATGATGGTGGGCACCGCTCAGGGCGCGGTAGCGCTGGCTCTGGCCGGACGGATGGGCTGGCTCGCGGTCGCCGAGAACGAGCATTACAGGCTGTTGTCCGAAAGCAACCGCGTCAATCTGACGATGATCCCGCCGCGGCGGGGATGGATCGTTGACCGCTACGGTCACGCGATTGCCAACAACCGCACCGATTTCCGCGTGGACATCATCCGCGACCGCCTGCCCGCGACCGAACAGGCGCGCGTCCTCAAGCTGCTTCAGCAATTGCTCGGCCTGCCGCCGGAGCAGGTCAGCCGCATCGAAAACGATATCAAGCGCGCCGCGGGGTTCCAACCGGTGCAGGTCGCCGAAAATCTAACCCCCGACGTGTTCGCCGCGGTGCAGGTGCGGCTGCCCGAGCTGCCCGGCGTTGCTCCTACCGCGGGCTATTCGCGAAATTATCCGACGGGCCAAGCGGTCGCGCATTTGACCGGCTATGTCGGCGCTGCCTCGGCCGAGCAATATCAGAAGACCAAGAACGCGCTGCTGATCACGCCCGGCTTCAAGATCGGCAAGGATGGGCTCGAACGGACGCTGGAGGAAAAGCTCCGCGGCGAACCTGGCGCCAAGCGAGTCGAGGTGACCGCGCACGGCAAGCTGGTCCGCGAACTCGAAACGCGCCGCGATGTTGCCGGCAACGTCCAGCGCCTGACGATCGACGCCGGTTTACAGGAATATGCGGCACGCCGGCTCGGCACCAATTCGGGATCCGCGGTGGTCATCGACGTCACCAACGGCGATGTCCTCGCCTTCGTGTCGATGCCCGCCTACGACCCCAACAGCTTTTCCGACGGGATCAGCCATCTCGAATGGAAGATGCTGTCGGACAACGACCACGTGCCGCTAATGAATAAGATCCTGCAGGGGCTGTATCCCCCAGGATCGACCGTCAAGCCGATGAACGGCCTGGCGCTGCTTCACAACGGGGTCAGCCCGGACGACCGGATTACCTGCAGCGGCGCGCTGAGGGTCGGCAGCGGCATTTTCCACTGCCACAAGCGCGGCGGCCACGGCCCGCTCAACCTTAAGCAAGCAATCATGTACAGTTGCGACATCTATTTCTACGAAATGGTGCGGCGGCTGGGCTATGATCGCGTCGCGCCGGTCGCGCGCACGCTGGGACTAGGACAGAAGTTCGATATTCCGTTTTCGACGCAACGATTCGGCACGGTGCCTGACAGCGCGTGGAAGCTGAAGAAATACAAGGATGAGTGGACCGTACCGGATTCGCTCAACGCGTCGATCGGCCAGGGTTATGTGCTCGCCAATCCGCTCCAGCTCGCGGTCCTCGCGTCGCGGATCGCGTCGGGCCGCTCGCTCACGCCACGCCTGCTGATGAACGGGCCGGCTACAATCGCCAACCCGCTGCCGTTCAATCCGGATCATCTCGCGGCCATTCGCAACGCGATGTACGGCGTGGTCAACGAAGGCGGCACCGGTGGCCGCGCCCGGCTCAACATCCCCGGCGCCTCGCTCGCCGCCAAGACCGGCACCGCCCAGGTCCGCCGCATCACCATGGCCGAGCGCGGCAGCGGCGTGCTGAGCAACGCCTCGCTGCCGTTCAAGCTGCGCGACCACGCGCTGTTCATATGCTTCGCGCCGGTAGAGAATCCGAAATATGCCGCCGGGATCGTCCTCGAACATGGCGGCCACACCGTTACCAACCTCGACACACCGGGCATCGGTCGCGACATCATCACCTATCTGCTTGACCGCGACAAAGCGCTCAAATCGCTGGCCGAGGTCGAGCCGACCTGGGGCGGGGACATCGTCACGCGTTCGGCCGCCGAAACAGCCGCCTACAAAGGTCAAATTTCCGCGCTTCAGGCGGTGCAGACCGAGGCCGACGCGACCGCGCCGACCGATGCCCCTGCGGTCGAGGCGGCAACCGACGCCGCGAACTCGTCCGCCGCTGCGATCGCCAATACTGCGCTGCCGGCCGAACAGGGATCGCACGAGGTCGAGCAATGACCCGGTCGTCCTCGGCGGCGTTGGGCTTCGTGCCCGAACCGCTCGCGCAATTACCGTGGAAGATCATCCTGCTGATCCTCGCGATCGGCTGTTTCGATCTGCTTGTGCTTTATTCGGCGGCGGGTGGGCATATCCGGCCCTGGGCGCTGTCGCAGGGCATCCGCTTTTTCGTGTTCCTGGGCGGCGCGATGGTGCTGTCGCGGATACGCGAAGATGTTTGGGGCATGATCAGCCTGCCCGCCTATGTGGTCATTCTGGTGATGCTGATCGGCGTCGAGATTTTGGGCAAGGTGGCGGGCGGCGGGCAGCGCTGGCTCGACCTCGGCATCATCCGCCTGCAGCCGTCCGAGCTGATGAAACCGTTCATCGTCCTCGCCTGCGCGCGTTTCTACGACCTCCTGCCGCCCAGCGAGGTGCGCAAGTTCGGCGCGATCTGGCCCGCGCTGTTGCTAATCGCTCTACCCGCTGGACTAGTGATGCTTCAGCCCGATCTCGGCACCGCGCTGATGATCACCGCGGGGGGCATTACCGTGATGTTTCTGTCGGGCATTCCGCTGCGGCTATTCATCATCGCCGGCCTCACCGCGCCCGTCGTCGGCCTGGTCGCCTACAATTACGTCCTGCACGATTATCAGCGTAATCGGATCGCGATATTCCTCGACCCTGAAAAGGACCCGCTCGGCATCGGTTATCACATCACCCAGTCGAAGATCGCGATTGGGTCGGGCGGGATCTGGGGCAAGGGCTTCCTGAACGGGTCGCAAAGTCACCTCGATTACCTCCCGGAAGGCCAGACCGATTTCGCGCTGGCGACGATGATGGAAGAATGGGGGCTGGTCGGCGGCGTGCTGTTGATCATGGCGTGGTTCGCGATCATCTGGTGGGCGATGGGCGTGGCGATGCGGGCGCAGGGTCGCTTCGCGCGGCTGACCGCGGCGGGTCTCGCGACGACCCTGTTCTTCTACGTGTCGATCAACATGGCGATGGTGATGGGCATGGCGCCAGTGGTCGGCGTTCCGTTGCCGCTGATCAGCTTTGGCGGAACCGCGCAAATGACCGCCTTGCTATGTATCGGCATTCTGATGTCGATCGACCGCAGCAGCGGCCAACAGACCCGCTGGTAGTGGCCCCGCGCAAAAAGGGTTTGCAAAGCGCGGCCGCGATGCTAACCGCCTCGCTCCCCGAAACGGGCTGCCTTTTTCGGCATGGACGCATAGCTCAGTTGGTAGAGCAGCTGACTCTTAATCAGCGGGTCCTTGGTTCGAGCCCAAGTGCGTCCACCACCCTTTCTGCGCAAATACAGCTACTTACGTGGAGCGGGTGCCGGAGCGTAAGGTGCTCGCATTTTACATGCTAGCGCTATGCTAGCCGCTCCTCAGTCTCGAACGGCCACGCATATCCGGCATATTCAGCCATTATCGCGCGCTTGCCGGGATTCCCGATAAACAGCACTGCGCAAGCACCCAGATCGTCCGAAACGCCATGAATGAGTTGCACCTTGAGCCTGTCGCGGCTCGACCACACTTCGCGGCCCGCCACGATTGTGCTCAAACCCGCACCCCAGATCGCGAGGTAGTCTGTAAGCGTCATAAGGTATTGATAGAGCCTGCGCGCAATCCTTCAATGCGCCAGCCGATCCCATCGATCTCGATATTCCTCACGGTCGTAGCCCGGTGGATCGAGCCACCAAGCCCCGCCGTTGCGATCTTGCTTTGCAGATGCCTGCACCTCCGCAAGCGTCATGATGTAGCAGACCGGCTCGTCGTCATTCGCTTTGACCGTGATGACCCACCAGTCGGAGCGTAAGTCATCGATCCGCATACCGAGACCGACCGCGTGTCGCTTGCTCAGCGCCTTGGACTGGATCCCGAGGAA
>JBDSED010000098.1:0-11538 GCA_039920225.1 Sphingomonas sp.
CGGATCGAGACGCGCGCCGGGCACGGATCGGGCAAGCCGACCGACAAGATCATCGACGAAACCGCGAGCGACTGGGCCTTCATCGCCAAGTGGACGGGGCTGACGGTCAAGCCGGTGAAATAAGGGCGCTGGGTAAGTCTGTGACGCCCTACGGGTTCGGCATCGACGCCAGCACGGCGATCTTCAGCGCATCGACCAGCGACTTCACGCCCAATCGCTCCATCAATCGTCCGCGATGCATCTCCACCGTGCGGATGCTGATGCCAAGTCGGTAGGCAATCAGCTTGTTGGGCAACCCTGCAACCAATCCGTCTAGCACCTCCCGTTCGCGCGACGTCAGGCGCGAGACGCGCAGGACCGCGTCGGATCGCTCCTCATGCGCCTCGACTCGCGTGGGAAGCGCCAAAAAAAGCCCGTTGAGGACATCCAACAGTAGTTGATCGGTAAACGGCTTTTCGAGAAAATCGCGCGCGCCGCGCTTCATCGCCTTGACCGCAGTATCGACATCGCCGTGCGCGGTCATGATCAATACGTCAAACTGGTCAACCTGGCTGGCGAGCGCGTCGAGAACCTGGATCCCGTCCGTCTGCGGCATTCTGACGTCGAGCAACACACAACCCGGGCGAAGCACCGTCACTTCGTCGAGAAAATCCTGGCCGCAAGCGAATGCCCGAACCTCGAACCCCGCGGTCGTCAGCGCGAAGGACAGCGACCGCCGCACCATGCTGTCGTCATCGACGATATAGACATATTTCGCGAGGGATGGCTGGACCGACGGGACTTCCCTGATCGGATCGGCGATTGCGCCCAGCGGATCAGCGGCCATGACCTACACCGGTCAACGCAGGATCATGCGGTGGATGGATGACCGGGATCGAAAAGCAGAAGGTCGATCCGGACGGGCCGCTATGTTCAAGCCACATGGTGCCCGAATGAGCCTCGACGATCGTTTGCGAGATCGCCAGTCCCAGCCCCATCCCTGCTTCCTTCGACGAATTCGCCCATGAAAAGATGTCGTTCGCCGCGCTGGCGGGTATGCCCGATCCGGTGTCGGTAACGCTCACTACGATGCGCTCTTCGGCGATAACGCTATTCACCGTCACGTCGCGGCGGGAAGACGATTCGGTGGCATCGCAGGCATTGCGCAGCAAGTTGAGGAGGACTTGCTGGATCTGGATGCGGTCGCCCGTCATCACGACACCTTCCGGCGTTATATCCGTCATGTTGATGTCCTCGCGCGCGTCCGCATTGACCAGGCGTGTGCATTCGCCGATCGCCACCCTGAGGTCGAAGTTCGACTTTTTGGTTTTGCCGCTTCGGGTAAAATCGCGCAGATGGCGAATGATGTCGCCGGCGCGGTGCGATGCTTCCTCGATCGAACGCAATTCGTGTTCCAGCTGCGCGGTCTGGTCCTTGCCTCCGCTAAGGAGACGAAGGCAACCGGCCGCACAGCTCGATATCGCGCCGAGCGGCTGGTTCAGTTCGTGCGCCAATGTCGTTGCCATCGCGCCCATCGCATTGACCCGGGACAGGTGGATGAGTTCGCTGTGCAGCGCGGCAAGTTCGTCCGCTGCTTCACGTTCGGCGGTAACGTCATATCCTTCGCATAACAATCCCGTGACCCGCCCGCGGGCATCGCGAACAGGCTCATATGCGAAGTTGACGTAGCGCACCTTGCCGTCCGCATCGCCCGTCAACCGGATCGGCTTGCTGATCCCGAGAAACTGCTTTCCTGTCTCGAACACCTGGTCGAGCAGTTGGATGAAGCCCTGGTCGATGATCTCCGGCAGCGCTTCGACCACGGTCAGGCCGACGAGGTTTTCGCGGCCGACTAGGCGTTTGTATGATGCGTTGGCGAAGGTGAAGCGGTGGTCGGGGCCGTCCGTAGTCGCGATGAAACCTGGGGCATGTTCGTAAAGAGCATGAAGTTCGTTGCGCTGCTTGAGCAGCCGGTCGATGTGTCCGCCCAGTTCGACGAACGTGAGGAAATTCTGGCAGATCACGCCATGCTTGTCGCGCACGGGGCAGTAATAGACCGCCGCCAGAAACTCGGTGCCGTCGACCCGGCGGCACGGCATTTCCCAATTGCCTTCGCTGCCGACGTCCAGCGCTGTCCCGATCGCCGACAAGGTTTCGCGGTCGGTGAACTCCCCGAGCAGTTCGTCGAGCGGGTGGCCGATGACCTGGTCCCGATCGAAGCCGGTCAGCGCGAGGAAACTGTCATTGGCGAACACCAGCGCATTGTTCTGCGACAGCGCATCGGTGAAGATCATCGGCATTCGCGTCTGTTCGGCTGCAACGACGAACGGCCCCAAAGCGTCGCGGAACTTCTGCACGCGCGCCTCCGCGGCAGCTTGCGCTTCCTTAGTCTCGACTGAATCTGTCATGTCCGGCGCCCGTCCGATCGAGACGACCACGGTCGCTATCGGCCGGCGGTGTCGCATGGGCGGCGCATTGTCCGCCCACAGGCATCGTGCCGATACCGTAGAACTACCGTCTGTCGAAGTAAAGTGCGGGTGAGCATTATCATGCGACGGCTGCCGAACGGTAAAGAAACGTCATCGCGCGGACGAGAAACGAAAAAGGACCGGATCAGATGCCCTGCAATCGTTTGCCGAGCGAACACATAAAGATACGATTGCTGAGCGGCGAGTTGGTGGACCTTGTGTCCAGCCCGACACCATGTGATTCGGAATTGCTCGCCGCCAAAAGGTGGGAACTTGCCCGAGTGGTGCATCTGCACCTGGCGTACGAGGACCGGCAGTTGTTCCAGCGACTCATGGTCGACCGGCGCGCCGAGGTTCGCGCTGCCGCGCTGGAAGGAAAGCGCTGTATCGAACAGCTTCACGGCTTGTACCGGGCGCATGTCGAGCGCTGGACCGCTGGCGAGCTAGTCACGCACTGGCAGGAATTCCAGACAGCGGTCAAAGCGTTGGTGAGGCGCATGACGCTAAGGATGGATAGCGAGGAGCGCGAGCTCTTTCCCCTCCTCAACGACGAAGACGAGATTTTGCCCCGCTGGCAGCCCGGCGCCCGCAACTGGGCTGGCGACGGGGTGGCGCAGCCGCTGATCCAGGGCGTCGGGGTCACGCGTTGACCCCCCTCCGCGTCCTGATCATCGACGATTCGGTGACGATCCGCGCGATGCTCGAACAGGTGATCTCGACCGACGCGGGGTGCCAGGTCGTGGGCGTGGCGGCCGACGTCGATTCCGCGCGGGCATTGATTCGGTCGAGCGACCCTGACGCGATCACGCTCGACCTTACGATGCCCGGCATGGACGGATTGCAGTTTCTTCGCGGGCTGAAGGGGCGTCGCCACCCGCCCATCGTCGTTGTGTCGTCGAGCGCCGGGGAAGGCACGTGGCAGCGAACCGAAGCATTGGCGGCGGGCGCCGCGGCGTGTTTCGACAAGGCCGATCTACTGTCGCACCAGCAGCAATTCGTTCGCGTGCTGAAAAAGAGCGCGCAGGCGCGTCGTACCGCGTTGGCTGCGATGGCACCTGCCGGTCGTGCTGCGATCAGTCGGGAGATTGCCTCCGCCAACATCGAGATGGACCGTGCGCTGATGTACGTCAGCCGTCAGACCCTCGTTGCAGACGACGCAAGTCTAGCCATAGCGGAAATCGTCGCTATCGCTCGTATGCTCAACGCGCCGATGGGCATCACTGGCGCACTGGTTTGCACGGATCATCATTTCGCGCAGCTGTTGGAGGGCTCGCCCGCGGCGATCGAGGATGTGATGCAGCGCATCGAGCGCGACAACCGGCATACCGACATCACCGTCCTGCGCGTATCGGCGATCACGCGGCGTCAGTTGCCGCACTGGTCGATGGCCTATTCGGGGCCGTCATCGTACGTGGCAAAGCAGATCGAGCCGTTGTTCGGCGACCTTGGCGCCGTGCATGCGAGCCGCATCGACCGGCTCCACGGACTGTTGGTCGGCCTGGCAAAGACCGAGCCAGCCTAGCCGGGGTCAATTCTGGGCCTTGCCGGAGTTGCATTTTCGAGGATAGGGTATGGTCATGAACGATCCGACCCCTGTCCGCGCGCCTGTCGACAAGAAGGCGTTGCTCGCCAAATATATTGCCGAGCGCGACAAGCGACTGCGCGACGACGGCAATGATCAATATATCGATCTGAACGGCGCATTCGCCGACTATGCGATCGACCCGCATATGCCGGTGATGCGGCGCGATCCGGTGAACGACCATGTCACCTTCGCCTTCGTCGGCGGCGGATTCGCCGGGCTGGTGACGGGCGCTCGCCTCGCCGAGGCCGGGATCACCGATTATCGCATCGTAGAGAAGGGCGGCGATTTCGGCGGCACTTGGTATTGGAACCGCTATCCTGGGGCGCAATGCGACACGGCGTCGATGATCTACATCCCCCTGCTCGAGGAAACAGGGCACCGCCCGACCGAGAAATACGCGCACGGCCCCGAAATCCTCGAGCAATGCCGGCGGATCGGGCAGCAATACGGGCTCTACGACAAGGCGCTGTTCCACACCCAGATCCGCGACATCGTGTGGGACCAGGCGCGGCAGCTGTGGGAAATCACGACCGACCGCGACGACCGCTTCACCGCCAAATATGTCGGGATCGGCACGGGGCCGCTGCACATCCCCAAGCTGCCGGGCATTCCGGGGATTGAGAAGTTCCGGGGCAAGTCGTTCCATACCAGTCGCTGGGACTATGCCTACACCGGCGGCGACGCGAACGGCGCGCCGATGACGGGGCTGGCCGACAAGCGCGTCGCGATCATCGGCACCGGCGCGACCTCGGTCCAGGGGGTTCCGCACCTCGCGCGTGCCGCGAAGGAACTGTACGTTGTCCAGCGCACGCCGTCGTCGGTCGATGTCCGTGCCAACGCGCCGATCGACCCCGACTGGTTTGCGGGGATCGCGACGCCCGGCTGGCAGAAGCGCTGGTTGGAGAATTTCACCGCCAACCAGACCCCCGGCATGATGGTCGAAGAGGATCTGGTCGAGGACGGCTGGACCGACATTTCGCGGCGGATCAAGGCGCGTGTCGTGACCTTACCGCCCGCCGAGCGGAGTTTCGAGAACATCCTGCGCGTGTGGGAGGATTCTGACTTCGAGAAAATGGAGGAAATCCGCGCCCGCGTGGATGCGATCGTCGCCGACCCGGAAACCGCAGCGAGGCTGAAGGCATGGTATCGCCAACTGTGCAAGCGGCCGTGCTTCCACGACGCCTACCTCGACGCGTTCAACACTCCCAGCACCCACCTGATCGACACCAACGGCAAGGGCGTGGAGTCGATCGACGAAACCGGCTTCACGGTCGGCGGCAAGCATTACGTTGTCGATTGCATCATCTACGCCTCGGGCTTCCGCGTCGGCACCAATTTGTCAGGGCTGGTCGGATTCGAGGTGGTGGGGCGCGACGGTCTCAAGCTGTCCGACGCGTGGGGCGAGGGGATGCGATCGAAGCATGGTATCCACGTCCACGGCTTCCCCAATCTGTTTGTGGTGACGCCCACCCAGGGCGCGAACCTCATTTCCAATGTGCCGCACAATTTGACCGAATCGGGGCGGACGATTGCGGCAGTCGTCGCGCATGCCGAAACGATCGGCGCGAAGGAGGTGGAAGTGACCCGCGAGGCGCAGGATGCATGGTGTGACCTGCTGCTGTCGGGACCGGGCCGATCCTTGCGTACCGCACCGGACTGCACGCCGGGCTATTATAATAATGAGGGACGCGATCCCGGCCCCGCAGCGGCGCTGGCGGTCGGCTATCCGCTCGGCGCGCACGCTTATTTCGACTATATCGACAAGTGGCGGCATTCGGGCGACTTCGAGGGGCTGGCGTTCCATTGATGATCGCACTGGCGCTCGCGATGTCCGCGTCGATCGAGCGCCGCGACGCGATGGAGCGCTGCGCGGCGGCCGTGATGGCCAAGCTTCACCCGCGGATGGGGATGGCCGATGTGACCGGCACCAAGTTCGAAGGGCTCCAGGCATCGAGCGCCGGAAACGACTGGGTGGTCATCGGCTCGATCATCGAACCCGACGGGAGCGCGAGGGTGGCGCACCGCTTCACCTGTCGGACGCGCGGAAAAAAAGCGCCGCGCGTCACCCTGGATAACCTCATCCGGCTTTAGCGGAACGACGCCTGGAGCCAGCTGACGATTGCCGCCGCCAGCGCGATACGGTGATCGTTATAACTGTGGTCGGTCTCGATTTTGACCTCGGTGACCGTGCCACCGGCCTTTTTCACCTCCGCCGCGGCGGCATCGGCGTCGGGCTTGAGGCCGTCGTTCGAACTGAGCAGCAGCAGCGGCCACCCCGCCAGCCGCCCTGCGTTCGCCCGCCAATCCCAGCGCTTTGCACTGGCGGCGCTGTCGGCGACCATCTCCTCCAGCGTCATGTTGGTATAGCTGGCGTCGTCGCCCCAATCTTCGCGCAAGACGTCGATCGGCTTGCCGGCTGCCATCGCTAACCGCCCGCCGATGTCGGCCCCGGAGATCACCACCGACCCCGTAACTTGCTTGTCGTCGCTCAGCATGACGGTGGCGAACCCGCCCATCGAATGGCCCATCACGACGATGGTCTTCGGGTCGATCAGATATTTGGTGTCGTTGGCCGGGTCCCGCAGCCAGGCGAGCCCGGCGCGAGCATCCTCGACGACGTGCGAGAAGCTGAACTTGCCGCCGCCGCCCCACACGCCGCGATACTCGATCGCCAGCACGTTCCACCCGGCGCGCTGCATCGCGCGGTCGAGGTCGAAATTCATCTCGGTGCCCGGGAAGCCGTGGAGCATGAGCACGGTCGGATGCGGCTTGCCGCCCGACGCAAGGAACAGACGTGCGGGCAGGGCGATGCCCGCGCTGGTGTAACGCAGCTGGATAAGCTTGGCAGGGAACTGGGCGTCCGGCGCGGGATCGGCGATCACGGCCGTCGGAACGGTCTGGGCGGAAAGGGGCATGGACGTCATCATGCCGAGCGCCATCGTTGCCGCGAATATCTTGAGCATCGTTCCCCCGTTTCTCGTCGGGCTTCAGTCTACAATGCCCAGGTCCCGCGCGATAGGTGGTGCGACTGGCGGCACTGGGCCGGCTTGGCTATGGGACGCCATGATCCAGCCCAGCGATTCGATCCTCATCGTCGATTTCGGCAGCCAGGTGACTCAGCTCATCGCGCGGCGCGTGCGCGAGGCCGGGGTCTATTCGGAGATCGCGCCATTCCAGCTTGCCGCCGAAGCCTTTGCGCGGATGAAGCCGCGCGGCGTGATCCTGTCGGGCAGCCCGGCGAGCGTGCTCGACGCGGATAGCCCGCGTGTGCCGCAGGAAATCCTTGACAGCGGGTTGCCGGTGCTCGGCATCTGTTACGGTCAACAAGTGCTGATGCACCAGCTCGGCGGCTCGGTGGAGCTGGGCGACAGCGGCGAGTTCGGGCGCGCGTTCATCGAGATCGACGATCGCTGCGAGCTGTTCGACGGGCTGTGGACCGAAGGCGAAACGCACCAGGTGTGGATGAGCCACGGCGACAAGGTGACCGCGCTCGCCCCCGGCTTCCGCCCGGTTGCCGCCAGCGCCGGCGCGCCGTTTGCGGTGATCGCCGACGATGCGCGGCGTTATTATGCGATGCAGTTCCACCCGGAGGTCGTCCACACCCCCGACGGCGCGCGGCTGATCGCCAATTTCGCCCGCCACGTCTGCGGGCTGACCGGCGACTGGTCGATGGCCGAGTTCCGCGCCGCCAAGATCGCTGAAATCCGCGCGCAGGTCGGCGACAAGCGCGTGATTTGCGGACTGTCCGGGGGGGTCGATAGTGCAGTCGCCGCGGTGCTGATCCACGAGGCGATCGGGCACCAGCTGACCTGCGTATTCGTCGATCACGGCCTGATGCGCAGCGGCGAGGCGGACCAGGTCGTCTCACTGTTCCGCGGTCATTACAACATCCCGCTGGTCCATGTGAACGCCGAGACGCTGTTTCTCAACGGGCTCGCCGGCGTCACTGACCCCGAGGCGAAGCGCAAGTTCATCGGCAAGACCTTCATCGAAGTGTTCGAGGCCGAGGCGAAGAAGATCGGCGGCGCGGAGTTCCTCGCGCAGGGCACGCTCTATCCCGACGTTATCGAGAGCGTGTCCTTCACCGGCGGGCCGTCGGTGACGATCAAGAGCCACCACAATGTCGGCGGCCTGCCCGAGCGGATGGACATGAAGCTGGTCGAGCCGCTTCGCGAATTGTTCAAGGACGAGGTGAGGGCGCTCGGCCGTGAACTCGGCCTGCCTGACGTCTTTGTCGGCCGGCACCCGTTCCCGGGACCCGGCCTCGCGATCCGCATCCCGGGGGAGGTCAGCAAGGACCGCTGTGACACCTTACGAAAAGCCGACGCCATCTATTTGGAAGAGATACGGAATGCCGGCCTCTACGACGCGATCTGGCAAGCGTTCGCGGTGTTGTTGCCGGTACGCAGCGTCGGGGTGATGGGCGACGCTCGCACCTACGACAACGTGCTTGCGTTGCGCGCGGTGACCTCGGTCGATGGCATGACCGCGGATGCCTATCACTTCACCGGCGAGTTCCTGTCGCGCTGCGCGACCCGGATCATCAACGAGGTCAAGGGCATCAACCGTGTGACCTACGACTACACGTCGAAACCGCCCGGCACGATCGAATGGGAGTGACTAGGTTCGGGATTGCGCGCGTGTGATCGCGGGTTGAGCCGCTAACGCGCCGCGTTCGGGGGCCGCCCCCATGGGCGATCGTCACACACATCGATGTTAGCGATTGAAACAGCTAGGAATAATCGCACCACCTGACCGAGACGTCTAAACGTCGACCGCGAGATACCCCGTCAAGTACCGCCGGGGAGTTCCCCCGTAAACGCCCGGCCCGGCGATATTGAACGCGCGGTTGTCGAAGACGTTGTTGATCTGAAGCCGCAGCGCTGCGTTCTTGCCGACGAGCTTGAAGCGGTAGCGGCCGCCGAGATTGACCAGGGCGCGCGGCGGCAGGGAAACCAGATTGTCGGTCGTCGATGGTACGCTCGTTCGCTGCGATAAGGCGGCGTCGAGCGACAAGCCGTCGATGAGCGGCGTCTGCCAATTGACGTTCACGTTGAGCAAATGGCCGGCCAGGCCGACCGGCCGCGGGCCGATATTGCCGAGCGCGGTCGGATCGCGAGCGACGCGCGCGTCGAGGAAGTAGCCACCCGCGACGACGTTGAGCCGCTTCGTAACGTTCCCCGAGACCGAGAATTCGGCGCCTCGACTGCGCGTCGTCCCGATCTGCGTGTAATTGTTCGCCGCGTTAAACCCGAAATAAGGCTTGGAGAGGTCGAACACACCGGCGATCAGCTTGACCTTATCGGTAACGTTCCAGCGGACCCCAGCATCCTTCTGCTCGGTCAGCACCGCATCGAGCGGTTGGTTGCGGTTGGCCGCGTTGGGCGGGGCAACGCCGCTCTCCTCCAAGCCGCGCGCGTAACCGGCGTACAGCGTGATCGCCTTCGACACGTAGATCGAAGCGGTGCCGTTGTAGAGCCACGGCGTCGATCGAGAGACGATCGGCGCGACGCCGGGCAGCGTCGTGATCTTGCGATAGCTCGCGCGCGACACGCCGAAGCTGATTTCGCCGACGTCCTTCCATCGCCCGTCATACGCCAGACCGATCGTCGTCTGGTTGATGCGATTGCGCGACAGCGGGCCGAAGTTGAACGCGGGCTTGGGTGAATCCTCAGGGACCCCGATACGTCCCGGACCGAGGTCCACCTCGTCCGACCCGTCAAATTCGCGCCGTGCGTCTCGTTCGCGCACGCTGAGGTGAATCACGTGCAGCCGCGGACCATCGACGATACTATGCGTCAAACGCAGTTCGCCGCTCAGCGACACGTTTTTTGTAGGGGGATCGGCGCCGATCAGCCGGCTGGCGAACGTGCCGTCGGGCTGCAGGCCGAGGAGCAGATTGTTCCAGCCGGCCTTGCTGTCGAACACCGACCTGAACGCGCCGACGCGCACTAGCCAGTCGTTCGCCGGCGCATAGGAGGCGAGCACGCCGCTATTGGTGCCGGTGTAGCGGAAGTCCGCCCATTCCGGGCCGTCGAAGCGGTGGCGCGGGAGCGGCGGAGGCAGGAACTTGCCCGCTGGAACGTAGAACGGCCCAGCCTCGTCGTTGTAGTCGTTGTAGAGCGTCCAGAACGGCAGGATTTCGACGCCCGGTGCCGGCCGCCAGCGCACGATGAGCCCCTGGCCGTGGTTGGCATTGTCCGTGCCGTCTGGAAAAGCGACTCGCCCGGCAGTCAGGCCATAGCCTATCGACAGCTGTTTGTTGATCGGCAGTGAGCCATCGATTTCAACGCCATAAGAGCTGAAGCTGTCACCGTTCAGAAGAATCGATGCGCCGGACTTGGCGGCTGGGCGACGTAGGACCTGATCGACGATCCCGCTTGGCGCGGCGAACGGATAGCCTTGCGCGGACAGCCCGACCTTTATGCTGGTCGAATCGTTGATGATACTCGGGAGGCCGACGGCGGGGTCGAAATAGAGGCCTTCGATCCGCACGTTACCGGCGTTGCTTGGTGAGAAACCGCGCGCATTGTTCGCGCTGTAGATGCCGATCGTTTCACGTCCGGTACTGAACCCGAAAGCATCCTCGGCTTGGGTGACTGCATTGTCCTCGGTGCGGTCCTGCGCACAGGCGGGCGGGGCGGCGCTTGCGCAAATCAATGCTACCGACATCCAGCCGAACCGCGTCATAATTCCCTCCCGCAAGCGTCGTAACGCCTTATGACACTATATCGGTGCGCGAGCGCTGAACGCTGGCTTAATGGCCGCTACAGTTCCGACCATGCGAGTGGCTCGATCTTGCGGATTATCAATCCCCAGGCGATCAGGCCGATCGTAACGACCCCGGCAGCGACCAGGAACGCCGCGCGATAATCGCCGGTCGCGTCGATCAGCACGCCCGTGACAAGCGGGCCGACGACGCCGGACAGCCCGGCGAACCCGTTCTGCACCCCGACCCACTTGCCCGCGCAATGCGGCCCGGCGAGCGTCTGGCCGATCGAGAACACGCTGAACGCGCCGAGCCCATTTGCAAGCGAATAGGCCAACAAGCCGGCGACGGCGAGGCGTGGGCTGCCGGTGGCGCAGGCGAGCATGCAGGCCAGCGCGACACCGGCAGAGATCAGCATCATCGTCTTGCGCACGCGGTTGACGCTGGCGCCGTTCGCGATCCAGCGGTCGGCGACGCGCCCGCCGATCAGGCCGAACATCGCCGACAACAGATAGACCGTTCCGCCCAGCCAAGCCATCGCGGTGATCGAATAGCCCTCCTGCTTGACGAGATAGAGCGGCAGCCAGGCGAGGACCATAAAATAGGGGTAATTGGTCGCAAAATGGCCGATCATCGCGCCCCACATTTCGCGCTTCGACAGCATTTCCGCGAAGCTCGGCGCGGGGCGCGGCGCGGCGGGCGATGCGCTCGCGATCGGTTCGGGCCGCGCGGTCGTCAGCCACGGCACCAGCCACAACAGCGACAGCCCGCCGAACACCAGGAACAGCGCATGCCAG
>JBDSED010000099.1:0-9501 GCA_039920225.1 Sphingomonas sp.
TCGAGCCGCTGGCATTCGCCGCCGTCAAGTTAGCGACGACGTTGCCGTCGATCAGAACCTGAAGAAGGTCGGGTGCCGGGCTGCCGTTGGTCGAATCCCAGCTGTCGAGCATGCCGAGCACACCGCCCAGCGAGATCGACGTGTGCGCGCCAATCCCCGAGATGGCAAACTCGGTGGTGGTGATCGGGTTGACGGAGGCGTTGATCAGGAAGTTGTTCTTCCAGCCATTGGCGTTCCAGGCGCCACCAGTGGCGGTCCCGACGCCGCCGCCATTATTGGTCGTGACGATCACGCCGGGGCCGGCGACGACGCCACCATCGAAATCGTTGCTGTAGACTACCTGTGCGCCCGCTGGAGCTGCCGCGAGCAGTGCAGCGAAGGTCGCTGCGGCCAGAAGATGCTTCACAAGGAATCCCCTAATAAACAAAGCCCCTGCGACCCAGACTGTTCTGACGTCCTGCTTATGGGCAGATTCGCCAGCAGTGGGATTACTCCTTAAGCGGCATTAGGTAAATGCCGTCGCGTTGAGAGCGTCCCGAGATGGGACATTCTTGTTAACCGGAGCAGCGTTAAAACCATCCCATCACGGATGCCGGGAATGGCGTCCACGCCCCGACGCGGATGCCGGCGTGCCTCAGCGCTCGGCCCGTCCATTCGTTGCACGTCGTGATCGCGCTGTACGTGCCGCGCGCGTCGTAGAACACGTCGTTAGGTCCGTATCCGCCCGCGACCTTGCCCCCCGTCCCCATCGCGCCGCGGATGAAAGCTACAAGGCGGCGATATTGATCGGGCGTGAGGACGATCACCCGCACTGCATTGCCGGTTGGCGGCGCAGGAACATGCTCGACGTGGAGCACGGTGCGGCTGCTGCCGATCGCCGCGCGTAATATCACGGCGGGGGCGATATCGGCCCAGGTCGGTGTCTCGATATAGAAAGCACGGTCGCCCCAGCCGACGGCGACATGGTCGAAGCGGGCATAGCGCGGATCCGCGATGTCGTTCGCCGGGAATGTCCCGCGCCAATCGACCCCCGCGGCCGAGACCGGCATGACGATCCCGGTATGGATACCGTTATCCTCGACGAAGATGCGCACGCCGTCGGCCGGGGGCACCCGTGCGGCGTTGGCCGGAATGCTGCCGCCGATCATCCCGGCGGCCGCATAGACGCCCAGCACGAGCACCAAAGCCAACCCGATCCGGCGCGCCAGCCGCCCGATTCGCCGGGATATTTCTTTCACCACCGGACCCGTGATAGATGGTTTCAATGGCAACCGATACGCACGTCCTCGATTCCCCACCGCCCGGCGCGTCGGCCGACTGGACGATTCCGCAGGATTGGTCGCACTACACCCCTGAAGAGCACGCCACGTGGGACACCTTGTTCGCACGGCAAGCGAAACTGCTGCCCGGCCGCGCGTCGGAAGCGTATCTGCGCGGGCTCGACGTCCTCAAGCTGTCCAAGCCCGGCATCCCCGATTTCGCCGAGCTGTCGGACCGGCTGATGGCGCTGACCGGCTGGCAGGTCATCGCCGTTCCGGGGCTGGTCCCCGACAACGTATTCTTCGACCACATGGCCAATCGCCGCTTCGTCGCGGGCAATTTCATTCGCCGCCCCGACCAGCTCGATTATCTGCAGGAACCCGACGTCTTTCACGACGTGTTCGGCCACGTCCCGATGCTCGCCGATCCCGTCTTCGCCGACTACCTCGAAGCCTATGGCAAGGGCGGTCAGCGTGCGATGCAGCACGATGCGCTCAAGTATCTGGGCCGGCTCTATTGGTATACCGTCGAATTCGGCCTGATCGCCGAGCCCGAAGGGTTGCGGATATACGGGTCGGGCATCGTGTCGAGCTATTCGGAAAGCCAGTTCGCGCTGGACGATTCCAGCCCGAACCGGATCGGCTTCGACCTCGCTCGCGTAATGCGAACCGAATACCGGATCGACGATTTCCAGCAGAATTACTTCGTCATCCCGAGCTTCGACGAACTGCTGCGCGCGACCGTCGAAACCGACTTTGCGCCGCTTTACGAGGCGTTGAAAGTGCAGCCGGACATTCAGGTGGCGGAGATCGTCCCCGGCGATGAGGTGATCACGCGCGGCACGCAGGACTATGCACGGAGCAAGGCATAGCTCACCCCGTCATTGCGAGCGTAGCGTAGCAATCCAGTGCCCGGCGGTACGCGTGGATTTCTTCGCTACGCTCGCAATGACGATTTAGCGGCTAGATATCCAACGCCCAGCCGTCGCGGCCCTTGGGGTCGATCGGTTTGGTCGGGATGTAGCGCTTACCGCCCGCGGCCAGCGTGAGGATCGTCCAATCGCCGCGCACCTCAGCGCCGGTCAGCGTGCAGCCGCATTCGGTGTACGCGTCCACCACGTGCGTGCGCTGCGTCTCGAGCAAACCGGCGAGCAGGATCGTCGCGTGCGGCGCGGCGATCGCGGCGAGCTCGGGCGCCATCGATATCAGCGGCCCTGCAAGCACGTTGGCGATGACGACGTCGTACGGGGCGCCTGCAGTGATGGCGGGGTCGAGGGCGCCGTCGGCGACGATCAGCTCGATCTCGGCGATTTCGTTCGCCGCCATATTCTCGCGTGTCACTTCGATCGCGGCCGGGTCGATATCGGTCGCGACGATCCGCGCGTCGGGCCATAGGTGCGCAGCGGCCAAGGCGAGCAGGCCGGTGCCCGTGCCGATGTCGATGACGCTCGCGACCGTCCCGCTCGCCATCGCGTCGAGCGCTTTCAGGCAGCCCGAAGTCGTCGCGTGATGCCCCGTCCCGAACGCGCGGCCGGCGTCGATCAGGAACGCGCGGCCTCCTGTGGGCGCGCCAACCGGATGCGCGCTGGTGTGGACGACGAACCGCCCTTCGGCGATCGGCTCGAGCCCTTCCTGGCTCATCGCCACCCAATCTTCAGGCGTCAACGCCTCGATGATCGGCTCGGCCCCGCTCGCGCTCGGCACCAGCGCGCGCAACGAGGCGATCACCGCCGCATCGGGCTCGGACTCGGTATAGGCGTCTAGCCGCCAGCGCTCGACATCGTCCTCTACCTCCTCGGTCGTCATCAGCACTGCGTCGATGTCGATCTCGCCGGCGTCGATCGCCTCCGCCTCGGCGCGGGTGCACGGGAAGCTGGTCTTCCAGCTGTCCGGCTCAGCGGACATAGCTCGCCCCGTTCACATCGATCACCGCACCAGTCATCGACGGTGGCGCGCTAAGCGCAAGATAGACGACCGCATTGGCGACTTCGTCGGGATCGGCGACGCGCCCCAGCGGGATGTCGGCGAGCAATTTGTCGCCACCGCGGCTGGCCAGGTAATCCTCCGCCATTCCGGTCATCGTGAAGCCAGGGCACACCGCGAAGGCGAGGATGCCCGCCCCCGCATAGCCACGCGCTATGCTCTTGGTCATCGCGACCATCCCGGCCTTGGATGCGGCATAGTGCCAATGCGCGGGGCTGTCGCCGCGATAGGCGGCGCGGCTCGCGACGTTGACGATCCTGCCGCCGACGCCACGTTCCTGCCAATGCCGGATCACGAGCCGGCACAATTCGGCGCTGGCGGTCAGGTTGATCCGCATCGTGCGTTCCCAATTGGCGACCCACTCGGCATCGTCGAGGTCGATCGAATTGGCCTCGAATACGCCGGCGTTGTTGATCAGCACGTCGATGCTGCCGAGTTGATCGAGCGCCGTGTCCCACAGCGAACGCGGGCCGGTGGCATCGGCGAAGTCGGCGGCAATGCCGCTCGCGGTGCCGTGCCCGGCGAAGGCTACGTCGGGAGTTACGGCGAGCGTCCCGGCGATCGCCGCTCCGATCCCGCGGCTGCTGCCGGTCATGAGGATGTTGGTCATGCGCGCCGCTGTAGCGCGCGGCGGCTCAGGCCGCCACGCCTACCGAGAAATCGTCGGCTGCGCCCTTCAGCCCGCCGAGCCGGTCATCGACATCGCCGACATCGTCGGCCAGCACGCCCATCTCGCGCGCGACGCTTTCGGTGTCCTCGCGGATCGTGGCGATGGTGTGCGACATCGAATCGGCGGCAAGCGCGGTTTCGTCGACCGCGGCGGTGATCGCCGTGACGGTCTGCGCCTGTGCCTCCATCGCCAGCCGGATGCGCGCGGCGGATTCCTCGACTTCGGCGACCGTCGCCTTGATCGACGCGCTGGTGTCGACGGAGGAGCGCGTGGCGGACTGGATCGCGGCGATCTTGGCGGCGATGTCGTCGGTCGCGCGCGCGGTCTGGTTGGCGAGGCTTTTGACTTCCTGCGCGACCACGGCAAAGCCACGGCCGGCGTCACCCGCGCGGGCCGCCTCGATGGTCGCGTTGAGCGCGAGCAGGTTGGTTTGCCCGGCAATGTCGCGGATCAGGCCGAGGATCGATTCGATCGACTTGGCGTGGTCGGACAAGGCTTCGGACATGCCGACCGCCTCGCCGGCTTGATTCGAGGCGCGGTTGGCGATTTCAGAAGCGGCCTCGACCTCGGTGCGGGCATCCTCGATCGCGCGGATCAAGCCCGCTGCGGTCTGCGCCGCTTCGCGCATCGCGACCGCCGATTGCTCGGCGGCGGCGGCGACTTCGCTGGTCTTGCCGATCATCCCCTTGGCCGAGGCGGAGGTGCGGTCCGCCTGCTGGCGTATGCGCGCGCCCAATTCGGCGGTCGCGCCGATCGACCCGGCGATCGATTCGCGAAATTTTTCGGAGCTCGCCAGCCGTGCCTTGCGCGATCGGTGGTCGACCAGTTGCGAAATATAGCTGGTGAGAAGATGCGCCTCGACGGACGAAATGCGCTGCATGACATCGACGTAGCGCGCCAATCGTTCGGTATCGCCAGCGCAGGCGGCCGCCACGATGTTCACCGTCGCCTGATAGGACGCGGTGAGCGAGGCGAGCTGCGCGGCCAGCGGCATGCCCGCGCGTTCCGAATCGCGAGCGTTGACGCAGGCCATTTCCATCCAGGTGCGTCCCAGCGGGTTTTCGAACTTGGCCCGCATGTAGCCGACGCTGCCCTGGATCGCCTGCTCCAGCCGGTCGGGCGTGTAATAGTCGCGGACCGGCGCGACTGCGGGATGCGCAAGATAATGTTCCCAGAAAATCTCACAGATGCGGCGATAGTGTGGGGAGACGATCGGCGTGATTTCGGCCGTCAGCGGTTGGATCTGACCGTCCCAATCGAACGCCGGCAAGTCGCGCCGCAGCGCTTCTTCCAGCTCCTGGGGCCAGGTTATCGGTCGTTGCTCGCTCATCGTCCCCTCTCCGGGATTATGCCGCCACTTTGACCACGAAATCGCTGGCGCTGGCCTTGAGTTGGCCGAGCTGTCCATCGAGCGAATCGAAGCCTCGACCAACGCTGTCGATCTCGCTCGCCACCGCTTCGGTATCCTCGCGAATGGTTGCGATTGTGTTCGACATCGAATCGGCAGCGAGCGCCGTTTCGTCGACCGCCGCGGTGATCGCGGTGACGGTCTGTGCTTGCGCTTCCATCGCGAAGCGGATTCGGTTGGCCGATTCCTGGACTTCGGTGACGGTCGATTTGATCGACGCGTTGGTTTCGACGGTCGAGCGCGTGGCGGACTGGATCGCGGCGATCTTGGCGGCGATGTCGTCGGTCGCGCGCGCGGTCTGGTTGGCGAGGCTCTTCACCTCCTGCGCAACCACCGCAAAGCCACGGCCGGCATCGCCCGCGCGGGCGGCTTCGATCGTCGCGTTGAGTGCGAGCAGGTTGGTCTGACCCGCAATGTCGCGGATCAGGCCCAGGATGGACTCGATCGACTTGGCGTGATCGCTCAGCGCTTCGGACATGCCGACCGCGGCGCCGGCCTGCGAACTGGCGCGGTTGGCGATTTCGGCGGCGGCCTCGACTTCGGTGCGAGCATCCTCGATCGCGCGGATCAGGCCAGCGGCAGTCTGCGCGGCTTCGCGCATCGCGACCGCCGATTGCTCGGCGGCGGCGGCGACTTCGGATGTCTTGCCGATCATCCCGCGGGCGGATGTGGATGTGCGGATCGACTGATCGCGCAGCGCGTGGCTTTCCTGGCTGGACCGTTCGACGACGGCCGCGATGCCGTCGCGGAATTCGGCGGCGAGCGCTTCGCGCGCGGCTTGCGCGGCGTGCTCCACATAACCGTTGTAGAGCGCGACGGTTATGTCGCCCTCCATCGCCGACAGGCGCAGCAAGGTATCGATCATCGATGGTAATTTGGGATCGTCGCGGTCGACGCGGCGCATCAAGCTGTCGAGCGCGGCGCGGTCGCTGGCGTTGATCATCGACAGCAGCGCTTCGGGTTCGACCTTACCGGCATAGGCCGCAACGACCGAGCGCGCGATCGATTCGACCCAGCCGCGTTCGCTGGTCTTGAGGAAACGCATGCGGAGGAAATCGACCCCCAGGTCAATCATCTTGGCGGTCTCGTGCGGCGCCCAGACGCGATCGTCGGCGAAGCAGCGTAGCCATTGCTGCCAGTAAGCTTCGGAAATTGCATGGGCGTCGGGCTCGATCACACCCCAGACGTCGTGGCTGGCGCTGGCCAGCGAACCGTCGAAATCGAAGATGCGCAGCCGTTCGGACAAGCGGACCTTGGCGGCCATCGAGTCGGACGAGGGCAGATCAGTGGTGCTCAAGATCGAATGCTCCGGCTAACGTCTGACAGTGACGCGACAATTATTGTCATGGGCTAGCGCGTCCTTGGTTAAAGACAGGTTAGGAAACGGCTGACGGGTTGCATCGCCAACATCGCGGAGTAAGAGGGCGCACGCATCCTTGCAGGGGTATTTTTCTTGGCCACCACACCGCCCAAACCCGAGCGTCCGATCTCGCCGCATCTCGGTCATTACCACATGGGTCCAGCCATGACGGCGTCGATCGTCCACCGCATCACCGGCGATGGCCTCGCGATCGTCGGAGCGCTGCTGTTCACCTGGTGGCTGGCGTCGCTCGCCGCGGGCAAGGAAAGCTACGACTATTTCCTGTCCTGGTTCACCGGGCCGAGCTGGAACATCCTGGGCTATGTCGTCGGCGTCGGTCTCACCTTCTCGCTGTTCCAGCACATGATGAGCGGCATCCGCCACTTCGTGCTCGACACCGGCGCGGGCTATGAGCTCAAAACCAACAAGACCGGCGCGATTTTGACCTTCGTCGGCGCGCTGCTGCTCACCATCCTGTTCTGGGGAATTCTCCTCAAGGACGTCATCTTCGCAGGGGCAAAGTAATGGGCGACGGCACCGAACTCGGCCGCGTCCGCGGTCTCGGCAGCTCGCAGGAAGGCGCGCACCATTGGTGGCGCCAGCGCGTGACCGCGGGGTCGAACCTGTTCTTCCTCGTCTGGTTCATGATCTCGCTCACTCGGCTGTCGGACTTCTCCTACGGCAGCATCCACAACTGGATCGCCTCGGCCTGGGTCGCGGTGCCGCTGATCATGCTTATCATTTCGACCTGCTGGCACGCGCGGCTGGGGCTGCAAGTGCTGATCGAGGATTATCAAGAGGATGAGGGCCGCGTGATCTGGTTGCTCGCCGCCGAATATTTCCTCGCGATCATCGCCGTCACCGCGATCTTCTCGATCCTCAAGGCCGCCTTGGTCACTGTAGCGGCAGCGGCGCCGGTAGCGGGCTGATGAGCGACGCCTACAAGATCATCGACCACAGCTATGACGCGGTGGTCGTCGGTGCGGGCGGATCGGGGCTGCGCGCGGTGCAGGAATGCGCGCAGAGCGGGCTCAAGACCGCGTGCATCACCAAGGTCTTCCCGACCCGCAGCCACACCGTCGCAGCCCAAGGCGGGATCGCGGCATCTCTCGGCAACATGGGCCCGGACCATTGGACCTGGCACATGTACGACACCGTCAAGGGCTCCGATTGGCTCGGCGACCAGGACGCGATCGAATATATGGTCCGCGAGGCACCCGCCGCGGTCTACGAACTCGAACATGCCGGCGTGCCGTTCAGCCGCACCGACGCGGGCAAGATCTACCAGCGCCCGTTCGGCGGGATGATGCAGAACATGGGCGAGGGGCCGCCCGCGCAGCGCACCTGCGCCGCCGCCGACCGCACCGGCCACGCGATGCTCCACGCGCTCTACCAGCAGAGCCTGCGCTTCGACGCCGATTTCTACATCGAATATTTCGCGCTCGACCTCATCATGGAAGGCGGCGAGTGCAAGGGCGTGATCGCGCTCTGCATGGAAGACGGCAGCATCCACCGCTTCCGCAGCCATGCAACCGTGCTGGCGACTGGCGGGTACGGCCGCTGCTATTTCTCGGCGACCTCGGCGCATACCTGCACCGGCGATGGCGGGGGTATGGTGCTGCGCGCCGGGCTGCCGCTGCAGGACATGGAGTTCGTCCAGTTCCACCCGACCGGGATCTACGGTGCGGGCGTGCTGATTACCGAAGGTGCGCGTGGAGAAGGCGGTTACCTGACCAACTCCGTGGGCGAGCGCTTCATGGAGCGCTATGCCCCGTCGGCCAAGGACCTGGCGAGCCGCGACGTCGTGTCGCGCTCGATGGCAGCCGAAATCCGCGAGGGTCGCGGCGTCGGCCCGAACAAGGATTATATCTACCTTCACCTCGATCATATCGATCCCAAGGTGCTGCACGAACGGCTGCCGGGCATCACCGAGACGGGGAAGATCTTCGCCGGCGTCGACCTGACGCGCCAGCCGCTGCCGGTCACGCCGACGGTCCACTATAATATGGGCGGCATTCCGACCAACTATCATGGCGAGGTCGTCCACCTGAAAGACGGCGATCCCGACGCGGTCGTCCCCGGCTTGTTCGCGGTCGGCGAGGCGGCCTGCGTATCGGTTCACGGCGCCAACCGCCTCGGCTCGAATAGCCTGATCGACTTGGTCGTGTTCGGCCGCGCCACCGGCAAGCGCATCGCCGAGATTCTCAAGCCCAACACCAGGCACGGCGCCCCCGTCACCGCGGCTGACGATGCGGCGATCGCGCGGCTCGACCATTTCCGCAACGCGGCCGGATCGAAGCCCACCGCCGAGATCCGCCTCGACATGCAGCGCACGATGCAAAAGCATTGCGCCGTGTTCCGCGACACCGCGCTGCTCGACGAAGGCGTCACGCACATGGATGCCGTGTACAAATCGCTGGGCGACGTCGGGATCACCGATCGTTCGCTCATCTGGAACACCGATCTGATCGAAACGCTCGAACTCGACAATCTGTTGAGTCAGGCGGTCGTCACGATCCGGGGCGCATCGAACCGCAAGGAAAGCCGCGGCGCGCACATGCACGAGGATTTCCCCGAGCGCGACGACGTGAACTTCATGAAGCACACGATCGCTACGTTCGACGGCTGGGGCGGCAAGGGCGGCACGGTCGGTTTGGATTTCCGCCCGGTGCACGACTACACGCTCACCGACGACATCGACTATATCAAGCCGAAGAAGCGGGTTTATTGATCTGATATCGCCGATGGCGGGGGGCGCATAAAGCGATTTGATTCAACATCGCACTCGACGCTGATAGACGCTTGTCCGCTGTTGCAAACG
>JBDSED010000100.1:0-7460 GCA_039920225.1 Sphingomonas sp.
ACCCCGGCGTCGACGAGTTGGCGATGTTCGAGGCAAGAATACCCATGCGCTGGCCGCGCACTTCGAGCGCCGCCCCGTGTATTCCGAACAGACTGTTGTCGGCCATGTGCCGGTCCTCGCGTTAAATCCTGCGCGAGAGGTCAGCAAAGCTCGTGCCAATTGCGTTCAGGAGCGGGGTTTCCCTACGTGAGGCGGCTGAAGCGGCAAGCCCTTGCCGGTCGGCGGCAACGCGGTTGCCGGTTTTGCCGAATTCAAATCCTCCCCGCCCGCGGGGAGGTGGCAGCCGCAGGCTGACGGAGGGGGCGGGCCCCAACCGACACGCGTGAGGCCCGCCCCCTCCACCACCGACCTGCAGTCGGCGGTTCCCCTCCCCGTCCCGGGGAGGATTGATTTACTCCGCCCCAGTAGAAACTGGCCCGTACCTTGCAGAGACCTCGCGCATGATCACGCCCGACGCGCTTGGCCCCTACCTCGATCCCGCCGCGATGCTCATCGTCGTCGGCGGCACGCTCGCCGCGACGATGTTGCGCACCCCATTGCGCGATATCGGCCGCGGGATCGCCGCGCTGGCGACCTTGCCGCGGCGCACGCTCGATGCCGCGCCGTTGATCGACCAGGTTGCGGCGCTCGCCCGCATCGCCAAGCGTCACGGTGTCCACACGCTCGACCGATCGGTAATCGCGGATAAGGACGTCGCTACCGCCATTGCCGAGATCGTCGATGGCGCGACCCCTGCGGATGTCACTCGCTTGCTCGACGAGCGCCGCCGCGCGCGCATCCTGCGCCACGCCGGTGCCGCCGACATGTGGGCGGGCATGGCCGAGGTTGCGCCGGCGATGGGCATGGTCGGCACCTTGATCGGGCTGGTGAAGATGTTCCTGGCGATGGCCGATCCAGCCGCGATCGGCGCCGGGATGGCGGTCGCCTTGCTCGCGACGCTGTATGGCGCACTGATTGCCAATTTGGTCGCGATGCCGATCGCGGTGCGCTTGCGCCGCCGCGCGCGCGCCGAGGCGGAAGAACGGTTGCGCCTGGTCGCGCCGCTCGCCGCGCTCGCCGAATATGGGCAGCCGCGAACTATTATGTCGGCAGTCGCGGCATGAACGAGGACGCGCTCCTGGATCCGCCGCCGGCGCGTCCGCTCTGGCTGTGGACGCTGGCGGATCTCGCGCTGCTGCTGATCGGATTCTTCGTGCTGGTGCAGGCGACCGACCGCCAGGCGCTCGCTAAAGGACTGCGCGAGGGCTTTGGCGGCGAGGTCGCCGATACCGCGGTCATACCGATCCCGCTCGCCGCTGCCGCCGTTTCGTTCGTGCCCGGCTCGGCCGTGCCGCAAGCACCCGATACGCTGGTCGAGTTCGCCACCTCCAACCTGCGCGACCCGCGCGCGAGCCTGCGCGTGAGCGGCGGCACCGCCGGGGCAGGGGACGTCGATCCCGCGACCGGCAGCGCCGATTTGCTCGCGACCGATCGAGCGCGCGCCGTCGTTTCCTATCTCATCGGTCACGGCGTCGCCGCCGACCGCATCGTCATCGCCCCCGCGGGCACCGGACGCCGCAATGCGCTCGTCACCGTCAGCTTTACCGGCGATCCCGCCGTCAGGACAAAACCATGATTCGTATCACGCTCATGCTCGCCACGATCGGTGCGGCCACGCCGGCGGCAGCGCAAAGCTTCCAGAGCACGACGATGATCGACAAGGCAGTCGCCGGCTTCACCGGCCGCGCTATCGGCGACGATGGCGGCGCGCGCACCCCGGTCGATACCCGGCTCAAGCTGGCATCGTGCCCAATGGTCACGATGAACTGGCGCGCGCCCGCGCACGATTCGGTGGTGGTGGCATGCCCCGACCCCGAATGGCGCATCTACGTGCCGATCCGCATCGCCGCGCCGGCCATCGTCGCGGCCAGTCCGCTTGCGCCGGCGCCACCTGCAGCTGCCAAACCAGCGATCGTCATCAAGCGTGGCGATCCGGTGTCGGTGAGCGCGGGCAATGCTGGCTTCGAGATCACCCGCGACGGGATCGCGGTCAACGATGCCGCTGCCGGCCAGCGCCTGTTGATCAAGGTCCAGGACGGCAAACCGCCCATCCAGGCGGTCGCGGTCGAACCCGGCAAGGCAGTGATTCCGGGCGGGGAATAATTTTTTCTAAATGTTTTGGACAGGCGGTCGTTCGATGATCCGAGTTAGTAGCAAGGTGGACAATGGTCGATCCGATCGGACCGAAGGGCTTGACGCCCAGCGACCTCCGCGTCGCCCCCGTCACGCCCGTGGCGGCGGCGCCGAAGGTCGCGCCGGTGGCTGCGCCCGAAGTGCTGGTGTCGCCGGCCGCTCAACTGTCCGGCCAGCTCGCGGCCCGGCCGCCCGTGGACACCGATCGCGTCGCGCGGATCAAGCAAGCCATTGCCGACGGCACCTTCCCGATCCTGCCCACGACGATCGCCGATCAATTGCTGGCGCTTCGCTACGACTGGATGTCCGATGAACCGGCGTGACGGCCTGATCAGCGTGATCGATGCGCTCCACGCCGAAATCGCGGCGATGAAGGCGAACGACGTGTCCGCGCTCGACCGCGCGACGCAGACCAAGCTGGTCGCGATCGATGCGCTCGCCGCGATCGACGGCGGCGGCCTCGAGCCCGATGTTCGCGAACTCGCCGAGGAAGCGCAGCGGTTGAACGAAACCGCGCGCATTTACGTCAACCTGCTGGCGGCAAACGTCCGCCGCAGGCTGCAAATGCTTGCCGGTGATACCGGCAGCTATCGCCCCAATGGCGGCGTGGCCGCTTACGCATAAAACAGCTCGTCATCCCCGCGAAAGCGGGGACCCAGCTCGTTCGCACTCCGCAAAATCACTCCCGGCTCGACTTGTCGATGCCATAGGAGCTGGGTCCCCGCTTTCGCGGGGATGACGAACGGGGAAACTGGCACGGGCCTTGCTGAATGCCTTCCTGAAGTGGGGCAACCAGCAAGGGGCCGATGGGCGTCGAAGCAATCTCGGGGAATATCGGTAACGTCCGCTCGGCAATCGCGAAAGCGAGCCAGGCGACGGGGATCGATTTCGACTATCTGCTCGGTCAGGCGCAGCTCGAAAGCGGGCTGAACCCGACCGCGCGGGCCGGCACGTCGTCGGCGACCGGGCTCTATCAATTCATCGACCAAAGCTGGCTCGGCGTCGTCAAGCAGCACGGCAGCCAATACGGCCTCGGCTGGGCGTCGGACGCGATCACGCGGTCGGGCAATCGCTGGGTGGTCAACGACCCCGCGATGAAGAGCGCGATCCTCGGCCTGCGCAACAACCCTTCAATCTCCGCCTCGATGGCCGCCGAGTTCGCATCGGACAACAAGGCGTCGCTCGAAGGCTCGCTGGGCCGCGGCGCGACCGGCACCGATCTCTACATGGCGCATTTCCTGGGACTAGGCGGCGCTCGCTCGTTCCTGCGGACGATGCAGGTCAATCCCGGCGTGTCGGGCGCGGCGATGTTCCCCGCCGCGGCGCGCGCCAACCGCAACATCTTCTACGACGCCGGCGGCAATGCCCGCAGTCTCAGCGACATCTACAGCCGCTTCGCCGCCAAGCTCGACAAGGGCGCGGCGAAGGTCGGCGCGGTCGGCCTCGCATCGGATTCGCTCAACGGCAATCCGGGCCTGATGCCGGCAGTGTCGCGCCGCGGCGGCGATTTCGAAACGGCCAAGGCCAATTTCGCCGCGCTCGCCGGCATGACCAATATCGGCGACGCCACCGTCATAACCGGGTCGGGCGACAGCAACGACAGCGCCGCGGCCTGGGCCAAGGCAGCGCTCGCGCGTGCGACCGGTTCCAACACCACCGGCACCACGCCGTCGCCGACCGCCAGTTCGATCAACCTTCTCCGCCCGACGCCCGACACTGCGCGGCTGGCGTATATGATGCTCGCAAGCCTGGGGGCTAACCGCACGTGAACGCGATAAACAAGTTTTTCGGCGGCAATGTCCGCAACGTGTTCCTGCCGCTGGCGATCCTGCTGCTGGTCTGCGTCATGGTCGTGCCGATCCCGGCCTTCCTGCTCGACATCTTCTTCGTCGCCAATATCGGGATCAGTCTAGCGGTTTTGATGGTCGCGTTGAACGCGCAGAAGCCGCTCGATTTCTCTGCCTTCCCTAGCGTGTTGCTGTTCGCGACGCTGTTCCGCCTCGGCCTCAACGTCGCATCGACGCGGGTCGTTTTGGTGCATGGGCATGAGGGCGAAGCGGCCGCGGGCCACGTCATCGAAGCATTCGGGACGTTCCTGATCGGCGGCGATTACGTCGTCGGCATCTTCGTCTTCGCGATCCTGGTGATCATCAACCTGATCGTCGTGACCAAGGGCGCGGGCCGCGTATCCGAAGTGTCGGCGCGCTTCACGCTCGACGCCTTGCCCGGCAAACAGATGGCGATCGACGCCGATCTGAACGCTGGCCTGATCACCCCCGAAGAAGCCAAGGCGCGCCGCGTCGAAGTATCCACCGAGGCGGATTTCTACGGATCGATGGACGGTTCGTCCAAGTTCGTGAAGGGCGACGCGGTTGCAGCACTTCTGATCCTGTTCGCTAACATCGTCGGCGGGCTGATCCTTGGTCCCGTCAGCCACGGCATGTCGCTCGGCGACGCTGCGCATAACTACGTCCTGCTCGCGATCGGCGACGCGCTTGTCGCGCAGCTGCCGTCGCTGATGCTGTCGATCGCCGCCGCCGCGATCGTCACGCGCGTCACCTCGAGTCACGACCTCGCCGGCCAGATCGGTTCGCAGTTCGGTAGCCCGCGGACCTGGACCCCGGTCGCCGGTATCCTCGGCATCCTCGGCGTGCTGCCGGGCATGCCCCACGTCGTTCTGCTGTCGGCCGCCGGCCTCGCCGGGTTCGCCGCGTGGAAGCTGCGTCAGATCGCCAAGCGCCCGCCGCCGCCCGCGCCCGCCGCACCTGCGCCCGACCAGTCGAAGATCGGCTGGGAGGAAGTGTCGGACGGCATGCAGATCAACCTCGACATCGGCTATGGTCTGGTGCCGCTGGTCGACGAGCGCCGCGGCGCGCCGCTGATGGGCCGCATCACCGGTGTGCGGCGTCAGCTGTCGAAGGAACTCGGCTTCGTCGTCCCGCAAGTCCGCGTGCGCGACGACATCAATCTCGCGCCCTATACCTATCGCATCCTGGTCGGCGGCGTCGTCGTCGGCGAGGATCAGGCGTCGGCCGACGACATGCTCGCGCTCAATACGGGCGAGGGCTTCGGCGAGCTGCAGGGCAAAAAGACCAAGGATCCGACCTTCGGGTTGGAGGCGACATGGATCTCGCCGGGCGACGCCGATGCCGCGACGGGGCAAGGCTATCTGGTGGTCGATTCGGGCACCGTCATGGCGACCCACCTCAACCATCAATTGAGCCAGAACGCCGCCGACCTGCTCGGCGCGGACGAAGTCCAGGCGCTGCTCGACGGCCTCAAGGAGCGGAGTCCGCAACTGGTCGCGGCCTTGTCACCGACGCCGTTGCCGCTGACCACGCTTACGCAAGTCCTGAAAGGACTGCTCGCCGAGGGTATCCCGCTCAAGG
This sequence comes from Sphingomonas sp., assembly GCA_039920225.1. Lineage (GTDB taxonomy): Bacteria > Pseudomonadota > Alphaproteobacteria > Sphingomonadales > Sphingomonadaceae > Sphingomonas. The sequence continues at coordinate 5,562 of JBDSED010000100.1, forward strand.
AATTCCGCCGCATCGCCGCCGCGATCTCGGTCGCCGCGCAGAAGTCGGCCGACGCCGAGGATATCATCGAGGCGATCCGCCCCGAACTCGGCGGTCTGATCATCGGCAAATTGTGCGGGGTCCACGAGCCGTTGCGCGTGATGACACTGGAGGGGCAACTCGAAGGGCTGCTCGGCCAGGCCGTCCGCTCCGACCCGTCGCGCCGCCACACGATCGAGCCCGACCTCGGCCGCCGCATCGTCGAGGCGCTGCAACAAGCCGCCGGCCCGCTGATCGCCGAAGCCAAGCCGTTCGCGTTGGTGGTCCAGCCGGCGATCCGCCTCGCGATCCGCAAGCTGGTCAAGACGTGCCTGCCCGACACTCCGGTCATGTCGTTCTTCGAAGTGCCCGAGGAAAAAGCCGTCGAAGTCGTCGCCGTGATCGGCGCGCCCCAGGCGCTGGCGGCATGAGCGAGGAGCCGATGACATCGGCGTTCGCTGACGCCCGACCGCTGACGTACAGTCGCACACCCGCGCGTGACGTCGAGATGCTGGTCCGCAAGCACACGCCACTCGTTCGACGCATCGCCTGGCACGTTCATGGCAGCGTGTCGGGCGTGTGCGAGGTCGAGGATCTCGTCCAGATCGGGCTCGTCGCGTTGGTCGAGGCGATCCATGGGTTCGAGGATCGCGGCCAGGTTACCTTCGAACAATATCTCGCGACGCGGCTGCGCGGTTCGATGATCGACCAGTTGCGCCGCCAGGCGACGCTCACCCGCGGTGCCATGCGCCGCCGTAAACAATATCAGGAGACCGTCGCGATGCTCACCATCGGCCGCGTACCCCCGACCGATGCGGCTGTTGCCGCGCATCTGGGCGTGACCATCGAGAAACTCCGTGCCGATTATGCGAGCGCGGAGGCCGTTCGGTTCGATTCGCTCGACGAGGTCTATACCGACGACGGCCCGTGGTTCATGTCCGACGAGCCCAATGCGTTCGACCAGCTCGCCGAAAGCGATCTGCGCGATGCGCTGATCGCCGCGATTACCGCGCTGCCGGAGCGCGAGGCGCAAGTCGTCCAGCTCTATTATGTCGAGGAGCTCAACCTCGAGGAGATCGGCCAGGTGTTCGGCCTCGGCGCCGCGCGCGTGTGCCAGATCAAGGCCTCGGCGCATGCCCGACTGAAGAAGGCGATGTCGCGCGCGGTCTAGCGCTTGTTGCGCAACTCGCGCCGCAAATGCGCGAGCAAGCTCGGCATTTCGGTATCGACGACATCGGCGATCCGCCAGCCGCGCGGCAGCTTCACCAGTTTGAGCGTCAGCGTACGGTCGTATGTGCCGCCGAAGCTCAGCGCGACCTTGGCAGTCGCGGTCTTCGCGGTCGCGGCCGGCACGGTCACGCGATAGCCTAGTCCACTATCATCCTGGCACGAACACAGGATCACCCAGTCGATCACCCCGACATCGCCGGTGCGATTCGAAATGCGTTGGTCCTTGTTCAGCAACGCCGAGAGTTCGGGCACGTAAACGCTCTCATCGTCCTTGGGCATATAGCCGGTGCGGTCGGCGTCGGAGCTGCGCTTCAGCGATGCAATCCACGGTTTGTAGAGGCCTTCCACGAAGGCCTTGGCCGATACGGCGGGGGAGGGGGGAGCGGCTGTTGCCGGTGTCGCCAGTAACAGCATCAGGCCCATCATCGCTCGCTTCATGCCGACTCTCCCCGTTTCAGGCCTGACGACTAAAGCACCCAGCCTGAAATGCTTGCAATGTAGGATTTCGCCTGACAGCCTCGGTGACACATCGAACGGTGGCGGCACGCGCAACGGTTCGCGCGGAAGTTAAAAGAATGGGCGATGTATCGCTAACTTTCGCGGCGCCCGTCGCAGCAAAGCTGCGCCGTCGGTCGTCGCTAAAGCGCCGCC
>JBDSED010000101.1:0-5417 GCA_039920225.1 Sphingomonas sp.
CCCGGCGCCGGCGCCAAGCGTACGGATCGCGACGCGCGCATCCGCACAGGCCGCGATTGCGACCTCACGCGTCCAATAGCCTGAGATCGTCATCACGATCAGGTTGCGTGGTTTATCGACGTAGAGCGAATGCACGGGATGCTCCTTCGCCGCTGCTTGTTGGGCAAAGATGCTAAAATATCCGTTTCGGACCGATTGCGACCTGCCCAGAATGGGTCAGGCGGCAATCGCGTCTTCGGCGATCGGGACGAGCGCCTGGAGGAACTGGCGCGCGCTGGCCGCCCAGGTGAAGCTCTGGCCGTACGCGGCACACGCCGCGCGGTTGCGGGTCAGCGCTTCGGCGATCGCCAGGTCGAGATTGTCGGCCATCGCGCCGACTTCGGTCGTCAGGACGTCGATGGGGCCAGTCACCGGATAGGCGGCGACCGGCGTGCCTGCCGCCAGCGCTTCGATCATCACCAGCCCGAACGTGTCGGTCTTGCTGGGGAAGACGAACACGTCGGCGGCGGCATAGGCGGCGGCGAGGTCGGCGCCGAATTTGGGGCCGAGGAAATGCGCGTCGGGAAACTTCGCCTTGAGGCTGGCGAGCGCGGGGCCGTCGCCGACCACGACTTTGCTGTCGGGATGCTGGGAGGTCAGGAATGCCTCGATGTTCTTCTCGACCGCGACGCGGCCGACATAAAGCATCACCGGGCCGCGCAAACCGCGGATCGCCGGGTCGGGCGCGGCGCCGGCGAAGGTCGCCAGGTCGACCCCGCGGCCCCAGTCGCGCAGCCGGGTCAGCCCATGTGCGCGCAGCGTCCCCGCGATCGACGGGGTCGCCGCCAGGATCGCCTGTGCGGGTCCGTGGAACCATTTGATGTAGCGCCACACCCATTCGGGGTTCACGCCCGTCCGCGCCGCAACGTAATCGGGGAATTGGGTGTGATAGGCGGTGGTGAAGGGAAAATCGCGCTGCAGGCACCAACGCCGCGCCGCGAGACACACCGGTCCCTCGGTGGCGAGATGGACGGCCTGCGGGCTGAACTCCTCGAGCATCTGTCCCACCGCGCCGGTGGAGGCGAAGGCGAGCCGGATCTCCGGATAGGTCGGGCACGGTACCGACAGGAACAGATCGGGCGAGATGACCAGCACGTCGTGCCCCATCTTCTCCAGTTCCGCCCGGACCGACTGCAATGTGCGGACCACGCCGTTGACCTGGGGGCTCCAGGCGTCGGTGACGATGGCGATGCGCACGTGGTCTAGGCCGCCAGCATCAACGAGGGGGCGGGCGCTTGTCGTTTTTCGATTTCGTCGGCCCAGTGCAAAATCTCCATGCGGCCATCGAAATGCTCAACCAGCGCGGTGCAGCCTTCGACCCAATCGCCGTCGTTGTAATAGGCGATTCCATCGATATCGCGAAATTCGGCGGTGTGGATATGCCCGCACACCACCCCGTCGGCGCCGCGATGCGCCGCGGCCTGCGCCACCAGTTCCTCGTATTTCGAGATGAATTCGACCGCATTCTTGACCTTGGCCTTGGCGTGCTTCGACAGCGACCAATAGGGCATCCGGAACAGCCGGCGCCACGCGTTGACCACGCGGTTGAGCGCCATCACCGCTTCATACGCCGCGTCGCCGACATAGGCCAGCCAGCGGTGCGACAGCATGATCGCGTCGAACTCGTCGCCGTGGAGCACCAGCAACTTCTTGTTGTCGGCAGTCTCGTGCATCGCATAGCGGCGGATCGCGATCCCGCCGAAGTCGAGCCCGCAGAATTGGCGCACGATCTCGTCGTGGTTGCCGGGAATGTAGATGACCTCGGCGCCGCGCTTGGCGCGCTTGAGCAGCCGCCAGACCACGTCGTTATGCGCCGCCGGCCAATGCAGCTTCTTCTTGAGCCGCCAACCGTCGATGATGTCCCCGACCAGATACATCGTCTCGCTGTCGACGTGGTCGAGGAAGTCGATCAACATCTCCGCATTGCACCCGCGTGTGCCGAGATGGACGTCGCTGATCCAGATCGTTCGGTACTGCCGCCGCCCGGCGACGGTGCGCTCTGGGATTGCAGGCTGCGAACTGGCGAAATCGCGCGCCAGATTGGTGAGATCGTTCATACGCCTAGCCCCCGACGTTGCTGACGCTCGCGGGCTATGGCGGTGAATTGTTACAATCGGAATCGTCGCGATTTCATCGACTTGTCATAATCGGCGACGTCAGGCGTCGATCGGGATGTGCCCCGGCAGCGCGGCGACGCGGGCGATCCAGGCCTGGACGGCGGGGTAACGGTCGAGCCGATACCCGCCATCCTCGCAAACATGCGTGTACGCATAGAGCGCGATATCGGCGAGGCTGAAGCGGCCGCCGGCAAAGAACGGCGTTTGCGACAAATGTTCGTCCATCAGCGTCAGCGCCGCCTCGCCCGCCGCGCGCTTGACGGGCAGCTGCGCGCGCTGGAGGTCGCTGAAATCCTCCTCGCCGATCCAGCCGAACCAGAAGCGCAACGTCGCGACGTTGGGCTCGTGATTATATTGTTCCCAGAACATCCAGCGCAGCATGTCGGCACGGTCGAACCGGTCGGCCGGAATCAGATCGGAGCCGTCGGCGAGATAGAAACACGCCGCGCTGCTTTCGGGCAGATAATCGTCGCCGACCTGGAGCACCGGGATCCGGCCGTTGGCGTTGACGCTCGATAGGAACGTCGATGAACGAGTCTCGCCCGCCATGATGTCGTATTCGCGCCGCTCGATCGCGATGCCGAGATGCGCGGCGGTAAGACGGATTTTGTAGCAATTCCCCGACCGGGCATATTCGTGCAGGATCAGATTGGCCATCGCGCCCTCCCAATTTCTCCACCGTGTATGCGGCATCAGTACGCGGCGCGGAAATCGAAAAGTCGGTCGAGATCATCGGCTCAGCTTATGATTTCAGGAAAAATTCACTTCGGTCGTGTTTAGGGTTGCGATCCGTCATCAGCTTGTCACATCTGTTGGCTTAGAAAAAACGACGCCGGGGCTTGGCTGCGGCGAACCAGGGAAAGCATATGAAGATTGTAATGAAGCGACTGGCCGGCATCGCCGCGTTGGCAGCCCTCGCCGTGCCGAACGTGGCTATGGCTGCGCCGGGCAATCCCGCCGCCAAGCTTTCGGTCGCCGGCAGCAATGTCCGCGCGGCGGCCAAGGCGAAGGGCGCGAACAAGCTGGGCAGCACCGTGATCAACCTGGCGATCTTCGCGGTGATCGTCGGCGGGGGCCTGCTGCTGATCACGCAAAGCGACGACAAGTCGAAGAGCCCGTAAGCGCGTTCGACTCGATGATTTACGAGGGGCGTCGATACCGGTCGGTATCGGCGCCCCTTGTCATTCCATCGTCAGGACGATCTTGCCGACATGGTCGCCTGCTTCCATCCGGCGGTGCGCGTCGGGCGCGTCGGCGAGCGCGAAAGTGCGGTCGATCACAGGCTTCAGCTTGCCTTCCGCCACCAGCGGCCAGACGGTCTGCGCGATCTCGTCGGCGACGGCCGTTTTGAACGCGACCGAGCGCGGGCGGAGCGTCGATCCGGTCAGCGTGAGGCGACGGCGCATCACCTCGAACACCGGGATCGTGGCCATCGCGCCGCCCTGGACCGCGATCGAGACGTGGCGGCCGTCGTCGGCGAGGCATTGCATGTTGCGCGCGACATATTCGCCGCCGACCATGTCGACCACCACCGCGACGCCCGCACCGCCGGTGATCGCCTTCACCTCGGTCACGAAGTCCTGGGCCTTGTAGTTGATCGCGTGATCCGCGCCGATCGTCTTTGCCGCAGCACATTTCTCGTCGGACCCGGCAGTAACGATCACCGTCACCCCGAACAGGTTGCACAACCCGATCGCCATCGTGCCGATCCCGCTCGTGCCGCCATGGACGAGCACCGTGTCGCCATCCGCCGCGTAGCCGCGCTCGAACAAATTGGTCCACACCGTGAAAAGCGTCTCGGGCATCGCCGCCGCTTCGACCATGGTCAGCGCTTCGGGCACCGGGAGGCACTGGCCGTAGGGCGCGACGGCATAGTCGGCATAGCCGCCCCCTGCGATCAGCGCGCACATCGGTTGGCCGACGATCTCGGGCTCGACGCCCGGCCCGCACGCGACGATCGTCCCCGCCACTTCGAGCCCCAGGATCGACGGCGCGCCTGGCGGCGGCGGATACATGCCCGCGCGCTGCAGCAACTCGGGGCGGTTGATCCCGGCGGCGGCGACCTTGATCAGCACCTCGCCGTCGCCGGGCGTCGGCACCGGGCGTTCGACGACGACCAGCACTTCCGGTCCGCCCGGCGTCTCGGGGTCGATTGCGCGCATCTTGTTGGGAACCATCGCATCGTTATTGACTTCGCCTCCGCCGCGGTCAACGATTCCGCTCATGGATTCCGACGAGAATCTGCCGCGGCCCAACGAACCGCTCGCGCTCCTGGTCAAACAGGACCTCGATCCGTTGTCGGTCGCCGAGCTCGATGCGCGCATCGCCGCGCTGGAGGGCGAAATCGCCCGTGTTAACCAGCATAAACAACGCGCCGTTAACCATCGCGCAATAGCCGACGAGCTATTCAAACGATGAGCGCGAACCGCATCGTCGCGCCGGGGCCTTCCCGACAGGGCGATGCGGAATTTGGCCAGCGCTTGATGCGAGGCCCGACCATCCCGACATATGGGGAAAGGGCCGCGCGTCCATGCGGCCCGTCAGGAGTAAATGTATAATGCCGAGTTTCGCCTCCGCGCTCGAAACTACCCTCCACAAGGCGCTCGAAGCCGCATCGTCGCGCCGCCACGAATATGCCACGCTCGAGCATTTGCTGCTCGCGCTGATCGACGACGAGCATGCGTCGAAGGTCATGTCGGCGTGCGGCGTCGAACTCGACGACCTGCGCACCACCGTCGCGCACTATCTCGACACCGAGCTCGACGCGCTCAAGGTCGAAAAAGCCACCGACCCGTCGCCGACCAGCGGGTTCCAGCGCGTCGTTCAACGCGCGATCCTCCACGTGCAGAGTTCGGGTCGCGACGAAGTGACCGGCGCCAACGTGCTCGTCGCGCTGTTCAGCGAGCGCGAAAGCTATGCGGTCTATTTCCTGCAGCAGCAGGACATGAGCCGTTTGGACGCGGTGAGCTTCATCAGCCACGGCGTCGGCAAGGGCGGCTCGCCCACCGAAAGTTCGACGCCCAAAGGCGCGAGCGACGAGGAAAAGCCGAGCAAGTCCGAAAAGGGCAAGTCGGAGTCGGCGCTCAAGCAATTCACCGTCGACCTCAACGAAAAGGCCAAGAACGGCAAGGTCGATCCGCTGATCGGGCGGATGCCCGAGGTCGACCGCACGATCCAGATCCTGTGCCGCCGTTCGAAGAACAACCCGCTCTATGTCGGCGACCCCGGCGTCGGGAAGACCGCGATCGCCGAAGGCCTCGC
>JBDSED010000102.1:0-4771 GCA_039920225.1 Sphingomonas sp.
CGCGCGCATCGCCGCGATGCAGTCGCCCATGATGATCCGGTCGAGCGGAAGCTCGCCGCTCACACCGACGGGCGCCGTCACCGGCGCGCGTTTGACCTTCTCGATGACCCCCATCGATTCCCCTTCCCCGATTTCTCACGCCAACGAAAACCGGGCGCGCGGACTCCGGTCAAGCGAAGTTTAGTTAACGATGTGGGTTACCAAATCGTTAAGAAACCGGAACATTTCGCGACGCCGACCAGATGTTGAGTCGGCGGTTATCCACAGACCCAATTGGTGGGGTGTGGCGCGAAAGACTCACAGGTCGAACTTGATGTTCAGCATCATGCCGACCTCGCCCGCATGAACCCCCAACGCGAGTTTGCCCGCGTCGAGCGCCAGCGAGAAGCGGCCGGCACCGGTCGCGCCGAGGGCGAGCACGCCAGCGGCCAGGATGATCAGGAAGCGCATCGGACTATCCCCTGCTTGAAGGCGGCGGGCGCCGACAGCCCGCCGCCGACATGTCATCCGCCGCAGCGGCAATCGGGGCCGCACGTGCAATCGACGCAGGTGCAGGTTTCCGAACAACGGGCATTGGTTTCGTTTTGCGTAGTCATCGTCTTTCTCCTCTTGGGTTGAGGAGGATTGGATAGGCGCGGTCGTGACGCCGCGATTGAACGCAACGGCTAAAGTCGCGTGAGCGTGGTGGCGGGCAGGCCGAAGGTCCGCCGGAACACGCGGCTGAAATGCGCCGAGTCCGAAAAGCCAGCGCCGTGCGCGGCCTCGGTCAGCGAATGCCCTTCCGCATATGCGTCGATCGCCCGCGTCAGCCGCTGCCAGAGCATGAATGTCTTGAAGGGCAGCCCGGTCTGCTCGACGAACAGATGACGCAAGCGGCTAGGCGACAGAAACACGCCGGCTGCCCGTGCAGCGGCGTCGAGCGATGTGGCGGCGTGATGCGCGACATGGTCGATCACGCGCGCGATACGGGGATCTGGCATCGCCGGTTCGACGGTCGGGACGACCGCATCCACCGCAGCACGGCCGGCGGCGATCAGCGCGGCGGGCGTGAGCGCCTCGTCGAACGTGCGAGCAAGCGGCGCCAGCGCGCGCAGGAGCGGTGCGGCATCAAGCGCCATCATGTCGCGCCCGGCGCATGCTTCGCTCAATGCGCGTCCCCATCGGCTCTCGGGTTCGACGAAGACGAAGGCGAGCAAGCCCGAGGCCTGGAAGCGGTGGGTGGCGTCCGCGGCGACTGCGATTGCCGGCCCCTGCAATACCGTGTCCGCAGTCGCGAGCGTCAGCCGGCCCGCGAGCACGACCGTGATCTGGATCGCGTGATGCGCGTGAAAGTCGGCGTCGCCAAATCCGTCGGGCGCGTCGAGCACCCAGACGCTCAGTCCGTCGCTCATCGCGATCTTCGCGCGCCCGAGCGCCATCGGGCTAGCCCGTCACGGCCGGCTCGAACCGAAACTGGCTCTGCGCGACCGGCGCGAAGCTGCGGCGGTGGAGCGGGGTGGGGCCGTGTTCCTGCAGCGCGCGCAGATGTTCCGGCGCCGGATAGCCCTTGTTCCGCTGCCACCCGTAATGCGGATATGATTCGGCGTGCGCGATCATGATCTGGTCGCGGGTATGTTTGGCGACGATCGATGCGGCGGCGATCGACAGGCTGATCCCGTCGCCCCTGACGATCGCGGTCGCCTGGTAGCTCCAGCGCGGCAGGCGGTTGCCGTCGACCAGAACATGGCCGGGATCGCACCCGAGCACCGCGCAAAGCTGCTCTACCGCGAGCGTCATCGCCTTCATCCGCGCCCAATAGATGTTGAGCACGTCGATCTCGTCATTTTCGACGATCCCGACGCCGACTATCGCGCATTTGCGCAGGCGGTCGTGGAGCCGTTGGCGTTCGGCGGCGCTCAATTTCTTCGAATCGTCGATCCCGCGCGGGATGCCCCTGGCGGGCAGGATCACCGCGGCGGCAACCACCGGCCCGGCGAGCGGCGCGCAGCCGGCTTCGTCCACTCCGACGACGGGCGCGAGGCAGAGCTTTTCGTGTTTGAGCCCCGGCATTAGATTAGCCGCCACGGCGGATAGCGCCGGGTCTCGTCGGCTTGGTAGAGGCACACCACATTCCCCGACGGATCAGTCAGCCGCGCCTCGCGCCACAGCCAGGATTGGTCGGTCGGAAGCTGGTCGAACATCACCCCCACTGCTTGCAGCCGTTCGACCTCGGCGTCGAGATTTTCGCACTCGAAATAGACGGTCGGCCGTGCCCCAACCTCAACCGACAGCGTCGTGCCGCCCGCCGCCTCGAACCGCGCGTAATGCGCGTCGTCGGTGCCGACGATCTGCTTTAGCTCGAGCCTGGCATAGAAGGCACACGACGTGGCGTAATCGTTGGTCGGCAGCGTGACCTGGTTGAGCCGCGAGCCCGGCCCGAGATCGAGCCGCACCTTCTGATGCCCCATCGGCCCGTGCCCGCCGCCCAGGCCGGGCGCGTCATGAAGCGCTAACCGCACGAACTGTCGGGCACGGGCGACCGCGGTCTTGAGCGATTCGCCGTGGGCGAGATTGGTCGCGATCGCCGACGCCAAGGTGCAGCCGGTACCATGCGTGCTCGTCGTGTTGATGCGCTCGGCCTCCCAGCGCGTTTCGGTGCCGTCGGCCTCGATCAGGCGGTCCGTGAGGATATCGCCATCGGCATGGCCGCCTTTGACCAATATTGCGCAGCCAAAGAGGCGAGCTAACGTCTCCTCCGTTCGCCCTGAGCTTGTCGAAGGGCGCGTTGCTTGGCGACGTGCTTCGACATGCTCAGCACGAACGGTGGGGGTTTGGGCCAGCGACTCTAGCTCGGGCAAGTTAGGGGTCACCACCGTCGCCAGCGCCATCAGTCGCTCGAACGCCGCGATCGTGTCCGCGTCCGCCAACGCGTCGCCGCTGGTCGCGACCATCACCGGGTCGAACACGATCGGCACATTCAGCCCGGTCAGCACGTCCGCCACCGCATGCGCCGTTTCGGCCGACCCGATCATCCCGATCTTGACCGCGTCGACGCCGATGTCGGTCACCACCGAGTTGATCTGCGCGACGACCATCCCCGCCGGCACCGGCAGCACCGCCTGCACCCCGAGCGTGTTCTGCGCGGTGATCGCGGTGATCGCGGTCATGGCGTGGCCGCCGAGCATCGTCACCGTCTTGATATCGGCCTGGATGCCGGCACCGCCGCCCGAATCGCTGCCGGCGATGATGAGGATGCGAGGGGTCACGGGATCATCAATCGGCGCTAAGTTAACACTAGGTTAACACTAGCGCGGTGGTTCGCCGAGCGGTCGAGCAGGTCGCGGACGCGAGGCTGTACGGCTGGACGGTGACGTCGATCGTTATCATGCACACACCATGGCATAGCCGCCGGTCTGTAGGAAAGTTCTATCCCCGCTTGCGCGCCTGCGGATAGCTGCCCAGCACGCGTAACCATTTGGAATGAAACCCCAATTCCTCCAGCGCGCGGTCGAGATTGTCGTCGCCGGGGCGTCCCTCGACGTCCGCATAGAAATCGGTCGCGGCGAAGCTGCCGCCGTTTTGATAGCTTTCGAGCTTGGTCATGTTGACCCCGTTGGTCGCGAACCCGCCCATCGCCTTGTAGAGCGCGGCGGGGACGTTCTTCACCTCGAAGATGATCGTCGTCATGAACGGGCCGTCGCCGGTCAGCGGTCGGCTGGCGCGCGCCAAGGTCACGAAGCGCGTGGTGTTGTGCTCGGCATCGGCGATGTCGCTTGCCAGCGTGTCGAGGTTGTAGATTTTCGCGGCGGGCGGCGGGGCCAGAGCGGCGACCTTCGGATCGTTGAGTTCCGCGACCAGTGCCGCGGCGCCCGCGGTATCGGGATAGGCGATCGGCGTGATCCCGCGCGCCTTCAGCCAGTGGCGGCACTGGCCGAGCGCCTGGGGATGGCTCATCGCTTCCCTGACGCCGTCGATCGGCCCCAGCCCCATCAGCGCGTAGCGGATCGGCAGGAAATGCTCGCCAGTGATCACCAGCCCCGATTCAGGCAGCAGGAAATGCATGTCGGCGACGCGGCCGTGGAGCGAATTCTCGATCGGGATGACCGCACAATCGGCGCGCCCGTCCTTCACCGCGTCGATCGCGTCTTCGAACGCAAAACACGGCAGCGGCAGCCCGTCGGGGAAGGCTTCGAGCGCGGCGACATGGCTGTTCGCCCCCGGCGCGCCCTGAAACGCAACCGCGCGCTCGGGCGCGGCGGCGGCGGCTTCGACCATCCTGGCGACGATCGGGCGAGCGGGGGCGGCGAAATTCTCCATGGAGCGCCGCGCTTAGCCACGCGTTCCATCACCTTCAACCCACGCTTGCCCGAGCGCAAACCGCTTACTAAAGGGTCAGCACTCAATTCAGGGGCTTCGTAGAAAAAACCATGAGCGACAATAGCAACACGATCGCGGGCTGGGTGCTGGCCGGGTGCTTCGCGGCGCTGGGGCTGACGATCGTGGGCGGGATGATCTACGAAAGCGGCGAACCGAAAAAAGAAGGCTTCCCGGTCGAGGGCGTCGCCGAAGGCGGCGACACGGGCGCCGCGCCGGAAATGCCGATCGGCACCATGATGGCGGTGGCGGATTCGTCGCACGGCGCCGAAGTATTCAAGAAATGCGCGACGTGCCACACGATCAACCAGGGCGGCGCGAACGGGATCGGCCCCAACCTCTACGGCACGGTCGGCGAGGCCGTTGCAGCCGGCAAGGGTGGGTTCGCCTTTTCCGATGCGCTCAAGGCCAAGGGCGG
>JBDSED010000103.1:0-3992 GCA_039920225.1 Sphingomonas sp.
TCGTGATCGTGCCGATGCTGCGCGACAATGACGAAGACGCGGCGCTGATCGATTATTGCAAGGGATTGCAGGGTGAGCTCGCGGCGCTGTCGGCGTGCGGCGAGCCGGTGCGGGCGTTGCTCGACCTCAAGCCCGTCAAGTCGACCAACAAGCGCTGGGGCTGGGTCAAAAAGGGTGCACCGATCGTCGTCGAAGTCGGCGGGCGCGACATGGCGGGCGGCAACGTTAGCGTGATCCGCCGCGACCGGCTGTATCGCGAGGACGGCAAGCTCGACAGCGCGGTGGTGGCGAAGGGCGAATTCGTGGCGGGGGGGGCAGCGATGCTGGAAGAGATCCAGCACGGCCTGTTCGCCCACGCCAAGACGCGGCTCGACGGCAATATCGTCCGCGACGTAACCGATCTGGACGGCGTGCGGGCGTTCTTCGCCGAGGACGTGAAGAACCCGGGCTGGGTCGAGGCCGGGTGGTCGAAACCGACCGGCGCTGCGCTCGACAAGGTCGTCGAAACGCTCAAGTCGATGAAGCTGACCTTGCGCAACGTGCCGCAAGGCGCGGCGCCGGCGGCTGGCGCGTGCCTGTTCACCGGCGCGCCCGCGGTCGAACGCGTAATCATCGCGCGGGCGTACTAATAGATTCCGTTCGCCCTGAGCTTGTCGAAGGGCGTGTGACACGTGCTTCGACAAGCTCAGCACGAACGGGAAGGTAGGGAAGCACATGATCTGGTTCGCGAAGATTCCACCCGATCCGGCGTTGCTGACCCAAATAGGCGCCGCGTCGATGCCGGGGCATATCGGGATCGAATTCACCGAGGTCGGTGACGATTGGATCGCCGCGCGCATGCCGGTCGATCATCGCACGCACCAGCCGTTCGGGCGACTCCACGGCGGCGCGTCGGTCGCCTTGGCGGAGACGGTGGCATCGGTCGGCGGCGGCATGACGGTCGATCCGGCGACCCACGCGACCGTCGGCATGGAGATCAACGCCAACCACCTCCGCCCGGCGATGAGCGGTTACGTGACCGCGGTCGCCAAAGCCGAATCGATCGGCCGCACGACGCAGGTCTGGACGATCAGGATCACCGACGACGCCGGGAAATTGGTCTGCCTGTCGCGGATCACGCTCGCGGTGATCGCGACGGGATTGAAGAGTTAGGCGAGCCTGAGCGTGATCGCGCGCATCATCGAGCGTTCGATCTGCTCGTCGAAGCGACAGCCGACGATGCCGTCGAGGCACCATACCACGGTCGCCGCGATCGGCATCCGCCCGTCGAAGCGCAGCCAGAGCCGTTCGCCTTGTTCGGCCGCGATGCCCGCGGCGATGCGGCAGCCGTAGGTAGAGAGGTCGTGGAGCAACGCGTCGACCGGCGTCTTGCCGTGACGGCGCACGCTCGCGCGCGTGATCGACAGCCGGAGCCGCGGCTCGGCGCGCTGTTCGAACGATGCCGGTTCGACCCGGCGATATTGCGAAAACTTCGTTGCCACCCGCGGCCCCCGGTATTCCCCAACGAGAGCGTGCCGCGATCAGGTTAACAAATCGTTAAGACCTGACTTTACTTTGTTTGGCGCCGACATGCATCTGGCCACGTGCCTGTGCGAGAATCGCCTGACGATGGCGTTCGGCATAGCCGGCGCGCGTTTCGGCGTCGCGCGTGCCGTGGCAGGCGGGGCAGGTGACGCCCTCGTTGTAGAGCGGCGAGGCGCGGTCGGCGGGGCTGACCGGCATGCGACAGCCGCGGCACAATGCGTGCGTGCCGGGCGAGAGGCCGTGGCCGACCGCGACTCGTTCGTCGAATACGAAGCATTCGCCGTACCAGCGGCTGTCGGTTTCGGAAACTTCTTCGAGATATTTGAGGATGCCGCCCTGGAGGTGGTGGACGTCCTCGACCCCCTCGGCCTTGAGCAAGGCGGTGGCTTTCTCGCAGCGGATGCCGCCGGTGCAGAACATCGCGACTCGGGGCGCTGCCGCGATCTCGTCGCGGTGCGCGCGAAACCAGGCGGGGAAGTCGCTGAAGCTCGCCGTATGGGGATCGACTGCGCCGACGAAGCTGCCGACGCGCACTTCGTAATCGTTGCGCGTATCGATGACGAGCGTTCCGGGTTGCTCGATCAGCGCGTTCCAGTCGGCCGGCGTGACATAGGTGCCAGCGGCGCCGATCGGATCGACGAGCTCGCCCATCGTCACGATCTCGCGCTTCAGCCGGACCTTGAGCCGGTGGAACGGCATCGTCTCGGCGGTCGAAAACTTGACCTCCAGATCGACGCAATCGGGTAACGTGCGGATATGCGCGAGCACGCGGTCGATGCCGTCGGGCGGGCCTGCGATGGTGCCGTTGATCCCCTCGCTCGCGAGCAGCAGCGTGCCCTTGACCCCGTGCGCCGCGCACAGCTCGAGCAACGGCTCCCGCAGAGGGGCGGGATCGGGGAAGGCGGCGAAACGATAAAGTGCGGCGACCCGGATCACGCCAGCGCGTCCCACGCTTTCTCGAACGCCACGCGCTGGTCGGCGGTCAGGTGCAATCCCACCTTGCTGCGCCGCTCGAGCGCGTCGGCGGCGCTGCGGGCCCATTCGTGATCGCGCATCCAGCGCGCCTCGATTTCGGTTAGCCCGCCGCCCAGGTCCGCGCCCAAGCCGGCTTCGTCGCTCACGCCCCCAAGCATGTCGCCGAGCATCGTGCCGTAAGCATGCGCCATCCGCGCCGACCGCTCGTCACCCAGAAACGGCCAGGTCGCGCGGACCTTTGCGAGATACGCGCCGAAATCGTCGATCGCGCCGCCGGGAAACACGCGCCGGCGGGTTACGCGATGCATGTCGATCCCGAGCGTCGGGGCGAGCTTGCCCATCGCTTCCTCGGCCAAATGCCGGCCAGTGGTGATCTTTCCGCCGAACACGCTCAATAACGGCGGTCCGTTAGTGTCGAGTTCGAGCACGTAATCCCGCGTGACGGCCTTCGCCTCGCTCGCGCCGTCGTCGTAGAGCGGGCGGACGCCCGACCAGCTGTGAGTCACGTCGGCGGGGCCGATCTGGCGCACGAAATGGTGGTTCGCGCCCTCGCACAGATACGCGATCTCGTCGTCCGAGATGACCGCGTCCTCGGGCGCATCGACCGGGATGTCGGTGGTCCCGATCTCGGTCCCGCCCTGCCACGGGATCGCGAAGATGATGCGGCGATCGGGGAGTTGCAGGATGTAGGCGTGGTCGCCCTCGTAGAGGCGGGGCACGACGATGTGACTGCCCTTGACCAGCCGGACGCCGGACTTTGCGTTGATGCCGAGCTTTTCGAGCAGGAGGTGCACCCAGGGACCCGCGGCGTTAACCAGCCCGCGCGCTTCGACGGCGCGGCCGTCCGACAAGGTCGCGCGCCACACCCCGCCCTCGCGCCGCGCGATTTCCAGCGCCACGCCGGTGCAGATCTCCGCCCCGTTCGCCGCCGCATCGACCGCGTTAAGCAAGGTCAGCCGCGAATCGTCGACTTGCGCGTCCGAATAGACGAACCCGCTCTCGCCGCCCTTCAGCGGGGCGATGTAATCGGTGTCCGATTTGCGCAGGCCGCGCGAGCGCGGGAGCGACATCTTGCCGCCGAGGAAATCGTAGAGATACAGCCCGATCCGCACCATCCACCACGGCCGCACCGCATTTTCCTGGGGGAGCACGAAGCGCAGCGGGCGGATGATGTGCGGCGCGGCGTGGACCAGCCGCTCGCGCTCGCGCAGCGCCTCGGCGACCAGCCGGAAGTCGTAATATTCGAGATAGCGCAGCCCGCCGTGAATCAGCTTGGTCGAGGCGGACGAGGTATGGCTGGCGAGGTCGTCGCGTTCGACGAGCAGCACTTTCTGCCCGAGCAGCGACGCCTCGCGCGCGATCGCGCAGCCGTTGATGCCGCCGCCGATAATCAGGAGGTCGTAAGGTTTGGCTTGGTCGCCCATCAGTCCCCCTAACCGTTCGTGTCGAGCGAAGTCGAGACACGTTGCGCGGGGCGTCTCGACTTCGCTCGA
>JBDSED010000104.1:0-6817 GCA_039920225.1 Sphingomonas sp.
GTTCGCGCCGGGTTGCGGATCGACGGGCGCAGGCGGGCGATGCTGCACAGCCCGGCGACGATAGCCAAACCGACCGAAACCAGCGGCGGCACGCGCCCGGCGCCGACGCCGAGCGCCAGCAGCATCGCAACCAACGTCGCGCCGGTCGTCTGCCCGACCAGCCGCACGGTCGAAACTAGTCCGCCAGCAGCCGCGGCACGGGTCTTGGGGGCGCTACCGATGATCAGCCGGGTGTTGGGGGGCATAAACGTGCCGAACCCTGATCCGCACAGTGCCATCAGCCACGCCACGTCGAAATAGCTGGCGTTAGCGGGAAGGAAGGCGAGCAGCAGCAGCGCGGTGATGCTGATGCACATGCCTATTCCGCCGAGCAGCCCGGCGGGAATGCGGTCCGATAGCCAACCCGACAGCGGCGCCACGATCATGTTGGTCAGCGGCCACGGCGCGATCGCCGCACCGACCATCGCCGCGCTGAACCCGAACTCTTGCGTCAGGCGGAAGGGCGTCGACAGCAGCAACGTCATCGATGCGATGAACGCGGTATAGGCGCCGATCGCAGACAGCGCGAGCACGGGTCGCGACAGCAGGTCGATCGGCAGGATGGGGTTGCTCTCGCCACGTTCGCGCCGGACGAAATAATAGCCGATCAGCGCGCCCGCCAGCACGATCGCCGCCGACACCACCGGGCTGTTGCCGTGTACCGCGCTCTCCGCGCCGCCGATGACGAGCCCGAACATCGCCGCGCACAAGACCGCGCCAAGCAAATCGAAATGCCGGTCGCGTGCCGGCGGATCGGGCAGGGACCGCCCCAGCGCCAAACTCAGCAAGGCAAACGGGATCGCGCAGGCGAATACCCAAGGCCACGGCGCGACCGCGAGCACCAGCCCACGGATCGTCGGCGCGGCGGCAGCCGAACTCGATACGATGACCGAATTGATGCCGAGCCCGCGCCCGAGTTGCGTCGACGGATAGGTCGACCGGATCAGCGCCGACGACACGCTGAGCGCGCCCGCCGCGCCGATTGCTTGCGCAGCGCGGACGATCAGCAGGAACGGCAGGCTTTTGGCGAAGAAACATAGCAAGGTGGCGATGGTGAAGATCAGCTGGCCCGTCTGGTACATCCGCTTGAGCCCGATCCGCTCGCCGAGCCCCGCGAACGGGAGCAGCAGCATCACGAGCATTAGTTGATAGATTGTCACGATCGACACGACTGCGCTCGATTCGACGTGGAGGTCGCGCGCAATGCTGGGCAAGGCGACGTTGGCGATCCCGCCGTCGATGATGATCAGCGCGGTGCCGCAACACAGTGCACCAATCGCGCCGTATCGCCGGGGCAGGGGCAGGCCGTCGCTCATCGGCCCGTCATGCCGATTTCACGGTCACGTGCAACACTGGCATTTTTTTGCGCGGAACGGATATGTCCGCTCGCGGTTGTATCGCCACCGAAATCAAACGAGAGGAACGGGTCATGGGTAAGGGCATTCTGATGTGGCTGATCGGCATTCCGATACCGATCATCATCCTATTGCTGCTGTTCTGGCACTAAGCGATTCACGGCCGCCCGACTTGGTCTCGGGCGGCCACCGTGCTTTGATGCGGGGATGCTGACCCGCACTTTGCGCCGTTTGCCCGCGATCCTTGCCGGATTGGGGCTGATCATGTCGCCGATCGCGCAAGCGGGCACGCTGACGCCGATGGGCGCGGTAGATCCATTCATCGGCACGGGCGGGCAGGGACATACCTTTCCCGGTGCGGTCGCGCCGTTCGGGATGGTCCAGCTCTCGCCCGACACCGACGCCGACTGCGTCATCCGCAAATGCTATCCCCACGCCGCCGGCTATCGGTTCGAAGATCCGACGATCGAGGGCTTCAGTCACACGCACTTTTCGGGGGCGGGGCATTCCGACCTCGGCGATTTCCTAGTGATGCCTGTCTCGGGCGATATCGTGCCGCTCGAGCCCGGCGACGCGGCGAAGCCGGGAAGCGGTTACCGCTCGCGCTTCAGCCACAACAGCGAAGTTGCGAGCGCGGGATATTATGCCGTCACGCTGACCGACCCCGGCGTCCGGGCGGAGATGACCGCGGGCACGCGGGTCGGGGTGCACCGTTACACCTTCACCAAGGACAAGTCCGCGCATCTGGTTTTCGACCTGCGCACCAGCCTCTATAATTATCCGGGAAAAGTGTCGTGGTCGTCGATCCGGCTGCGGCCCGATGGCACGCTGACGGGCGGGCGCGAGACGCGCGGTTGGGCGCCGGGGCGCAAATTGTTCTTCGCGATGCGCTTCTCGCGGCCGCTGGCCGGGCACGATTTTGAGAATCGCGAGACCGATGTGCCGTATCGCGGCTTCAAGGGGCCGGGGCGGAGCGGCTCCGACATCGCCGAACTCAAAGGGCGGGCGTTGGTCGCGCGGCTCGATTTCGGACGGATCGATGCGCCGCTGGAGGTCAAGGTCGGCATCTCTACGGTCGATGAGGATGGCGCGGTCGCCAACCTCGCCAGCGAGCAGGGTAATTTCGACGCGATCCGCGCCAAGACCGAGCTTGCCTGGAACAAGGCGCTGTCGGTGCTACACATCCAGGCCGGCGAGAAGATGCAGCGCACGGTCTATACCGCGCTCTACCATTCGTTGATGGCGCCCAGCGTGTTGTCGGATGTCGACGGGCGTTATCGCGGGCCCGACGACCAGGTCCGGAAGGCCGAAGGTTTCACCTTCCGCTCGACCTTTTCGCTGTGGGACACGTTCCGTGCCGAACATCCGCTGCTCACGATCGTCCAGCCGCCATCGACCACCAGCGATGTCGTCCGCTCGTTGATCGTAAGCCGTGAGGAGAGCCCTTACGGCATCCTGCCGGTCTGGCAGTTTCAGGGACAGGAAACATGGACGATGATTGGCTATCACGCCGTCCCGGTGATCGCCGACGCATACCTGAAAGGCATCCGCGGGTTTGATGCCAACAAGGCGCTCGACGCAATGGTCGCGAGCGCGACCTACGCGCCCTATGGCGGGCTCGGCGATTACCTGCAGCTCGGCTACGTCCCGATCGACCGCGAGCCCGAAGCGGCATCGAAGACGGTCGAATATGCCTATGACGATTGGACCATCGCGCGGATGGCGCGGAAGATGGGGCGGCTGGACGTCGCCGCCACGTTCGAGAAGCGCGCGGCGTATTGGCGCAACAGCTTCGACGCAAAGAGCGGCTGGCTGCGTGCGCGAAAGGCCGACGGGTCTTTTCGCGTACCGTTCGACCCGACCGCGATCAACTATGGGTCCGACTATACCGAGGGCAATGCCTGGCAATATTCCTGGTTCATGCCGCACGACCAGGGCGGGTTGATCAGGCTGCTCGGCGGCGACGCGGCGACCGTGACGAAGCTCGATGCGATGTTCGATTTCGACAATTCGAAGGTGGATTATTCGAAGTCGGAGGATATCGCCGGGCTGATCGGCCAATACATCCACGGCAACGAGCCGAGCCACCATGTCGCCTATCTCTACGCGTTCGCCGGGGCGCCGTGGCGAACGCAGGCGCGGCTCAAGCAGATCGTCGACAGCCAGTATAACGACACCGAAAAAGGCCTGTCGGGCAATGACGATATCGGCCAGATGTCGGCATGGCTGGTGTTCACGAGCCTGGGTTTGTACCCCGTCGCTCCGGGCAGCGGGCAATATGTGATCGGCCGCCCGTTTGTCGACCGCGCAACGGTCAAGCTGCCCAACGGCAAGCGCTTCACGATCGTCGCCGACGGGACGAGCGATGCCAACATCTATGTCGGCGCGGTCACGCTGAATGGTAAGCCGCTGACTCGCGTCTACATCACCCACGACGAAATCGAGCGCGGCGGCGAGTTGCGGTTCACGATGAGTGCGACGCCGAACAAGGCCTGGGGAACGAGCATTGTCGCACGGCCGTATTCGATGAGCGGATACTGACAGACGTCCTTGCTGCACTGCACCATAAATGCTATGCCGTCGGCATGTATCTGTCCGAGAAGCCCGAGCCGGCGCCGAGCGGCGCGACACCGACGATCCTCCAGGCGATCGTTATCAAGCACTGCGTCGCCGCGACGTACAACCGCCAGGCGGTGATCCTGGCCCCGCACGTGCTGTTCACGAAGCACGATGCGCTGCACGTCGGCGGCGTGACGCTGGAGCGCGATGGTGTGGTGCCCAAGGAATATAAGATGGGCGTGTTCAAGCTCGACGGACTGGGTGACATCAGCATTACCGATCGCCCGTTCCAGACCAGCGAGCTTTGGGATCCGGCCGACGAGCGTTTCGCCGCCGCGCCGCTGATGACGGTCGAGCGCTAGCTTCACCACGCGCTCCTGTGCCAAGGTCGCCGCGGTGAGCGCCGACAATCCCCAACCGAAAATCATGCGTCCCTGGCTATGGCCGGCGCTCGGGCTGCTCGTCGTGTCGCTGGTCGGGCTCGGCGCGCATCTGGCCGACGAACTGATCGAGGGCGAGGGTTGGAGCTTCGACACGCGGCTGCTGCTGGCGTTGCGCGTGCCGGGGCATCCGCAGACGCCGATCGGCCCGCACTGGCTGCTGCAATCCGCAACCGACATCACTGCACTGGGCGGCGCGACGTTGATGTGGTTGTTCGGGATCGCGGGACTTGCCTGGCTCTTATGGGTCGGCAAGCGGGCGGAGGCGGCGTGGATCGCGGTGTCTCTGATCGGGGCGTCGTTGATCGACAATGGCCTGAAGGCGTGGATCGCTCGCCCGCGCCCGGCGCTCGTGCCGCATCTGGCGCAAGTCACCGACGCAAGTTTCCCCAGCGGGCATGCGATGGTCTCCGCCGCGCTGTACCTGACGCTGGCGCTGATGCTGGCGGAGGGCGCGAAGAGTTGGGCGGCGCGAGGGGCGATCGTCGCGTTCGGTGCGGTCCTCGCGGTCCTGATCGGATGCAGCCGGGTGTATCTGGGCGTGCATTGGCCGAGCGATGTGCTGGCGGGGTGGAGCTTCGGCACCGCCTGGGCACTGGCGGTGTTCGCGGGCAACCGGTGGCTGAAGCGAAGCGGGCGCTAACGATTCGCAACGGGAACGATCCCTGGTTTTCGTGGTTGAAGCCGCGATATCATCACGGAGGAAACCATGGCCGACAAACCCGACGCGATCGCGCTGCTCAAGGCCGATCACCGTGCCGTCGAAGAGCTGTTCGAAAAGTTCGAGGGTGCCAAGGGCGACGGCGCCAAGGAAAAGATCGCCTTGCAGATATGTCTCGAGCTGACGGTCCACGCGCAGATCGAGGAGGAAATCTTCTACCCGGCGTGCGAGGGACACGTCGAGGAAGACATGCTCAAGGAGGCCTATGTCGAGCATGACGGCGCCAAGGTGCTGATTGCCGAGATCGAGGCGGGCGGCCCCGACGACGAATATTACGACGCCAAGGTCAAGGTGCTGTCCGAACAGATCGAGCATCACGTCGAGGAAGAAGAAGCCAGAATGGAGGGCATCTTCAGCCAGGCGCGTAAGGCCGGTCTCGACATGGATGCGCTCGGCGACCAGCTGCGGGCGCGCAAGGAAGAGCTGATCGCGGGCTACAAGGCCGGCGGGCTGACCAAGCCCGA
Source organism: Sphingomonas sp. (assembly GCA_039920225.1). Lineage (GTDB taxonomy): Bacteria > Pseudomonadota > Alphaproteobacteria > Sphingomonadales > Sphingomonadaceae > Sphingomonas. Next base: position 5,579 of record JBDSED010000104.1, read on the forward strand.
GACCACGACCTTCGTCGAGGCGACCATCTGACGTCTATCGAAACGGGCGACGAAAGCGGGGGGCGGCTTGCGGGCCGCCCCCTTTTTCGTGTCCGCCGATCAGCGACGATAGCAGACGCGCACCCAGCGATGGTGGCGGCGCACGTTCTTGCAATTGTTGCCCCAGCCGCGATGGCGGCCGCGCCAGTTGCGATCGTCACGGCCATTCCCGCGCCAGTCGCGATTGTCGCGGCGATTGTCCCAGCGGCCGTCGCGGCGGCGGTCGTTGTCGCGCCAGCGGTCGCCGCGGCGATCGACGACGGCATCGTCGCGATATCCCTCACCGTAGCCGCCGGTGACCGCGTTCCGGTCCTGCGGCGCTTCGATCCCCGAAGCGACGGGGGCGGCAACGGCCGGGGCCGCGCCCAGCAGCATGGCGGCCATCCCGGCCGCGATCAGCATGCGTTTCATGATTCTATCCTCTCGTGCCCGATATAGGGCTACCCCGGTGATACGACCCAGCGCGGGCATGGTTCCTGAACGCGATGGTCGGGTGGGAGACAGGTTGGGGGCAACGGACCCGCGAAAGTTACCGGTAAACCGCTTCAAGTTTTAACTTTCGTCGCCGCGCGGTTGGCAAAGCGGAGCGCCGCGAACGCGAGGCGATGGTCAAAGCGGTGGACCGTCGCGACGAAGCGCCCGCGATAGGTGCGCGGTGTGACATAGCCATGCCGCATGCGCTCCATCGCCAGGTCGAGTGCGTCGTCGCGCGCGTCGTCCATCGCGCGGTCCCATGCGGCGGCGAAACCCTCGGCGCCCTGGCGCTTGCGCAGGTTATAGGCGCTGACTCCCGATTTCCCGACGGCGCGCGCCGCCCCCGCCACCACGCCGGTCGTGCGCAACACCTCGATGAACCCGCGCTGCCGCTCGGGCGTCCAGCCGTCACGCCGGGCGCGACCGGGGACGGTGACGAAGGTCAGCAGATAATCGTCGGGCGCGAGCTCTTCGGGCTCGGCGACGGGCGGAGGGGAAGGAGGCTGGTCGCGCATCGACCAGCGTATTTCAGACGAAATCCTACATTGGAAGGGTTATGTGTGCGGTGTCAGCCGCCTTGGCTCTCCAATGTATATTCACGAACGAGCAGTCGTTCCGGCACGTGCCATTCGCGTGAAATCCGGCGGATCATCGGCAGGGTCAAAGCACGCCGCCGCCGTAGGATTTCGGACGCGCGCGACTTGCCGCCGATTAGCGCCGCCAGGT
>JBDSED010000105.1:0-6498 GCA_039920225.1 Sphingomonas sp.
GACCGCGATCGCCAGATACGAACGCGGGCTCGGCGAATACCTGCTGTCCGGCTTCGCGACGGTCCCTGGCCTCAAGCTCTGGGGACCACCGACAATGGAAGGCCGCGTCCCGACCTTCTCCTTCACGCTCAAGGGGTACGACCCACACGCCATCGCTCAGCACCTCGCCGACCGCGGTATCTTCGCCTGGTCCGGGCATTTCTATGCGATCGAGGTGATAGATCGGCTCGGCCTGACCGACGCGGGCGGGCTGCTTCGCGTCGGGCTATGCCATTACAGCACCGCCGAAGAGGTCGATCGCCTGATCGTCGCGCTGCGCGAGCTCTAGCGCTTGTTCTTCACCGTGCGGTCGAAGAAATCGAGAATCGTCCGCCATGCATGGGCATTCTTCACCGCGGCATGGGTCTTGCCCGGATAGAACATCATCTCGAACGGACGATTGGCGGCCTGCAACTTGGCGACGAATGCAGTCGAATTGTCGAACACGACATTGTCGTCCGACATGCCATGCATCAACAGCAGCGGGTCGCTGATCTTGGTCGCATCGCCCATCGCATTGGACACCGCGTAAGTCTTCGGATCCGTCTTCGGATTGCCCAGATAACGTTCGGTGTAATGGGTGTCGTACAATTCCCATTTGGTTACCGGCGCGCCGGCAATGCCCGCGGCATAGACCCCTGGATCAGCCTCCAGCATCTTGAGCGTCATATAGCCGCCGTACGACCAGCCATACGTGCCGATCCGGTCGGGATCGACATAGGATTGCGCCTTGAGCCACTTGGCGCCCGCGAGCTGGTCCTCGACCTCGACGCCGCCCATCGCGCGATAGAGGTGATCCTCGAACGCCTTGCCGCGATTGTTTACCCCGCGATTGTCGATCCGAAAAAAGATGTATCCCTGATCGGCGATATACTGGTTCAGCGGGTCACCCCATTCATGCGTCACGGACTGTCCCGTCCCCGGCCCGCCATAATGCCAGTAAAAGACCGGATAGCGCTTGCCCGGCTCCAGTTTGGGCGTGATCATCTCGTAATAGAGCGTCGTCCCGTCAGACGCCTTGAAGCTGCCGAAGGTGCGCTGCCTTTTTTGCCCGAGATAGGGGTAATAGGGGTGCCCCGGCTTCACTGCATTCTCGTTGATCCAGGCGATTCGCTTGCCCGTAGTGTCGGCGAGATAGGTTTGCGGGGGCTGGTCGGGACTGGAGCGAGTCACGATCACCCGCGTCGCCGCGTTATCCATCACCGCGCCACCGTTCCACCAGCCGCTTTCGGTCAATCGCGTGATCTGGTTGGGCCGTGCCAGGTCGACGGCATAGAGCTGCCGCTCGAGGAAATCGTCCTTGTTACCGACGAAATACACCCGCCCGCGCGCCTGATCGACGCCGACCAGCTTGGTAACGACCCACGGACCCTTGGTCAGCTGCGTCCACTTGCCCTTGGCGAAACGATAGAGGTGACCAAAGCCGTCGCGTTCGGACCACCAGATCAGGCTGCCATCGTCGAGCGCGCGATAATTGTCGGTCAGGTTGATCCAGCTTTTCGCCGCTGCTTTTTCACTGAACCAAACCTTCGATTTGCCCGTCGTCGGATCGACCGCGAGCATGTCGAGCTGGGTCTGTTCGCGATTTTCGCGCTGGATCAGCAAGGTCTTGCCGTCGGGCATCCATTCGACCCGCGCCAGATAGATGTCGGGATCGTTGCCCAGGTCGACCTTCACCTTCGCACCCGTCGTCGGGTCGATCACGTACATCGCGACCACGGCATTGGGGGTGCCCGCGGCCGGATAGCGCTGACTATACACGCGTGTTCCGTCGGCCCCGATCGCCGCGCGCGTGACGACGCCGACCGGCGCTTCGTCGAACCGCTCGACCGCGATCAGGCGGTCGTTGGGCGACCACCAATAGCCCGTGCGGCGATGAATTTCCTCCTGCGCCACGAATTCGGCTTCGCCCCAATGCACCGTATCCGCGCCATCGCTGGTCAGTGCCTTCGCCGCGCCGCCCCCCAACGGCTGAACGAACAGATTCTGGTCGCGGACGAAGCTGACATAGCCACCCGCTGGACTGATCACCGGGTTGAGCTCGCCGCCAGGCGAGTTAGTCAATCGCGTCACCTTGCCGTCGAGCGTCGCGAGATAGAGGTCGCCGTCGAGCGGCACCAGGATCGACTTGCCGTCGGGCGCCCAATCGTAGGCGACGATCCCGATCTTGCCGGTCAGCGTGCGGTCGCGCTCGCGCTGCATTTTCTCGGCTTCGGTCAGGTCGGCGCCGCTGCCGACCTTCTTCGAATCGACCAGCATCCGCTCCCGTCCGGTCGCGGTGTCGAGCGCCCACAGGTCGAAGCGATTCTTCTCGTCCGGCCGCGGCTTGAGCAGCGTTACCAGCTTGCCGTCGGGCGACAGTTTCATCGATTGCGGCTGAGGGCCGGCGAGGTCGGGACTGGCGAAAATCCGTTCGAGCGTCAGCGGCTGAGCGCTCTCGTCAGCGGCCATCGCCGCGCCGCCCAACACCACCACAGGCGCAATCGCCGCAGCGAGCCCGATCATCCATGTCTGCATCCTCACGCGACTCCCTCGCCGCCCGGCGACCCGCGAGCGTTGGTGACTTATTGCGATATGGCAGTCGTCAGTAAAGAGCCGTCAGGTCTTGGGCTTATCTGCGGACGCCGCCGCCGGTGTGTTCGCGCCGATCGACCAAGCGAGCTTGAGCGAGCCGTCGGCCTGGCGCTTGAAGCCGGCGACCCAATTGCCGTTCTCGCTCGATGGTTTCTTGGTCTTGGGATCGGTGAAGGTGTATTGATAGAGCGACCGGACGACCGCCACGTCACCCGCCTTTGAGACATCGACGCTTTGGATATTCAGATCGAACCGCGCAGCGGGATCGGCGAACTGTTCCTTCATCGATGCGATATCGGCGGCCGGGCCAACCGCGGTGCCGAAGCCGTGGAACATGCTGACATAATCGGGCGCGTCGTAGCTCGCCGCCTTGACCGCGTCGTGCGCGTTATACGCGGCGGATATTCCCGCAACGCTCGTCCGGGCCTGATCCGTCGTCTTGGCGACGTCGGCCGCGCTGCTGCCGCCGGCTTCGCCGCAGCCCGCAACGGCCAACAGCGTGAGACCGGCAATCGTCACGCGCGCGATTGGTGATATATGCATGCTATCCTCCACGTTTATTCGGTGGAGGCTGCGCTCGCTCTCTTGGCGCGTCAAGCAACGAAAAAAGGGCGCCGGATCGCTCCGACACCCTGTTTTCGGCGAAAAGCGGGCGAAAGTTACTCCGCGGCGGCTTCGCCCTTGGCGGGACGCGTGTCGCGGCGTTCGGCGATGCGTGCCGACTTGCCGGTGCGGCCACGCAGGTAATAGAGCTTGGCACGACGCACCGCGCCCTTGCGGACGACCTCGATGCTGTCGATGTTCGGCGAATAGAGTGGGAAAACGCGCTCGACGCCCTCACCGAACGACATCTTTCGCACGGTGAAGTTGGAGCCCATGCCCTTGTTCGAACGCGCGATGCACACGCCTTCGTAATTCTGGACGCGGGTGCGCTCGCCTTCGACCACCTTCACGCCGACCTTCAGCGTGTCGCCGGGGCGGAATTCGGGGATCTTCTTGGCTTCGAGAAACTTGGCGATGTTCTCGGCTTCGATCGTCTGGATGACGTTCATGTCATTCGTCCTTCTTCTGCCGCGCGCCAGAGGGAGGCTGGACCCGAGCGCCCTCATGGCGCTCCCAAAGATCCGGTCTCCGTAACCGTGTATCGATCTCGGCCTGTGCTTTACGCCAGGCCGCTATCTTCGCATGATCCCCCGATCGCAGCACTTCGGGGATCGTGCGCCCTTCCCAGTCGACTGGTCGGGTATAATGCGGATATTCGAGCAGCCCCGTCTCGAAGCTCTCGTCCACACCGCTGGAAGGCGCGCCCATTACGCCGGGAAGCAGCCGAATGCAAGCGTCGAGGAGGACCAGCGCGCCCATCTCTCCGCCGGAGAGGATATAGTCGCCGATCGAGATCTGTTCGACGTTGCGACCTTCGAAGATTCGCTCGTCGAACCCTTCGAAGCGACCGCACAGGATGATCGCGCCGGGGCCGGCCGCAAGATCGCGAATCCGCGCTTGCGTCAGCGGCGCTCCGCGCGGTGTCATGGCAAGGATCGGGCGGCCGTCACTCACACTATCGATCGCCGCGGCAAGGACGTCGACGCGCAGCACCATCCCTGCCCCGCCCCCGGCCGGCGTTTCATCGACGGTACGGTGCTTGTCGATCGCGAAGTCGCGGATGTTGACCGCGTTAAGGCCCCACTTGCCTTCCCCGAGCGCTCGTCCCGCGAGCGACACGCCGAGCGGGCCCGGAAATATCTCCGGATAGAGCGTCAGGACGGTCGCGGCGAACATTGCGGCTCCATCCGCGTTGGGGCAGTAATTGGCAAGGGATGGGCATGACCGAGATCGACGACTGCATCATCGTGGGCGCTGGACCGGCGGGGCTGACCGCGGCGATCTATCTCGCGCGGTTCCACCTCCGCATCCGGCTGTTCGACAACGGATCGAGCCGCGCCGCGCTGATCCCGCGCACCAACAACCACGCCGGCTATCCCGAAGGCATTCCGGGTGTCGAACTGCTCCAGTTGATGCGCCGCCAGGCCGAACGCTTCGGCGCGGTGCGCGAGGACGCGCATGTCGATGGGATCGAGCCAAGTGACGGCGGCTTCACAGTGCGGATCGCGGACCGCAGCATCCAGGCGCGCACCGTCCTGCTCGCGACTGGCGTGATTAATAACCGGCCAGACATGCCGCTCGACGAGCATGATGCCGCACTGGCCAAGGGCCTGATCCGCTACTGCCCGATTTGCGATGGATACGAAGTGACCGACAAAAACGTCGGTGTGATCGGCACCGGCGACCACGGCGTGCGCGAGGCGCTGTTCCTGCGCGGTTTCAGCAAGCATGTGACGCTGATCGCGCCTGGCGCCGCGCACGATCTCGACGAGGCCTGCCGCGCCGAGCTCCAGGACGCCGGAATCGAGCATCTCGAAGGCCCCTGCACGCCGATTACCGTCCATGGCGACACGATCCGCGTTGCTACGCCCGATGGGGAGCGGGTATTCGACACGATCTATCCGGCATTAGGTTCGGTCATCCGGTCCGAACTGGCGGTGGCTGCGGGTGCCCGCGCGAGCGACGACGGATGTCTAGAGGTCGATGCCCACCAGCGCACGTCGATTCCCGGCCTGTTCGCGGCGGGCGACGTCGTGAAAGGGCTCGATCAGATCAGTCACGCGATGGGCGAAGCGGGCGTCGCGGCCACGACCATCCGCAATCTGCTCGACCAACAGGAAGCGATCAGGCGATAGCGAACGCCGCAGTCACCACGAGGCGGTCGGCATCCCATTCGGGCACCGCCGCAGGCCGCATCGGCACCATGAAGCGCTTGCCGTCGGGCCGCTCGATCTCGATCACGTCGCCCGCGCCGAAATTCTCGACCAACACGACGCGGCCGAGCGCTTCCCCGGCGTCCGACACTGCGGGCAGCCCGATCAAGTCGGCGTGATAATATTCGCCCTCTGCCAGCTGCGGCAGCACAGACCGTGACACGGTCAATTCGGTGCCGCGCAAAGCCTCGGCGGCGTTACGGTCGGTGATCTCGGCGAAGCGTGCGATCGCGCCTTGCGGCGTCGGGCGCAGCGACTTGAGCGTCAGCGCGCCTTCATTGAAGCTTTTGAACGGCTTGAGGTCGTCCGCGAACACCTTGAGCCGGACCTCCCCCGCCACACCGTGCGCGCCGATGACGGCAGCGACGACGATAGCCCTCTCCCCGCCGGGGAGAGGGTTGGGAGAGGGGCGAGCTAGAGCGCAACGTCGGCCGCTCTCAACTTCGGCTAGTTCGCTTCGCTCGCAAGCCTGCGTATCTCTCCCCTGAAGGGGAGCGAGCCGATACTCAGTCCGCCAGCGGCCTGAACGTCATCCGCATGCCGTCCTTGGGCTTGGGGATCGGCCACGGTGCCCATGGCGGATCGTAGCCTTCTTCCAGCACGAGCTCGTAGCGGATCAGCAGCTGCGCGACCAAAATCTTGATCTGCATGTAGGCGAAGTGCAGCCCGACGCACATGTGCGCGCCGCCGCCGAACGGCACCCAGGCATACTTGTGGCGCTTGGCCACCTCCTCGGGGGTAAACCGCAGCGGATCGAAGCGCATGGGATCGGGCCAGTGTTCGGGCATCTTGTGGACGATCTGCGGACTGATCCCAACCTGGGTTCCGGCGGGAATGCGGAAGCCCTTGAAGGTGAATTCGCGCAGCGCGCGGCGCGGCAGCCCCGGCACTGGCGGGATCAGCCGCAGCGATTCCTTGAACGCCATCTCGGTCAGTTCCATCCGCCCCACGTCGTCGTAGGCCACGTTGCCGGTGCCGCCCGTCACCGCCATCGCCTCGGCGCGCAGCTTGCCCTGCCATTCGGGGTTCTTGAGCAGATAATACAGCAGCGAGCTGGCGGCGCTGGTGA
>JBDSED010000106.1:0-20353 GCA_039920225.1 Sphingomonas sp.
AGCGTATAGGGCGCGACCGGCTCGTGGAACACCACCCAGCCCCACAAGGCCGCCCAGATGAACCCGGTATATTCGGTCGGCGCGAGATAGTTCGCCTCGCCGCGCGCATAGGCCCAGGCGAGGATAAGCAGCGACACCGTCGCCAGCGCCGCCGCGAGCACGATCGCGGGGATGTGCCGTGCGTCGGGCACCGCGGCGAAGAACGGCGCGAAGCAGGCGAAGATCACGCCGACGATCACGCTCTGGAAAAACGCGACTTCGCTCGGCCCGGCGACCATCGCTTGCTGGCGCATCAGCACGATGTTGTAGGCGTAGCAGACCGCGGAGAGCAGGACGGCGACGGTGCCGACGAAACGCTCGTGATTGGGCCCCGCGCTGGCCTGACCGAGCATGATCACGCCGACCCCACCGAACGCGATCAGCGAAGCGATGATGGCGCGCGGCGGGATGCGCTCCTTGAGCACGAAGGCCGCGCCGAACAGCGCCAGCAACGGCGCGATGAAGGCGAGCGCGATCGCTTGCGCCATCGGGATCTTCGCCAGCCCCCAGAAGAAGGTCACCGCCATTACCGCCGATACGCAGGCGCGCATCAGATGGACGCGCATGACGCCACGCGACGGCCAGGCCTTGCGCGTCGGCAAATAGATCAGCCCGGTGAACGCGATCCCCGCGAGCGTCCGCCAGAACAAGGTCGTGAACGCCCCGATCTGGAGCGTCAGCCCCTTCATCACTGCGTCCATCGACGAAAAGATCGCGATTCCCGCGACCGCGACCGCGAAGACCAGAGCTTGGGAAGGCGCGCGGCGGGTCATCACCGGCCGATAGCGGGCCGGGATCGTCACGTCACCAGCCCTCCTCCTTATGACGTCACAAGGAGGGCGCGTGGATTATTTGAGGACCATCTTGTTGCCGACGATCGAAATGTCGACGTGGCTAAGATAGTTCTGCCCGAGCAGCGAGATGCCCAGGCCGTCGAGCACCAGCGCGTGAATGCCGCTCACGCGCTTGCCGTCGAGCACGACGTCGTCGAGCAGCACTTCCTGCCCGCGCACCGCACCCGACGCGCCGCTGCCGACGACTTCGAACTGGCCGGGATCGAACTTGACGCCGGCGCGGCGGGCATCGTCCTGGGTCAAGGCGACGGTGGTCGCACCGGTATCGACGACGAACTTAATCGGCTCGCCATTGACGTCGGCGACGGTGAAGAAGTGACCGTTATCCTCGCGTTCGAGCACCGTTTCGCGCGGCTGGTCGGCGGTCGCGACGGCGGCCAGCACGGGTGGCGGCGCGGCCTTGGGCTTGCTGCCCGGCAGCAGCAGACCGACCAGAATGCCCAACATCGTGACGGCGAGGAAAGCGAATTTCATGACGCGTGCCGTAACAGGCGCCGATTGCGGTCCGCTTTAGCGGGATGCTTAACGCCGCGCTTACCGCTTGGCGAAATAATCGAATATCGCGTCGCCCGTCCGGGTGGATGCATTGCCCCATCCGGGCGCGTCGGCGAGGTTCATCGGCTTGCCGCCTGCATCGACGATCAGCACGGTTGGCGTGGCGGCGATCCCATCGAGCCCGAACCGCCGCGCGAGGTCGAGATTCTTGTTTTTCCGCCCGACGTCGATCCACACGACTTCATACTTGCCGGCCAGCATCCCGCGGAAGCGCGGCGTAGCGAACCAGCCGGCGAGCGCGCGGCTGTCGTGGCACCAGTTCGCCCCGAACACGAGAATGACGCGATGGCCGTTCGCCGACGCGCGCGCCATGGCGGCGGCGACGTCGCGTTGTGCTTGCTCGGGATGGCCGAACGGCCGGGCCTCGGGATTCGGCGCCGCGGCGATCAGCGCCGGGACAGCGAGCGCCAGCATAAGCGCCTTCACGCCGCCTGCGCCTGCTCGCTCGCCTCGATCTCCGCCGCCTTGGCCTCGACCAGTTTGACGATATGCTCGATCATGTCGGCGTCCTGGACATGGTGATCGGTGACCCCCGACAGGTAGACCATGTGCTTGCCGTTGCCGCCGCCGGTGATGCCGATATCGGTCTCGCGCGCTTCGCCGGGGCCGTTGACGACGCAGCCGAGCACCGACAGCGACATCGGCGTGCGGATGTGCTGGAGCCGCTCTTCGAGCGCCTGCACCGTACGGATCACGTCGAAGCCCTGCCGCGCGCAGCTCGGGCACGACACGACGCGCACCCCGCGGTTGCGGATGCCGAGCGCCTTGAGGATCTCGAACCCGACGCGGACCTCGTCTTCGGGCTCGGCCGAAAGCGACACTCGGATCGTGTCGCCGATGCCGTACCACAACAGGCTGCCGATCCCGATCGACGACTTGACCGTCCCGCCGACGAACCCACCCGCCTCGGTGATGCCAAGGTGCAGCGGGCAATCGACGACGTCGGCGAGCTGCTGGTAGGCGGCGACCGCGAGGAACAGGTCGCTCGCCTTCACCGCGACCTTGAATTCGTGGAAATCGCGGTCCTGGAGCAGTTTGATATGGTCGAGCGCGGATTCGACCAACGCCTCGGGGCACGGCTCGCCATATTTTTCGAGCAGGTCCTTCTCGAGGCTGCCGGCATTGACCCCGATGCGAATCGCGCAGCCGTTCGCCTTGGCCGCATTGACCACTTCATTGACCCGCTCGGCCGAGCCGATATTGCCCGGGTTGATGCGCAGGCACGCGGCGCCCGCATCCGCCGCTTCGAGCGCGCGCTTGTAGTGGAAATGGATGTCGGCGACGATCGGCACGCGGCTGGCGCGCACAATCTGGCCCAGCGCCGCGGTGCTGTCGGTGTCGGGGCACGACACGCGTATGATGTCGACCCCGGCCTCCTCGCAGCGGCGAATCTGGTCGATCGTCGCGCGCGGGTCGCTGGTCGGGGTGTTGGTCATCGTCTGCACGGTGACGGGCGCACCGCCGCCGACGGGGACGTTGCCGACCATGATCTGGCGGCTCTGACGGCGCGTGATGTCGCGCCAGGGACGTAGGGACATGGGCGACGCCTATACGCCGGAAGCGCGTCCACGCCAAGGCAAGGGCGAACCGGACTAAGCGGCGCGGTTGGTCGGCGTCGTTAGTGGCGCCGCGGGCCGCTTCATATTTAAAATATCCGCGCGCAACCCGACGTGGCCTGCCACCGTTGTGGCCCAAATCAGCACGGTCGGCGTCGCGGAGGGTAGCCATCGCGCCGCCAGCCATTACATGGCGCGGCGATGGGACGGCATTACGGCATGGATTGGTTGCGGATTGGGGCGTTTGCGGTCCTGATTCTGTACCACACCGCGATGGTGTTCACGCCGTGGGGCTTCCATGTGAAGACCGCGCAGCCGGTCGACGGATTGTCGGTGGCGATGCTGATCACCAATCCGTGGCGGCTGACCCTGCTGTTCGTCGTGTCGGGCTATGCCAGCCGCGCGCTGTTCGCCAAATCGGGCGGGGTGGCGCGGTTCATGACCAACCGCGCGAGCCGGCTGCTGGTGCCGCTGGCGTTCGGGGTCGCAGTGCTCGTACCGCCGCAAAGCTGGGTCGAGCTGGTGACGCAGCACAATTACCAACACGGCTTCGGCTATTTCTTGCTGCACGATTATTTTGCGTTCGCCGCAATCGACGGCGTCGGGCTGCCGACGTGGAACCATCTGTGGTTCGTCGGCTACCTCTTCGCCTATACCGCGGCGCTGTCGCTGCTGTTGCTCGTGCCGCGCCCGGAGAAGCTGCAGTCATGGTTCGATACGGCGTTCGGCGGCTGGCGCGCGCTGGCGATCCCGGCGGTCTATCTGGTGCTCAGCCAGGTGGTATTCTTCCACCGCTGGAGCGATAGCCAGGACTTGATCCACGACGGCGTCGCGCACCTCGCTTATTTCCCCGCCTTCCTGTTCGGGTTCGGCCTCGCCCGGTCGCAGCAGGTGATGCCGGCGTTGGTGCGGTGGTGGAAACCGGCGGCGGCGCTGGCGATGGCGAGCTATGGCTTCGGCGCGGTGATCGAACTGAACTATGCCGGTGGACATGTGCCGCAATGGTTGAGCGACCCGCTATTGATTGCGCATCAAGTGCAATGCTGGGCCGCGGTCGCCGCCTTAATCGGCCTCGCCGAGCGATACCTGAACCGCGACGCGGCGATCCGGCCGATGCTGACCGAGGCGGTGTTCCCGTTCTACCTGATCCACCAGACGGTGATCGTGCTCGGCGAGTTCGCGCTCAAGCCGCTCGGGCTCGGCGCGGCGGCCGAATTCGCGATTCTGGTCCCGACCACCGTCGTCGGATGCTGGGCATTCTACCTGATCGGGCGCGAAGCGAACTGGTTGCGCCCGCTGATCGGATTGCGGCGGCGGACCGCGGGGTCTACCGCTCGCCGCCATGATGCAACCCTTCCCCCGTTGGTCACTGGTAATCCATGGTGGCGCCGGCGCGATCGCGCGCAGCCAGACACGGCCTGAAACCGACGCGGGCCTGCGCGCCGCGTTGAACGTCGCGCTCGATGCGGGGTCGGCGATACTCTCCAGCGGTGGCAAATCACTCGACGCGGTCGAGGCGGCGGTCCGCGTGCTGGAGGACGATCCGCATTTCAACGCCGGGCGCGGGGCCGCATTCACCTATGAAGGCACGACCGAGCTAGACGCCGCGATCATGGACGGTGGCGATTTGCGCGCCGGCTCGGTCGCGGGCGTTACCGCGACCAGGAACCCGGTGACGCTGGCACGAGCGGTGATGGAAGAAAGTGCGCACGTTCTGCTTGGGCGAGAAGGGGCCGATGCGTTCAGCCGCGAGCACGGACTCGATCAGGCCGATGCCGACTGGTTCGCCGTGCCCGAACGCCGCCGCCAGCTCGACGAATTGCTGGCCAACGGCGGCAAGTTCGACGTCGACATGAAATACGGCACGGTCGGCGCGGTGGCGCTCGACCAGGCGGGGCATATCGCCGCGGCGACCTCGACCGGCGGCGTCACCGGCAAGCGCTGGGGCCGGATCGGCGATTCGCCGCTGATCGGTGCAGGCACCTACGCCGACGATCGCGGGGCGGCGGTGTCGTGCACCGGCGCAGGCGAATTCTTCATCCGCGAAAGCGTCGCCTTTCAGATCAATGCGCGCGTCCGTTTCCTCGGCGAAAGCCTTCAGGTGGCGGCGGACACGGTGATGGCTGAGGTCCAGGCGCTTGGCGGCACCGGCGGCGTAATCGTCGCCGACGCACAGGGGCACGCGGCGTGGAGCTTCACCACCTCCAGCCTCTATCGCGGCCGGACCAATGCCGACGGCGATCGCAAGGTGGCACTCTACGGCGACGAGGATTGAGCACCGCGCGGCACGGGCGTAGGCGGTGGCAATGAAGCGCCTCCTCCCCCTCCTCGCCGCGCTCACCGCGCTCACCGCGCTCCTCGTCGCTGCCCCCGCCGGCGCCTATTGGGAATATGGCCACCACACGATCGCGCAGATCGCCTGGGCCAACATCAAGCCGACCACGCGCACGCGCATCCTCGCGCTGCTGCGCCAGCAGAAATTGCTCGACACGCCCAAATGCAAGGCCGGGACGATCGAAGACGCGGCGGTGTGGGCCGATTGCATCAAGGGGATCAAGACGCCGGACGGCAAACAGAAGTTCGGCGAGACCAACGCGTGGCACTATCAGGACGTCAATATCTGCGCACCGTTCGACCTGATCGAAGCATGCAAGGGCGACAATTGCGTATCGGCGCAGATCGTCCGTGACGCCAAGCTGCTTGCCGACCGCCGCGCTCCCACCGCGGACCGCTTACGCGCGCTCGTCTTCCTGATTCATTTCGTCGGTGATCTCCATCAACCGCTCCACGCGGGCGAAAAAGGTGACAAGGGCGGCAACGACGTAAAAGCCGATTATGGCACCTATACCGCGAGCCGCCTCAACCTGCATTCGATCTGGGACGGCTATCTCGCCGAGCGGGCGATTTCGACCGGGCCGAGTCTGGTGCGGCGCTATCCGACGGACGAGCGCACGCGCATCGCGGCGGGCAGCGTCACCGATTGGAGCCGCGAGAGCTGGCAAGTCGCGCGCGACGCGACCTACGCCACGGCGATCGGCGGCGATCCGTGCGGCGCGACGCCGGCGCGCATCCGGCTCGACAATGGGGCGATCGACCGGTTGGTCCCGACCGTGCGACTGGAGGTAAAGCGCGGCGGGCTGCGACTCGCCAAAATGCTCGACCGGGCGCTCGGATGACGCGACAGTGGCGCGGTTGCGGAGGGGCAACGAAAGCTTGCGGTTAACCATACCGTCCGCTCTGATTGCCGGTTCCAGCAACCGAGTCGCAGGAAACCCCGACCATGACCACTGGCGTTCGCACCATCGCCTATCATCGCCCCCCCGGCCCCTGGTCCGGCGACCGGTTCGAAGCGACGATGACCAACCGTCAGGTAGAGCTCGGCTTCGGGTCGAAGCGTTTACATTTTACCATGCGGAGCAGCCGATTTCATCGGTCTGCACGACGCGCCGCTGACGGCCATGGCGGCTCGATGCTGTGGCGTGCGATGGGCTATATCGGCTGCGCGTCGCTGGCGCTGGGCCTGGTGGTCGTGTCGGGCAGCGTGCTGCGCGCCTCGCCGCCGGTCGCCGAATATGCCGTGGTCATGCCGATCGCCGCCAAGCTCCCGTCCGTCGCGCCCCGACACAAGGCGAAGCCGCGGCAGGTCGTCAGCGCCAAGCCGGTCACGCGATTCGCGCCCCTTCAAAACCCCGTCGCGGATTGGTCGCTAGCTCCCGCATCCGATGCGAACGATGCGAACCTGGGAATCGCCCGGCCCGACCCCGACGTCGCAACGCTGCCGACGGTCAATGGTGAGCGCGCCGTCGCGGTCTACGGGCCATCGCGCAGCGTCGGGGGCAAGTCGTGCCGCGACGTCAGCGTGTTCGTCCGTGGGACCGACGGCAAGGTCAGCGTATCTCCCGCCACGCAGTGCGAAGCGGCGCGCTGACCGTTATTCCTCTCCCCGCGAGCGCCACTTCCACCCACCGCGGGTGTGCTGCGCCGAGACCGTGGCCAGCGCCAACGTCGCCGCGATGAGGATGGTGACAACGACATAAGGGTGGCGCGGCATCAGGGTTGCGGCCGTGACGGCGACCGTGATCAGATACCCGCAGAGCACCACCCAACCCTGCCACGCGATCGGCAGCCCGGCGCCATACCCGAAGCGTTTCGGCGCGAACCAGTCTCCATCAGTCATCGCATCATCCCTTTGCATAGCTTTCCAGGAAACCGCAGCGCCCGCAACGCCACGTCTGGATTTCGAACTGAGGCTTCTTGCCGATCTTTACACCGAACCAGCCCTTTTCCGGTGCGCCTGTAACCCACGTGCTGACGGTGCGCTGGCTATGCTGGTTCACATCGGCCACGAACCCCTCCGACATCGAACCTTGGCATTTGGGGCAGCTATTCGATTGCATGTCAGCTTTCCTCCTTGGGCGGCCGGCCGCGCTTGGCGCGGACCGGCTCCGCCAGTTTAACGCCGCGCCGACCAAGCGCCTCACGCAACAGGCATTCGACTTGGGCGTTGACGCTCCGCAAGTCGCTCGCCGCCGCGCGCTCGATCGCGGCATACAGGCCGGGATCGAGGCGCAACGGGAACGCCTTTTTGGGGGGAGCGGCCATCAGTCAGCGCTTACTGGTAGAGCGAGCCCGCATTGACGATCGGCTGCGTGTCGCGCTCGCCGCACAGGACAACCATCAAGTTCGACACCATCGCTGCGCGCCGCTCGTCGTCGAGCTCGACCACACCCTTCGCTGACAATTGCTCGAGCGCCATCTGGACCATGCCGACCGCGCCTTCGACCAACGTCTGGCGCGCTGCGACCACGGCTTGTGCCTGCTGCCGCCGGAGCATCGCGCCAGCGATTTCCTGCGCATAAGCGAGGTGGGTGAAGCCGCACTCGTCGACCGTGATCCCCGCCATCGTCAGCCGGTTGATCAATTCCTGGCGCAGCTCGACGCCGACCTGGTCGTGATTGCCGCGCAAGGTCACTTCCTGATGCTCGAAGTCGTCGTAGGGAGAGCGCGACCCGATCGTGCGGACAGCCGCCTCGATCTGGACCATCACGAACGCCTTATAGTCGTCGACATCGAACAGCGCCTGCGCGGTGTCGGTCACGCGCCACACAACCTGGGCCGCGATCTCGATCGGGTTGCCGCGCAGGTCGTTGACCTTGATCTTGTCCGATATGATGTTGTTGGCGCGCGCCGAGACCTTCTTTTTGCCGTACCACGGCACGATCCAGCGGAGACCGGTGGTCCGGTCGGTGCCCTTGTAGCTGCCGAACAACGTGATCGCCGCGGCCTGGTTGGGCTGGAGCATGTAGAAGCCCGGCATCACGAACGCGAAGGTGAGTGCGCCGAGCAACAGCAGCGGCACGCCGACCGCTGCGTTGGTATCGATCTGGGTCGCGCCGAAAATCGCGACGACGATCGCGATCAGCATGACGAACAGCATCAGGTAGCCGCTCGATGTCGACGCCGCGCGTTCGTGAGACAAGTTCAGCGCAGCTTGGCGACCGGTTATAGGCGAAGCAATCGTGGCCATGGGGCCCTCCCGTTTATTATGATATCATATTTATATCGAGATTGAGCGAGTCGCAAGCGGAATCGAAAAAGGGCGGCAGCGCCTTCGCGCCACCGCCCTAATCGTTTGAATTCCAGCGCGTTATTGCAGGACGATGGTCACCGCGCGGCGGTTCTGCGCCCAGCTCGCTTCGTCCGACCCCAGCGCGACCGGGCGTTCCTTGCCGTAGCTGATCGTCGTGATCCGCGCCGGGTTGATGCCCTTCGCCGCGAGATAATTCTTCGCGGCGTTGGCGCGGCGGTCGCCGAGCGCAAGGTTATATTCGCGCGTGCCGCGTTCGTCGGCATGGCCCTCGATCGTGATCCGCCGGTCGGGCCATTTGAGCAGCCATGTGGCCTGCGTATCGAGGATCGAGCGCGAGGTCGCATCGATGTCGTACATATCGAGCGCGAAGTGGATCGTGTCGCTCATCACCGATCGCTGGAAGTCCTGCGGGCTGCCGGGCAAGACCACGCCATCGCCATTATTCGCGCCGGCATTGGGATCGACCGGCATTGCGCCGGCGGCCGGCGGCAGGACCTTGGGCCGCTTGCTCGCGCACCCCGCGGTCGCGGCGAGCGCGGCGAGCAGGATCAGCTTCGTGGTGGTAGTGGCCATGGTCGGTTACTCCCTCAACTTCGTTTGAAACGATCAATCGGTGCGGATCGGTCCCCAGCTCGGGTCCGATCCGTCGAATGGCGTGGGCAAGCGGCGTTCATTCACGCCGGTCAAATCGACCGACCACAGATCGGCGACCCCCGATCCGCCTTCGGTCGAGCGGAAGAACATGATGACGCGGCCGTTGGGCGCCCAGCTCGGCGCTTCGTCCTGCCAGCCGTCGGTCAGCATCTTCTCGCCACCGCCCGACGGCGACATCACGCCGACGTGAAATCCACCGCCCATCTTGGTGAAGGCGATCAAATCACCGCGCGGGCTCCAGGCCGGCGTCGCGTAACGGCCACTGCCGAAGCTGATGCGTTGCTGGTTGGAACCGTCCGCGTTCATCAAATAAAGTTGCTGCGCGCCGGAGCGGTCGCTTTCGAACACGATTTTCGACCCGTCGGGCGAATAGCTGCCCCCGGTGTCGATCCCCGTAGACGTGGTCAGCCGCTGCCACTGTCCGCCGCCGGAGGGAATGCGATAGAGGTCGGTATTCCCGTTCTGCGCCATCGAGAACAGGATCCACTGGCCGTTGGGCGAGAAACGCGGCGCGAACGCCAGGCTGACGTCGGTGACAAGCTTGGTCTGGCGGCCCGAGGCGATGTCATAGACGTAGATCGTCGGCTTCTTGTCGAGATACGACAGGTACGCGATCCGCCGCTGGTCGCGCGACAAGGTCGGGGTCAGCACGATCGTCTGGCCGTTGGTCAGGAAGCGCCCGTTGAACCCGTCCTGGTCCATCAACGCGAGCCGCTTGACGCGCTTGCCCTTCGGCCCGGTCTCAGAGACATAGACCACGCGGCTGTCGAAATAGGGCCCTTCGCCGGTCAGCCGGGTGTAGACCATGTCGGCGCATTTGTGCGCGGCGCGGCGCCACTCGCCGAACGGCAGCACATATCCTTGCCGAGCGAGCTCACGCTGTTGCGCGGTGTCGTAGAGGTAGCAGCCGACCGTCAGCGTGCCGTTGCCGTTAGAGCGGACATAACCCTGGACGAGCGCGGTTGCGCCCGCCGCGCTCCAGCCGGTGTAGTTGGGCGCGGTCGCCTCGGCGAACGGGACGTTGAGCAGTTGTCCGCTGGGCAGCGGCTTGAACAGGCCCGAGTTCTTGAGGTCGCCGGTGATCACCTCGGCGAGCTGGCGGCCGAGCGCATCGGTCGGGCCGGCGGGGGTCGAGATGACTTCCGAGGTCGGCATCGGCGGGACCGCTATCCCCATCGGCGCGGAGATGCCGCCCTCGACATCGACGACCAGCCCGCCGGGGGTTGGTGTCGGCGTCGGTACGGGCGCGGTCTGCGCATGTGCGAGCGGCGCAAGCACGGCGGCCAGAGCAATATGCGGGAGGCGTCGGGTCATGTTGGTCATCCGGGAAGCTTGTAGCGGAGCAGGAAATTGCTCCAGCCGTTGGGGACGTCATAGAGATCGGCGGGCAGACCCCTGAGCGGCTGGCAACCCATAAAGGTCGCGATGGCGCGGTCGTCGACCTGACGTTGATACCGAGCGTTGTCGCCATCAACGCCATCATGCCCCTCGATCGTCGGACGCGTCGCGAGCGTGCCGTCGCGGTTGATGCGGAGGCGGATTGTCACGCGGATGCGTTCGGCACCGGGACCGGGATTGGTCTGGCGGTTGGCGCAGGGCTGGACCTGCTGCTTGATCTTCTGGCCGATGTCCATCATCGCCGCCGCGCTCATCGTCGCGCCCTGCGGGGTGTTCGATTTCGAATTGTTGGGTGTCGCGCCGAGGCCGCTCATCACGCTGCCGAGCGATGACCCGCGTGGGCGGTTCGCGGTCGCCCCGGTTGTCGCGCCACTGCCTTTGCCGACGATCTTCGCGAGGTTCGATGAGGGCGCGGGCCGCGCGGGCGCTTTGGCCGGCTGCGGCGCCGGCGGTGCGGGCTTCTTGGCCTGCGGCTTAGCGATCTCGGCCGGTTTGGGGGGTGCCGGCGCGGCGGGTTGCGACTTGGGCGGCACAGGTTCGGCCACTTCGGGCGCAGGCGCCGCCGGCGCGGCGTCCTCAGGCTTGCCGAGGTCGGGCGCCTGGCTTTGCGCGGGGGGCGTGAGGTTCTGCGGCGCGGCGGCAACTAGTCCGACATCGTCGGCGATCGTGACGTCCATCGGCGCGGGCGGCGGGGGTGGCTTGGGCGGGCTGAGCAACATCACCGACAGCCCGGCGATCAGCGCGACATGGATCGCGGCCGACGCGCCGAACTCGATCGCGCGATTGCGATCGAAGGAAGAGGCAGCGGCCGCCGTCACCGCTCCGCCTTGACGTTCGACACGAGCGACACGCGGTTGAGCCCGGCGCGGTTGAGATCGCCCATCACCGACATCACGCGCCCGTAGTCGAGACCCTTGTCGGCGCGCAGCAGCACTTGCGGCGGCTTGCCGTCGGCATCTCGCTTGGCGGCAATCGATGCGAGCGCATCGGGCAGCGCGGCCTCGGTGACTTCCTTCTCATCGAGATAGATCGTGCCGTCGCGCTCGATCGAAATCGACGACGGCTTCTTGTCCTGCTCGAGCGCCCTGGCACGGCTGTCGGGCAGATTGACCGGCACGCCCGCGGTCATCAGCGGCGCGGTGACCATGAAGATGATCAGCAGCACCAGCATCACGTCGACCAGCGGGGTCACGTTAATGTCCGCCATCGGTGCGCGCCGACCCTTGCCACGGGCGGAGGGGAGCGACATCGCCATGCTCTAGCGCTTCGCCTCGAGCTGACGGCTCAGCGTCGAATGGAAGCCGTCGGCGAAACGGTTCAGCCGCGCCTCGATCTGGTTCACGCGGTGGCTGAAGCGGTTGTAGGCGATCACCGCCGGGATCGCCGCGAACAGCCCGATTGCGGTCGCGAACAGCGCTTCGGCGATGCCCGGGCCGACCGTCACCAACGACGTATTCTGCTGTGCGGCGATCGCGGTGAAGGTCGTCATGATCCCCCACACCGTGCCGAACAGCCCGACGAACGGCGCCACGGACCCGACCGTCGCCAGGATGTTGAGTCGGTCGGCGAGCTTGTCGGTCTCGTTCGCCACCGCCGATCCCATCGCCGTCGCCAGCCGCTCGCGCACGCCGTCGCGATCGACGATCCCACCCGCGGTCGATCGCCGCCATTCGGTGACGCCGGCGGCGAACACCCTGGCGACAGCGAGATCGCTGTCGGCCTCGCGCTTGTAGAAGGCGTCGATATCGTCGGCCTTCCAGAAATCGCTCTCGAACTTGCCGATCGCCTTGTGCGCGCCCGACAGCCGCCCGGCCGATCCGATGATGATCGCCCACGTCCAGATGCTAGCGATCAGCAAGCCGCCCATCACGATCTGAACCACGATATCGGCGTGAAGCAGCAGCGCGAGCGGCGAGGTCGAGTTCGGCGACAGGTCGAAACTCCAGTTCATTACGTCGTTATTCCCCGTTCCAGATCAGTTTCTCGTAAGCGCCCGCCCACTCGGCGGGTTGGCGCTTCGGCCGCCCGTCGGGCGCGACCAGTGCTGCTGTCACCTCTGCTTCGGCCAGTGTTTCGTCACCGCGCATGACTCGCTGATGAATGACGACCGCAGCCGCACGAAGCCGAGTCAGCCGCGACACCACGACCAGCGCGTCGTCGAGCTTGGCCGGGCGGTGATATTTGATCGCGAGTTCGGACACCGCATAAGCGCCGCCGCCCGCCTCCATCACGCCGCGCTGATCAACCCCGACCAGCCGCAGCATGTCGGACCGCGCGCGCTCCATGAAGCGCAGGTAATTGGCGTGATAGACCACGCCCGACAAGTCCGTATCCTCGAAATAGACGCGCACCGGGAATCGATGCTCGCGTCCGTCGAAGCGTCCTTCGACGGGCTGATCGGTTGCGTCGGCCGTCATGGTTAAGAGGCTCTAACGACTAGGGTCGGAGTGGCAACCCCGCCGAGCCGGCTCGCCGCTTCAGTCGAACAATCCATCCTGCGTCGTGGCGGGCGGGTTGAGACCGAGATGCTTCCATCCGCTGGCGTTGAGACACCGTCCGCGCGCGGTCCGCGCGACGAGGCCGAGCTGGATCAGATAGGGCTCGATCACTTCCTCGATCGTGTCGCGCGGTTCGCTTAGGCCCGCGGCCAGCGTTTCGACCCCGACCGGCCCGCCGCGGTAGATGTCGGCGATCATCATGAGATAACGCCGGTCCATCGCGTCGAGCCCGAGCTTGTCGACCTCGAGCCGGGTCAGCGCGGCGTCGGCGGCCTCGGCATCGACCGTTTCGCGGCCCGCCACGTTGGCGAAGTCGCGCACTCGACGCAGCAATCGTCCCGCGATCCGCGGCGTGCCCCGCGCGCGCCGGGCGATCTCCTGCGCGCCGTCGGGGGAAACGTGGAGGTCGAGCAAGGTCGCCGCGCGGGTGACGACGCGTTCGAGTTCGTCGACGGTATAGAAATTGAGCCGCACCGGGATGCCGAAGCGATCGCGCAGCGGCGTGGTCAGCAACCCCTGCCGCGTCGTCGCGCCGACCAGCGTGAAGCGCGGCAAATCGATCCGCACCGACCGCGCCGACGGCCCCTCGCCGATCATCAAATCCAGCGCGCGATCCTCCATCGCCGGATAGAGCACTTCCTCGACCGCGGGCTGGAGCCGGTGGATCTCGTCGATGAACAGCACGTCGCCGTCCTCGAGATTGGTCAGCAGCGCGGCGAGATCGCCCGACTTGGCGATCACCGGCCCCGACGTCGCGCGGAACCCCACTCCCATTTCGCGCGCGATGATCTGCGCCAATGTGGTCTTGCCGAGCCCCGGCGGCCCGAAGAACAGCACATGATCGAGCGCCTCGCCGCGCGCCTTCGCCGCGGAAATGAACACGCGCAAATTCTCGCGCGCCGCCTTCTGCCCGACGAACTCGTCGAGCGTCTTGGGGCGCAGCGCGGCGTCGACATCGTCGGGCTTGCGCAACGGGGCGAGGAGGCGGTCGTCGTCGGTCATGTGATGTCGTGCTCGATTCCGTCGCCGACGATCTCGACCCAGGCGTGCTTGCGGTTTTCGTAGACCGTATATTGGGGCTGAGGAAAATCGGGATCGGCAAACGCGCCGATCGCGACAGCGACAAGGTCGCGGAACGGGCGGGCGTGGTAGAACACGGTCGAGCCGCACTCCGGACAAAAGCTGAAGGTTGCCACGTTGCCCTCGTCGCCCGCCTTGCTCCACTGCTTCGACTGGCCGGTGATCTTGGTCCGATCCACTGGAAAGCGCGCTTGCGCCGCGAAAGAACTGCCCGACCTTTTCTGGCAATTGAGGCAATGGCACACCGAGATGCGCACCGGCTCGCCCTCGCACTGGATCGCGAGTTGCCCACAGGCGCACGTGGCGCGGCGGGTGGGGAGGGCGGCGTCTTCGCTCACTTCGCCGCCTTCCGCAGCGCCAGCCGCACCAGCGCGTCGAGGCCCGCGCCCGCGCCCAATTCCTCCTCCGCCGCGCCGACCGCGGCATTCGCCTCGGCTGGCCGGAACCCCAGGTTGAGCAGCGCCGACACCGCGTCCGCCGCCGCGCCGCTCGCCGCCGACACCGGCGTGAGCGTGCCCGGGATCACGCCGCCGACCTTGTCCTTCAATTCGCGGACGATGCGCTCGGCGAGCTTGGGGCCGACGCCGTTGGCGCGCGCGACCATCGCCTTGTCCTGCGCCGCCACCGCGCGAACCAGATCGGCGGGGTCGAGCACCGACAGGATCGCCAGCGCGACGCGCGCGCCTACGCCCTGCACCCCGGTCAGCATCACGAACGCGTCGCGCTCGTCGGGTCGCGCGAAGCCGACCAGGCGGATCGAATCCTCCGACACCAGCATCTCGGTGAATAGAGTCGCAGCCTCGCCCACCGGGCCGATTGCCGCCAGCGTTTTGGCAGACGCGCCGACCAGATAACCGACCCCACCGACGTCGATCACCGCATGGTCGATGCCGGTGCCTGCCAGGATGCCTTTCAGGTGTGCGATCATGACGCTGCATCGCGGAAGGTTAGGCGAAAGTTAGCCCAATGCGCATTGCAGCGCCCCATTCCGCTCGATATCGAAAAAAGGGCCGCCAGCATGAGCGGGGACATAACCGGAACACGACGTTGTAGGGAAGGAAAATCAGCCGAGCCGCCGCGCCGATGCCACATGATGCGCGTGGCAGATCGCCACCGCCAGCGCGTCTGCCGCATCCGCGCCGGCGATCTTCACCCCGGGGAGCAACCGCGCGACCATCGCGTGGACCTGCGGCTTCTCGGCATTGCCGACCCCGACCACCGCTTTCTTGACCAGCCGCGCGGCATATTCGCCCGGCTCGATCCCGGCGCGCGCGACCGACAGCAGCACGACGCCGCGCGCCTGGCCGAGCTTGAGCGTCGATTGCGGGTTCATGTTGACGAACACCTCCTCGACCGCAGCCGCCTGCGGGGCATGGTCGGCGATCAGCGCGGCCAGCTGGCTGTCGAGGTGCGACAAGCGCCGCGCGAGGCTTTCCTTCGCGTCGGTCTTGATCTGCCCGTTGGCGAGGTGCGACAACCGGTTGCCCTCGGCGCGGATCAAGCCCCAACCGGTGGTGCCGAGCCCGGGGTCGAGGCCGAGGATGATCAAATTCCTTCTCCCGACGGGAGAGGGACGGAGCAGCGCAGCTGCGGAAGGGTGAGGGCAGAACGGCAAGAACTGCCCTTACCCTTCCCACTCGCTTCGCGAGTAGGCCCCTTCCCTCTCCCAACGGGAGAGGGAGCTTCGCTCAACCCAATTTCTCCATCACCGCGTCGGACACTTCGTAATTGCCCCACACGGTCTGGACGTCGTCGTCGTCGTCGAGCGCGTCGATCAGCTTGAACAGCGTGCCGGCATCGCCCTCGTCCACTTCGACCATCGTCTGCGGGCGCCAGGCGAGCTTTGCGCCCTCGGCCTCCCCCAGCACCGGCTCGAGCGCCTTGGCGACTTCGTGCAAGCTGCCCTGCTCGGTCCAGATTTCGTGGCCGTCCTCGCTTGACGACACATCCTCGGCGCCGGCTTCGAGCGCGGCCTCGAACACCGTGTCGGCGTCGCCGGCTTTGGCCGGGTAGTTGATCAGCCCCATCCGGTCGAAGCCGTGGCTGACCGATCCGGGCGCACCGAGGTTGCCGCCGTTCTTGGCAATTGCGGTGCGCACGTTGGTGACGGTGCGGTTGCGATTGTCGGTCAGCGTTTCGACGATCAGGCTGACGCCGCCGGGGCCGAACGCCTCGTAGCGGATTTCCTCGTAATTCTCGGCGTCGCCCTTGCTCGCCTTGTCGATCGAGCGCTGGATATTGTCCTTGGGCATCGACTGCGCCTTGGCGGCGTTGACCGCGGCGCGCAGGCGCGGGTTCATGTCGGGATCGGGCAAGCCCATCTTCGCCGCGACGGTGATTTCGCGGCTGAGCTTGGAGAACATGTTCGAGCGCTTCTTGTCCTGCGCGCCCTTGCGATACATGATGTTCTTGTATTTTGAATGGCCGGCCATTGGGTCCTCATTGGCGTTGTGGCGGGGTGTCTAGAACGAGCCGGGCAAAGGGTCAAAGTAGCCCCCGTCTCCGTTCGCTTCGAGCGAAGTCGAGAAGCCTTCCCGCCTCAGCGTGTCTCGACTGCGCTCGACACGAACGGTGGTTAGAGCGCCCGTCCGCAGGCAACGCCGCTGGCCCACGCCCATTGGAAATTATAGCCGCCGAGCCAGCCGGTCACATCGACTGCCTCGCCGATGAAATACAGGCCGGGCACCGCCTTCGCCTCGAACGTCTGCTGCGACAGCGCGTCGGTGGCGACGCCGCCGATCGTCACCTCGGCCTTCATGAATCCTTCGGTGCCGTTCGGGTGGAAGGGCCAAGCCGCGAGGCGCGCTTCGGCCTCGGCCAGCGCCTTGTCGCTCTGGTCGGCAAGGTTGCCGGGGAGCGCGATCTTGTCGGCGAGCGCCTCCGCCAGCCGCCCAGGGAGCGTCTGGCCGAGCGCCGACTGCACGCCCATCCGCGGGTGCTGCCGCTTCTGCTCGATCAGCCAGCCGTTCGGTCGATCGGGCGTGAAGTCGATCGCCACCGCCTCGCCATGCCGCCAATAGGACGACGCCTGGAGGATCGCCGGACCCGATAGGCCGCGGTGCGTGAACAGTGCCGCCTCGCGAAAGCTGCCCTTGCCCGCGCTGGCCACCACATCGGTGGCGACGCCGGACAGCGTCTTGAACAAGGCTTCGTCCCCCCCGAGCGTCAGCGGCACAAGCGCGGGGCGCGGCTCGATCACCTTGAGGCCAAAGCGTCGCGCGACATCGTAGGCGAACCCGGTCGCGCCCATTTGCGGGATCGACGGGCCGCCGGTTGCGATCACCAATTTAGGCGCGGTCGCGGTGTCGCGGCCGATCTTTATTCTGAACTGCCCGTCGACATGATCGATCTCGTCGACCGTGCGGCCGAGCGACCAATCCACCCCGCCGCCCGCGCATTCGTTGCGCAGCATCGTCACGATCTGCCGCGCCGATCCGTCGCAGAACAATTGCCCCAGCGTCTTTTCGTGCCACGCGATGCGATAACCGTCCACGAGCGCGATAAAATCCGCAGCGGTGTAGCGCGCCAGCGCCGACCGCGCGAAATGCGGGTTGGCCGACAGAAAGCGGTCGGGCGCCGTGTTGACGTTGGTGAAGTTGCACCGACCGCCGCCGGAGATCAGGATTTTCTTGCCGGGCTCGTCGGCATGATCGGCTAGCAGCACACGGGTGCCCCGTTGGCCCGCGACCGCCGCCGCCATCATCCCCGCCGCGCCTGCGCCGAGGATAATGGCGTCGTAGGTGCGCGCGGTGCTCACCTATTTAAACCTCCCCGGCGAAAGCCGGGGTCCAGTCGCGGAACAGTGATAACTCGCGCATCGCTCGACCAGGAACCGCTCACACCTGGACCCCGGCTTTCGCCGGGGAGGTGCGTTTGGGTAGGCGCCAGCGAAATCAGATCATGCCCAGCGCGTGGAGGTAAGTTTCGAGAATCGCTTCCTCTTCCTGATATTCCTCCTTCTTCTTCTTGCGGATCGCGATGATCTTGCGGATCGCCTTCGCGTCGTAGCCGCGGCTCTTGGCTTCGCCCATGACGTCCTTGATGTCGTCTGCGATCCCGCGCTTTTCTTCCTCGAGGCGCTCGGCGCGTTCGATCAACAATCGCAGTTCGTCCGCCGCGACGCGCCCGCCGCCCATGCCTTCGCCACGTTCTTCGTCAGCCATTAAATCCCCATATCCGCGGCACACCGAAGGTTGCCGGCGCCGCCGCTCTAAATTGCGATGAAGCGCAGCCGATGCCCTAAGCCGTCCGATTCGTCACGCATTCTTCGCGACGCTTTGTTCCATTCGCCGCAATTGCTCTGGGGTGGCTTCGATCTGGTTCGCCTTTTTCCAGTCGTCATAGGGCATGCCGTAGATCGCCTCGCGCCCCGCCACTTTGTCGATCCCGGCCGACTCCGCGACCCAATCGCCGAGACAATTGCGGCAAAAGCCGGCGAGCCCCATCAGGTCGACATTCTGCGCGTCGGCGCGATGGCGCAGGTGCCGGACCAGCCGCCGAAACGCTTGCGCGGCGACCGCGTCGTCGATCGCATCGAGTTTATCCATACGAATGCTCCAAGGTTGATCGAGCCGAGATAGGGGTTAGAGCCGGACGCGCACAAGACGAGGACGCCTCCCCAAGATGACCAAGTCGATCGCCCCCCGCTCGCGCAAGGTCCGCGTGCTCGCGACGCTCGGCCCCGCGAGCAACACGGTCGAGATGATCGCCAAGCTGTACGAGGCGGGCGCCGATGCGTTCCGCGTCAACATGAGCCACGGCGATCAGGCGTCGAAAGTCGCCGTGATCGAGGCGATCCGCAGCCTCGAAAAGAAATACGGCCGGCCGACGACGATCCTGGCCGATCTGCAAGGGCCCAAACTGCGCGTCGGCAAGTTCGCCGACGGCAAGGTCGAACTCAAGACCGACACCATTTTCACGCTCGACCGCGACAAGACGCCGGGCGACGCGACGCGGGTGGAATTGCCGCACCGCGAGATTTTCGTGGCGATGGAAAGCGGCGCGCGGCTGCTGCTCGACGACGGCAAATTGGTGCTGCGCGTGATCGAGCATGATGAGCAACGCATCGTCACCAACGTCGAAGTCGGCGGGCCGCTGTCGAACAACAAGGGACTCAACGTGCCCGATGTGGTCGTGCCGATGGCGGCGTTGACCGAGAAGGACCGAAGCGACCTGGCGTGGGCCGTTGAGCAAGGGGTCGACTGGATTGCGCTCAGCTTCGTCCAGCGGCCCGAGGATCTGGCCGAAGCGCGCAAGCTGATCGGCGGCAAGGCGGCGTTACTCGCCAAGATCGAGAAACCCGCGGCGATCGAGCGGCTCGAGGAAATCATCGAGGCCTGCGACGGCGTAATGGTCGCGCGCGGCGATCTAGGCGTCGAGCTGCCGCCGCAGACCGTTCCGCCGCTGCAAAAGCGCATCGTCGAGGCGGCGCGGCGTCAGGGCAAGCCGGTGGTGGTCGCGACGCAAATGCTCGAATCGATGATCGAGAGTCCCTCGCCCACGCGCGCCGAAGTGTCCGACGTCGCGACCGCAATCTATGACGGCGCCGACGCAATCATGCTTTCGGCGGAAAGCGCGGCGGGCAAATGGCCGATCGAATCGGTTGCGATGATGAACGCGATCGGCGAGGCGGTCGAAAGCGATCCGATGCACGGCGACCGCATCCACTTCACCGTGGTGCGGTCCGATCCGACCACCGCCGACGCGCTGTCGGAAGCCGCCAAGAACATCGCCAGGACGGTCGAAGCCGCGGCGATCGTGTGCTTCACCAGTTCGGGATCGACCGCCCGGCGGATCGCGCGCGAACGGCCCGGCGTGCCGATCCTGGTGCTGACCCCGCGGATGGATACCGCGCGCCGCAGCGGCCTGTTATGGGGCGCCTATGCCGTTCACACGCGCGACGTCGATTCGTTCGAGGACATGGTCGCCAAGGCCAAGCGCATGGTGCTGCGCCACCATCTCGCCGCCGCCGGCGACCGCGTGATCGTGATGGCCGGCGTGCCGTTCAAGACGCCGGGATCGACCAACGTGATCCACGTCGTCCGCATCGTGGGCGACGAGTTGAAGGGGTATAGTTGAGCGCCAGCTCCAACAATTGTGCTCCGGCGAAGGCCGGAGCGTTGGCTGGTG
>JBDSED010000107.1:0-17857 GCA_039920225.1 Sphingomonas sp.
GCAAGCTCACGCTCGATCCCGCCGACCCGACCGTCAAGGACAAGTCGGCACGCGTCATCGACATCATCAGCCCACAAGGCAAGGGCCAGCGCACGCTGATCGTCGCGCCGCCGCGCGTCGGCAAGACCGTGATGCTGCAGAACATCGCCAAGGCGATCACCGACAACCATCCCGAAGTCTTCCTGATCGTCCTCCTGATCGACGAGCGCCCGGAAGAAGTCACCGACATGCAGCGCAGCGTGAAGGGCGAGGTCGTCTCCTCGACCTTCGACGAACCCGCGACGCGTCACGTCCAGGTCGCCGAAATGGTGATCGAAAAGGCCAAGCGCCTGGTCGAGCACAAGAAGGACGTCGTGATCCTGCTCGATTCGATCACTCGCCTTGGCCGCGCCTACAACACCGTCGTGCCGAGTTCGGGCAAGGTGCTGACCGGCGGCGTCGACGCCAACGCCTTGCAGCGCCCGAAGCGCTTCTTCGGCGCCGCGCGCAACATCGAGGAAGGCGGTTCGCTGTCGATCATCGCCACCGCGCTGATCGATACCGGCAGCCGCATGGACGAAGTCATCTTCGAAGAGTTCAAGGGCACGGGTAACTCCGAAATCGTCCTCGACCGCAAGGTTGCCGACAAGCGCATCTTCCCGGCGCTCGACGTCGGCAAGTCGGGCACGCGCAAGGAAGAGCTGTTGGTCGATCAGGGCAAGCTGTCCAAGATGTGGGTCCTGCGCCGCATCCTGATGCAGATGGGCACGATCGACGCGATGGAGTTCCTGCTCGACAAGATGAAGAATTCGAAGACCAACGAGGACTTCTTCGACAGCATGAACCAGTAGGGAGCGGCCTGGATTAGCGGCGCTAATTCAGGACTCGCGACCAGACGGCCGGCGGGCAACGCCCCGGCCGACGGCGCGGATTAACTCCGCGCCGTTTTGGTATGTGTTGGTCTCGCCGCGGCAAAGCCGCGTCGGCGGCCCTCGCTTGAGCGAGGCGGGCCGATGCGCGCTCTAGCCTCGCTTTCGCTGCGCTAAACCGTTAGGCCGCGCGCATATGCTCGATTTCGCCGATATTTTCACCCCAGCCGGCCTCGCGGTGCTTGGTCAGGTCATCCTTATCGACCTGACGCTCGCGGGCGACAACGTCGTGGTGCTCGGGACGCTCGCCGCCGGCTTCCCACCGGCGCAGCGCAAGCGGATCCTCGCAATCGGCGTCGGTATTGCGATGGTGTGCCTGATCGGCTTCGCGCTGGTCGCGACTCAGTTGCTGAGCATCGTCGGGCTGTTGTTCGCGGGCGGGTTGCTTCTGCTGTGGGTGGCGTGGAAGCTGTTCCGCGAGCTCCACCCGGCAGCGGTGCCCGCACCGGTCGACGATCCCGACACGCCCGCGGTCGAAGGCCCGCCCTCCACCCGAAATTTCGGTCGGGCGATCGTCTCCGTCGCAATCGCCGACCTGTCGATGAGCCTCGACAACGTGCTCGCCGTGGCCGGCACGGCGCGCGATCATCCCGCGGTGCTGTTCATCGGTCTAGCGCTGTCGGTCACATTGATGGGGCTCGCCGCGAATATCGTCTCCCGGCTAATCGAGCGGTTCCGCTGGATCATCTATATCGGGCTAACGGTGATCCTGTACGTCGCGGGAAAGATGATCTACGAAGGTTTTATCGATCCGCAAGTCGGAGTCGGACGGCTGTTCGGCTGGGTCTAGAAGCCTTATATTCAAGCTAATTCAAAGATTCTCGCGGAAGAACGCCATCGTCCGCTCATCAGCTTGGCGGGCCGCATCGTCGGCTCGGCGCTTGCCGAATTCGGTCGCGAAACCGTGATCGACGCCGGGATAGTCGTGCAGCATGACTTTGGGATGATCGTCTAGCCCGGCATGCATCTTGGCCTGGACGTCGGGCGTTACGAAGTGATCGGCGCCGGCGATGTGCAGCATAAGCGGCCGAGCGATCGCATGCTTTTCGCCGAGTAGCCCGTCGATCCCGACCGCATAATAGCCGACGCTCGCGTCTACGTCGGTCCGCGCCGCGGTCATGTAGGCCAGCCGACCGCCGAGGCAATAGCCGACCGCGCCGACCTTGCCGCCGCCGACCCGGTCGCGCGCGGCGCGGATCGTCGCTTCGATGTCGCGGATCCCCGCGTCCTGGTCGAATTTACCCATCCAGCCGAGCGCAGCCTGGAACTGGTCGGGGATGTCGGGATCGAGCTCGATCCTCGACTCGAGCCGCCAAAATAGGTCCGGCGCGATCGCAAGATAGCCGGCCTCGGTGAGCTGGTCGCACTTGCGGCGGATGCCGGCATTGACCCCGAATATCTCCTGAATGACCACGATCGCCGCGTTTGCATTACCGCCCGCTGGCTCGGCAAGATAAGCGTCGAACGCGCCATCGCCGTCGAACGTCGGAATGCTGATGGTGGCGGACATTTTCGCTCTCCTTGCTAGGCGCCGCGATACCGGGGCATAGAGGCGGTTACGGTAGCAGCACGTATGAGCTGCTCAAGCGGGAAGGTTGGCGATGAAGATCAATGTCGAGGTGGATTGCACCCCCGAGGAAGCGCGCCGCGCGATCGGTTTGCCCGATCTGACGCCGATCCATGACGTCTATATCAAATCGATCCTGGGCGCGATGGACGGCACCGCGATTAAGCCGGAACTCCTTGAAAACATGATGAAAAACTGGATGCCGATGGGCGATGCCAGCATGGCGTTCTGGCGCGGCCTGTTCGACAACGCGACTGCCAAGAGCAAGGACTGACGCGCGATCGGCGGCTGGATGGACACGATCTATGCCCCGTCGACCGGCACCCCGCCGGCCGCGATCGCCATTGTTCGGATTAGCGGGCCGGCGGCATTGGCGACGGCGCGGGCGCTCGCGGGCGAGCTCCCCGCGCCGCGTGAAGCACGCGTCCGCACATTGCGACACCCTTCATTTGGCGACCACCTCGACCGCGGCCTGGTCATCGTGTTTCCGGGCGCGGCGACCGCAACAGGCGAGGATCTGGTAGAGCTCCACCTGCACGGTGGGCGTGCGGTGGTCGCGGCGGTCGAGGCCGCGCTGGCGACGCAACCCGGTCTGCGTCGCGCCGAACCCGGCGAATTCACCCGTCGGGCGCTGGCCAATGGTCGGATCGATCTGGCCGAGGCCGAAGGACTAGGCGATCTACTGACGGCAGAGACCGAATTGCAGCGCCGCGCCGCGCTCTCGATGGCCGACGGCGCCTTGTCGCGGCGAATTGCGCAATGGCGGGCCGACTTACTTGGCCTAGCGGCGCAGATCGAAGCATCGCTCGATTTTTCGGGCGAGGCCGATGTTCCGCAAGCACTGCTCGACGACGTTCGCAGCGGAGCGCGGTCGGTGTCCAACGAGATGGCGACGACGCTCGCCGCGCCGACGGTCGAGCGGTTGCGCGACGGCGTTCGCGTCGTGCTGGCGGGGCCGCCCAATAGCGGCAAGTCGACGTTGCTCAACGCGCTTGCGCAACGTGAGGCGGCGATCGTCTCACCGATCGCGGGCACTACGCGCGATCGCATCGAGGTGTCGGTCGCGCGCGGCGGCATCCCGTTCGTCCTGACCGATACGGCGGGCTTGCGGACCTCCACCGACGACGCGATCGAACGGATCGGGATTGCGCGAGCCGACGAAGCGATCGCAGGCGCCGATCTGGTGCTGTGGCTGGGCGATGATGCTCCCCCCGCAACGACGATGTTGTGGCTGCATGCGCGCGCCGACCTGCCGGACCGCACCAATCTGCCCGTCGGCCCAGCCCTTCTCGTCTCGGCCCAAAGAGACGACACGGTCGAAGCACTGTGGGGCATCATCGCGGAGCGGGCGGGGACGCTGATGCCCAAACCCGGGGATCTCGCTATAAACGCCAGGCAAGCGGAACATTGCCGGGCCGCGGTCGATGCCTTGATCGACGTAAAGTCGAGCGACGAGCTGGTGGTGGCCGATGGCTTGCGCCGTGCCAACGCAGCATTGGCAAGGATTACCGGCGACGTCGGTGTCGAAGCGATGCTCGATGCGCTGTTCGGTAAATTCTGCATCGGAAAATGAGTGTTCCACGTGGAACAAGATGCTACCCGCTCGCGCATGAGCAAACTCGATGTCATCGTCATGGGCGGCGGCCATGCCGGCGTTGAGGCCGCTGCGGCGGCCGCACGGCGTGGCGCGCGGGTCGCGCTAGTGACGTTCGACGCCGGTAATATCGGTACCATGTCGTGTAATCCGAGTATCGGCGGACTCGGCAAGGGTCATTTGGTGCGCGAGGTCGATGCTTGTGATGGCATCATTGCGCGGGCAGCGGACGCGGCGGCGATCCACTACCGTTTGCTCAACCGTAGCAAGGGCGCCGCGGTGCGAGGACCCCGAGTCCAGGCTGACCGCAAGCGGTTCTCGGCTGCGGTTCGCGCTTTGCTAAAGGCCCATCACAACATCGCAGTCGTACAAGGTGAAGCGGTGTCCCTGGTTATACAGGGTGACGCGATCGACGGCGTTGTATTGGCAGACGGCGCGGTCATCGGGTCGCGCGCTGTCGTGCTCGCCAGCGGGACATTCCTGGGCGCGCGCATGTTCCGCGGCGAGGATCGCGAAGACGGCGGTCGGCTCGGTGAGCGCGCAGCGACTGCGATGGCGGACCAGTTGCGCGCGCTGGGTCTGCCGATCGCACGGCTGAAAACGGGGACGCCGCCGAGGCTGGACGGACGCACGATCGACTGGGCGCGGCTGGAGTGCCAGCCGTCCGATGAAGAGTTGTGGACGATGTCGCCGCTCTCGCTTGGTCGGCCCCTGCCCCAATTGGCCTGTGCAATCTCGCGTACCACCGGGCGGACGCACGACATCATCCGGGCTGCACTCGACCGGTCGCCTTTGTTCGGCGGCGCGATCGAGGGGGCTGGGCCGCGGTATTGTCCGTCGATCGAAGACAAGGTGCACCGGTTCGGCGACCGTGATGGACATCAGATCTTCCTCGAGCCGGAGGGTCTGGACGACGCGACCGTCTATCCCAACGGTATTTCGACATCGCTTCCCGCCGATACTCAGGCGGACTTGATCGCGTCGATCCCAGGGCTTGAGCGGGCGCGGATTACAGCATTCGGTTACGCGGTCGAGTACGACCATCTCGACCCGCGAGCGCTCGACCATAGGCTCGAACTGGCCGCGCTGCCGGGCCTGTTTTGCGCGGGCCAGATCAACGGCACCACGGGTTATGAAGAAGCGGCGGCGCAGGGCGTTGTCGCCGGCGCCAACGCCGCGGCGCTGGCGCTCGGTCTGGATTCGTTCCTCCCCGATCGCACGCAAAGCTATCTTGGCGTCATGATCGACGACCTGGTGCTTCAGGGAGTGACCGAGCCGTATCGCATGCTGACGGCGCGCGCCGAATTCCGGCTACGGCTGCGCGCCGACAATGCGGAGACTCGGCTGTCGCCGATCGCGGAAGCGGCGGGCCTGCTTGGCGCTGAGCGGCTTCGGCATATTCGCGCCCGTGAAGCTGAGCGCGCGGCGATCGACGATGTCCTTGCGCGTCCGATCACCGCCAGCGCGCTGGCTCATACAGGCATCGGCCAGGACGGCGCGCGTCGTACCGCGCGTGAGTGGCTGCGCTTCCCCGATGTCGCACTGGCGCACGTCGCACCCGGCCTCGCCGAAGCCATGACGCCAGTCATCGCTGAGGCGATCGACGACGCGCGCTACGCTCCATACGTCGAGCGCCAGCAAGCGGAGGTTGCCGAGCTACGCGCAAGCGAACGTGTCGCATTGCGCGGCGACCTTGATTTTGCGGCCATCCCTGGCCTCTCGATTGAAATGGTCGAGCGTTTGACGACGGCGCGGCCGGCAACGCTCGCCGCGGCGGGGCGCGTCCGGGGAATCACGCCGGCGGCGCTCACCGCTATCCTATTCCATACTAGCCGCCGCGCGGCATGACCGAAGAGGAGGCACGCGCCTGGGCAGCGGTTCGGTTCGACTCCGCGGCGATGGATCGGCTCGATCGCTTGGTGGAAATCGTTGCGGCGGAAAGCGAGCGGCAGAACCTGATCGCACGGTCAACCCTCGACGCAATCTGGGTGCGTCACGTCGTCGACTCCTTGCAGCTCGTTGCGTTGGGGCCGGAAGGCCGGTGGCTCGACATCGGCACCGGAGCGGGTTTCCCCGGCCTGGCGGTTGCCGCGGTGGAACCTCAACGAGCGATGATGTTCGTCGAGCCCCGGCGCTTACGCGCCGATTTTCTCCGCAATGCGGTGGAGCAGCTGAAGTTGAACAAGGTGACGGTCGTCGCCGCCAAGGTCGAGGCCGTGCGTGACAAAGCTAAGGTAATCTCGGCGCGGGCCGTGTCACGGGTCGGTGCGTTGTTTGCATCGGCCGGACAGTGCGCCAATAATGAGACGATCTGGCTGCTGCCCAAAGGCCGAAACGCAGATGAGGAGGTGGCGGAAGCGCGGCGGACATGGCATGGTGTGTTTCACGTGGAACAAAGCATCACCAGTCCCGATTCAGCCATCGTTATCGCCCGCGGCGTGAGGCGCCGATGACGGTCATTGCGGTCGCCAATCAGAAAGGCGGGGTCGGCAAGACGACGACCGCCATCAATCTGGGCACTGCGCTCGCGGCAACGGGCAAGCGCGTGTTGATCGTCGACCTCGATCCGCAAGGTAACGCATCGACGGGTCTCGGCATCCATCGCGCCAATCGCGCTATATCGAGTTATGAAGTCTTGATTGGCCAGGCGAGCGTTGCCGACGCCGTGATTGCCACCGCCGTGCCTAAGCTCGACATCATCCCGGCAACGGTCGATCTGTCGGGCGCTGAGATCGAACTGGTCGATTATGAGGAACGCACGCATCGTCTCGACCACGCGCTGTCGGCGACCGACGACCGCTGGGACGTTGTGCTGATCGATTGCCCGCCGTCGCTCGGGCTGTTGACGATCAACGCGATGGTGGCGGCGGATTCACTTCTCGTGCCGCTCCAGTGCGAATTCTTTGCTTTAGAAGGACTTAGCCAACTGCTGAGCACGGTCGAGCGGATCAGGTCGCGGTTCAACCCGGGCCTTGCCATCCTCGGGGTCGCCTTGACGATGTACGACCGGCGTAACCGGTTGACCGAGCAGGTTTCGACCGATGTGCGCGCCGTGCTCGGCAAGGTCGTGTTCGACACGGTGATTCCGCGCAACGTCCGGCTGTCCGAGGCACCGAGTCACGGGGTGCCAGCGTTGATTTACGATTATCGTTGCTCGGGATCGGAGGCGTATATGGCGCTCGCACGCGAATTGCTCACCCGTTTGCCCCCCGCCAAGCCGGCGATCGCGGCATGAGCGGCAAGCCCCGCCCGAGCCTCGGCCGCGGCCTTAACGCCTTGTTGGGCGATATTGCCGCCGATCCGGTCCCCACGAGCGGCGATGCATTGCCCGGCATTCGCATGATGCCGGTCGGCGCGCTCACCCCGCAACCTGGGCAGCCGCGGCGCACCTTCGACGATACCGCGCTCGATGAATTGGCCCAGTCGATCGCTGCGCGCGGAGTGCTCCAGCCGATCCTCGTTCGCCCGCACGGGCGAAATTACCAGATCGTCGCCGGCGAACGCCGCTGGCGCGCCGCGCAACGCGCGCGACTCCACGAAGTCCCGGTCATCGTTCGCGAACTCAATGACGCCGACACGTTCGAAATTGCTCTGCTCGAAAACATCCAGCGGCGCGATCTCAATGCGGTCGAAGAAGCGGACGCCTATAAGCGCCTGATCACGGAGTTCGGACATACCCAGGAAGCGCTTGCCAAGCTCGTCAACAAGTCGCGCAGTCACATCGCCAACCTATTGAGATTACTAGATCTTCCTGAAGGGGTTCTGGCGTTGCTGATCGATGGTCGGATCGATATGGGCCATGCGCGTGCGTTGATCGGCGCGCCCGATGCCGAACGCCTCGCCGCTGAAGTAGTCGCCAAGGGCTTGTCGGTGCGCGACACCGAGCGGCTGGCGCGATCGGCCAAGAACGATGACGCCAAGGGTGGATCGGGCGGCGGCGGACGCAACGCTGATATCGCTGCGCTCGAACGCCAATTGAGCGACGTCATCGGGTTAGGCGTCAAGATTAGTTATGGGGCGAAGGGCGGAACGCTGACGGTCGCTTATTCGACGCTCGATCAGCTCGATATGGTGTGCCAGCGGCTGACCGGCGAACCGATCTAAGCCATTGATTTACCGCGCTCTTGCCGCGGCCCGCGTGGTTTCCGTAACCGCGACGTCGGACAGTATCTCACCAGC
Organism: Sphingomonas sp.; assembly: GCA_039920225.1. Taxonomy (GTDB): domain Bacteria; phylum Pseudomonadota; class Alphaproteobacteria; order Sphingomonadales; family Sphingomonadaceae; genus Sphingomonas. The sequence continues at coordinate 8,249 of JBDSED010000107.1, forward strand.
GCCACCCGCCGACATCAGCGCGCGCTCGGCGCGCCGTAGCCGGTCGATCGCGGCAGCAATCTCCGCCGCACGCCACCGTTGCAGCAGCCGAATCGTGCCCGCCTCTTCGCGGAAATGCAGCCGGCGTTTCTTGACCGCCGCGGTCAGCTCGGCACCGCCATCGACCTCGCTACGCATCGCCGCCACGCTCATCAGTTTGCGGACGATCTGGCGCAGCAACGGAATCGCTGCCCCCCCGGACTCGCCGAACCTGTTCAACTCGCCGGCGATGTCGCGGACGCGGCCTTCCAGCGCGGCGTCGACCACGTCGGACATCTGCGCATCGCCCAATTCGGCGCCGAGCGCGTCGAGCGTATCCTCGTCCAGGTCGCGGGGCCGGTCGGCCGCGGCGTCGAGGTAGAGCGCGAACTTCTCGATTTCGCGCGCGATCACCGCACGGTCGCCGTTCGAGCCACTCATCAACCGCCGCGCAGCGCTCTGCGTCGGGCGCAGGCCGTGCTCGCGCGCGATCGCCGCGACCATGCGTTCGGCATTGGCGCCGTCGGGGACGTAGCAGGCGAAGCTCATCGCGGCGGGCTGCGCGATCGCGAACTCGACCAACTTGCCCTTGCCGCGGATGCCCGGCGCGAGGAGTACCACGGGGTGCTCGACCTGCGGCTCGGCGATCAGCAGTTGCGCCGCTTCGAGCGCATCCTCACCCGCGCCGTTCACCAGGATCCAGCGTCGCCCGCCGAACAAGGCGAGTGATCGCGCTTCGTCGACGACGCGCCCGGGGTCGCTCTTCAGCGACGATCCCTCGAGCGCGACTCGCTCGGCATCGGCGCCGAGCGCGCGGCCGAGCCGCGCCGCATAGTCGGCCGCGCCCGATTCGTCGGGACCGTGAAACAGGTATAGCCGGATCGCGGGCGACGCAGCGTCCAGCGCGTTAACTAGCTGATTCTCTGACGCTTTCACTTGCCCGCGGTGCGGCGCGTATAGACCGCGATGCGCGTGACGATCTGGTCCGCGACGATGTCCGCAAGATTCTCCAGCGCGGTATTCTCTGCGGCGATCGTGGCATATTCCGAACTCACCACGTCGATCCCGGCGTCCGACCCGGCGGTCGCGTCGACCAACGTCTCGCCGGTTGCGGAATCGACCAGCTGATAGCGCGCGCGCAGCGACCGGCGCTCGCGCGTCACGGTGTTGTCGCGCCGGACACCCAGCCCGACGATCGAATCGTCGAGCTTGATCTCGAGCCGGTATCTCGCCGTCGCGCCCCCCGCCTCGGGCAGCCGGTCGCGCAGCGCATTGGTCATCAGATAGCCGGACTTGCCCGCGATCGGCGCGACTTCGATCCCGGCGAGCCCGCGCGCAACAGTGCCCGACGCCCCGCCTTCGTAGAGCGGATGCAGCCCGCAGGCAGGGAGCGCGAGGGCGAGGAGGAGGACGAGTCGCTTCATGCCACCAGATTGACCAGACGGTTGGGCACGACAATCACCTTCTTCGGTTCGGCGCCGTCGAGCACGCGAATCACATGCGCATTGGCGCGCGCCGCGGCCTCGACCACGTCCTTGGGCGCCCCCTTGGGCATCGTCAGCGTGTCGCGCAGCTTGCCGTTGACCTGGATCGCGATCGTCACCTCGCCCTCGACCAGCAGTGCGGGGTCATAGGTCGGCCAGTCGGCGTCGGCGACCAAGCCGCTTTCGCCCATCGCCGCCCAAGCTTCCTCGGCGAGGTGCGGCGTCATCGGCGAAACCAATCGAACGAGCGCGCGGATCGCGGCGGTGCGTGATGCCGACGGCGCGGCCTTTTCGATCGCGTTGACCAGCTCGTACAGCTTGGCGACCGCCTTGTTGAACTGCAGCGCCTCGATGTCGACGGCGACCCCCGTGATGGTCTGCGCGAGCTTGCGGTCGATCGCGGCGTCGCCGCCCTCGCCGTCTGCGATGCCATCGACCAACCGCCACAGCCGCTGGACGAAGCGCCACGACCCTTCGATCCCGCTTTCCGACCATTGCAGATCGCGTTCGGGCGGCGAATCGGACAGCATGAACCAGCGAGTCGCGTCGGCGCCATATTGGTCGACGATCGGCTCGGGATCGATCGTGTTCTTCTTCGACTTCGACATCTTTTCGATGCGGCCGACTGTGATCGACTGACCGGTCGATACTTCCTTGCCGTCGCGCACGTCTTCGGGGGCGAGCCATTTCCCCTCTGCCGACTTGTACGTCTCGTGCGTCACCATGCCTTGCGTGAACAGCCCGGCGAACGGCTCGGCGACGTCGAGCATGTCCATATGCTTGAGCGCGCGCGTCCAGAACCTTGCGTAGAGCAAGTGCAGGATCGCGTGTTCGACCCCGCCGATATATTGGCCGACCGGCAGCCACTGTTCGGCCACTGCGCGGTCGAATGCCTTGTCCTTGGGCTGGCTGGCGAAGCGAATGAAATACCACGACGAATCGGCGAACGTGTCGAGCGTGTCGGTCTCGCGGACCGCGTCGCCGGAGCACGATGGGCACGCGACATGCTTCCAGGTCGGATGGCGGTCGAGCGGGTTGCCGGGAATGTCGAAGCTAACGTCATCGGGCAGCACTACCGGCAATTGGTCGCGCGGCACCGGCACTGCGCCGCATGCGGTGCAATGGATGATCGGGATCGGGGTGCCCCAATAGCGCTGGCGGCTGACGCCCCAGTCGCGCAGGCGGAACACGGTGGTGCCTTTACCCCAGCCACCCGCTTCGGCGCGAATGATCACCTCGCGCTTGGCATCCTCGACGTCCATGCCGTCGAGGAAGTGCGAATTCACCAGCGTGCCGGGGCCGGAATAGGCTTCGGATTCGTTGAAATCGGGGTCGGCCTTGTCGCCGTCCGATACGACGCGGCGGATGGTCAGGCCATATTTCGACGCGAATTCGAAATCGCGCTGGTCGTGCGCCGGCACGCCGAACACCGCGCCGGTACCGTAATCCATCAGCACGAAGTTCGCGATGTAGACCGGCAGCTTGATCGCCGGGTCGAACGGATGCGTCACGGTCAGCCCGGTGTCGAACCCCAGCTTTTCCTGCGTCTCCAGCTCGGCCGCGGTCGTGCCGCCTTGCTTGCACAGTTCGATGAACGCCGCGGCCTCAAGATTTCCCTCGGCTTCGTTTTGCGCGATCGGATGGTCCGCCGCGACCGCGACGAAGCTCGCGCCGAAGATCGTGTCCGGACGCGTAGTGAAAACTTCCACCTCGCCGGCGTCGTTCGACAGCGTCCAGCGGAACTGCAGCCCCTGGCTCTTCCCGATCCAGTTTTCCTGCATCAGCCGGACCTTGTCGGGCCAATGCTTGAGCTCACCCAGCCCGTCGAGCAACTCGTCGGCGAACTGCGTGATCTTGAGGAACCACTGGCTCAGCTTGCGCTTCTCGACCAGCGCGCCCGACCGCCAGCCGCGGCCGTCGATGACTTGCTCGTTGGCCAGCACGGTCATGTCGACCGGATCCCAATTGACCGACGATTCCTTGCGATAGACCAGCCCGTTCGCGAACATGTCGAGGAACAGCGCCTGCTCGTGCCCGTAGTAATCGGGCTCGCACGTCGCCAGCTCGCGGCTCCAGTCGAGCGCGAAGCCTAGTCGCTTGAGCTGAGCCTTCATCGTCGCGATGTTCTGGCGAGTCCAGCCGCCGGGATGCACGCCCTTTTCCATCGCCGCGTTTTCGGCCGGCATGCCGAATGCGTCCCACCCCATCGGGTGGAGCACTTCCATGCCCTTCATCCGCCGATAGCGCGCAAGCACGTCGCCCATCGTGTAGTTGCGGACGTGCCCCATGTGGATCCGGCCCGACGGGTACGGAAACATCTCGAGCACATAGCTTTTGGGCTTGGGGCTGTCGTCCTTCGCGGCGAACGTCTGGCGTTCGTCCCACACCTTTTGCCACTGGGCGTCGGCCTTCAGTGGATTGAAGCGTGACATGATCGGGTTTCCTGTAGGGCGGGCATCACCCGCCCACCGGGGTTGTTCTCGTTACTGCGGCGTGACGGCGGCGCGACGCAGGTCGCGCGCACGGGTAAGAATGATGTCCTCGAGCTTCTGCACGGTCGCTGCCTGCACCGGCGCCGCGACCCACTGGCCGCCCTGATTGACCTGGCGAAGCGCGGCGACGCGGACGGCGTCGGCGCGCAGGTCCTGGTCGAGGATCGTCACGGTGACCTTCATCCGCTCGGTCGGCGCCGACGGGTTCACATACCAGTCGGTGACGATGACGCCGCCGTTCGAATCGGTCTGGAGCAACGGCATGAAGCTCAGCGTGTCGAGCGTCGCGCGCCACAGATAGGCGTTGACGCCGATCGTCGTCACCTTGGACGCGGCGATGTCCGCCTGCATGCGGCCCTTGTTCCCGCCGCCACAGGCAGTGAGCGGCAGCAGCAGGGCCAGATACGCGGCATAGCGCAGACGAGTCATCGAACGTTTTCCTGACACAGAATAAGGGTGGACGGCATCTATAGATGCTGAAAGCCGCGCCGCAAGCGCGCATAGAGCGCACGGCGTTCGCTCGCACCGTGTGGACATGTTGCAACAGTCCGACGAAATCATCCTTTCGCGGTGGCGGCGGCGGAACGATCCGTGATAAGACGAGTCCTGACTAGGAGTCGCAAGGAACCACGAGTGGGCACGAAGCGGGTAATTCTGGGGACGATGGTCGGGGCGCTAGCCGTCGCCGGCGCGTTTGCCATGCCTGCGTTCGGCACGCCTGATTCGGTGCGCCGCGCCGCTAAGTCGTTTTCCACGGCGCAGATTTTCTTCACGCCGGCATCGGCCGACCCCAAGCTTGCGGCACTGATCGCGCGTAACGGGGTCGGCGCCACGTCGTTTCGCTTTACGCCTGCCGAGTCGCGCGGGACTCGCCGGCCGGTGGCGACCGCGCTCCAGATCGCGACCTCGAAGACCGGTGTGGTGACGCTGCGCGGGCTGGGCGACGAGGTTAACGCGCCTGCCTTCGGGCTCGCGCCGATCAAGTATAATCTGGTCGCTACCACTGCCGCCAAGCGGCTGAGCGTACCGGGTGACGCGCCGAAGGTCGACCTCGGTGCCTCGCTCGGCACGCGCCGGATCGACCCGGGGTTCAATCTTTCGAAGCCGTCCAAGCTGAAGGCGGTGACCGACCGTCCGCCGGCCGATACGCGACTGACGAATGACGGTCCGCAGATGATCGACGTCGGGGGCGCTTATTCGCTCCGCCGCAATATCGATGTGACGGCGGGAGTGCGCTACAAAGCGCTGGATCGCGATCGCCTCGCCCCGCTATCCGACGATCGTCGCGACAGCCAGGCTGTGTATGTTGGGACTACTTTTAAGTTCTAGGGCAGCCGCCGCTATTTAGCGGCGCTAAATAGCGATCAGCGGCAACCCGGCCGGCCTCGCATAGCGAGGTCCGACGACGCGGCTTTGCCGCTGCGGGCATTCAACCAACGTTGTGCTCCTGCGAAAGCAGGAGCCTAGAGCCACAAGCGAGTCGTTCCGTGACCCTGGGCGCCTGCTTACGCAGAAGCACTGATCACTTCGCGTCGCTGTTCCAAGCATCGATCGCCGCCCACCCGTAAAACCCCCACATCCCGCGAAACCGCACCGCATCCATCCCGCCAAGCGCAATTGCCGGCACTCCTAGCGCTCGCGCGATCCGCTTTGCTTGTTTTACCCCCAGCACTTCCGCACCCGGATGCGACCGCGTCGTAAACACCGGCGACACGAACACCGCGTCCGCCCCGCGACGCACCGCCACCCTGGCCTCCGTCAGCGAATGCGCCGACGCGGTCCGCAACCCGCGCCCGCGCTGGTTATGCACCCCATCCGCCCCGAACCCGCACCATGACCCGGCGCGTATCACGACCAACCCGCGTGTCCTCGCCACACGCACGACACGCACGAACAACCGCCGCCGCTCGGTCGTGGGCGTCGCATAGTGCCGGAACACCACCCCACCCCCACGCGGCAGCCGCGCGATCGCACTCCACAATCCGTCGCCCAGCCGCTCGTCGGTCATCAGCCAAAGCTTTGACAGGTCTTTGGGGGGAAGGGGGTGGCGGCGCGACACGGCGCTCCCTATAGCGCGGCGCATGACGACCGACGACCCCGCCGCGCGGCTCGCCGGCGTCCATGCACAGATCGATCGGGCGAAGAAGCTCGCCGGCCGCACCGACGCGGTCGAACTGATCGCCGTGTCGAAGACGCATCCAGTCCAAGCGATCGAGCCGCTGATCGCCGCTGGCCAACGCGTCTTCGGCGAGAATCGCGTGCAGGAAGCGCAGGCCAAATGGCCGGCGCTGCGGGAGATGCATCCAGACATCCGCCTCACGCTGATCGGCCAGCTTCAATCGAACAAGGCGGCGGAGGCGGCGGCGTTGTTCGACCAGATCCATTCGCTCGACCGCCCGTCGCTGGTCACCGCGCTCGCCAAGGCTATGGAAGCCGGCAAGCGCCCCGATTGCTTCATCCAGGTCAATATCGGCGACGAACCGCAAAAGGGCGGTTGCGCGGTTGCCGACCTCTCTGGATTGCTTGCAGAGGCTCGCGTCGCTGACCTGCCGTTGGCCGGACTGATGGCGATCCCGCCGGCCGGCCTCGAACCAGCGCCCTATTTCGCGTTGCTCGCCAAGCTGGCGCGCGACAACGGTCTCTTGGGGCTCAGCATGGGCATGTCGACCGACTTCGAGACCGCGGTGACCCTTGGCGCCACCCACGTCCGCATCGGCTCCGCGCTGTTCGGCGCCCGCGCATGAGGTTCGAGGCGCTGCTGTTCGACTTCGACGGCGTGCTGATCGAGAGCGAATATGTCGGCAACAAGCAGATCGCGGAGTATCTAACGCGGATCGGGCACCCGACCACCCCCGAACAGTCGATGGCCAATTTCATGGGCTATTCGGGGGTCGATTTCATCGCGAAGGTCGAAGCGTGGATCGGCCGCCCGCTGCCCGACGACTTCCATACCGCGCGTGCTGCCGAGGACGATCGCGTGATGGCCGAAGGGATCGGCGAAGTCGCCGGCGCGGTCGGTTTTGTGCAGTCGTTGCCCGCCGAATTGCCCAAGGCCGTAGTGTCGTCGAGCGGCACGCACTGGATCCGCCGGCACCTCGACCATATCGGCCTCGCCGACGCGTTCCGCGACCATATCTATAGCGGCCGCGAGCACGTCACGCGCGGCAAGCCGGCGCCGGACCTCTATCTCTACGCTGCCGACCAGTTGGGTGTCGTGATCGCCGACTGCGCGATCATCGAGGATTCGATCGTCGGCGCGACGGGTGCGGTGGCGTCGGGCGGGTTCGTCATCGGACTATGCGCGGGCAACCACTGCGCGCCTGGTCATGCCGAGCGGTTGCGGGCGGTTGGCGTGCAGACCGTCGCGAGCGACTTTACCGAGGTGGCGAAACTACTGGAAATGTAGGATTTCGTCTGAAATGACTACCGATGCTCTCCGACGTCATTCGCGTTCAAACGGCGGAGCGACTAGCCCGTTTTCGACGTCGATAGTGTAAACCTAGTGTTAACTTAGGCCGCTTGGCTCAGAGTTGGTGCCCGGTCCGGTCGCGCTTGGTCGCGAGATACTTTTCGTTGAAGCGATTGGGCGGCAGCGCGATCGGCACGCGTTCGACCACGTCGATCCCCGTGGCCTGGAGCACTCGGACTTTCTCCGGGTTGTTGGTCAGCAAACGTATCCGCGTCTGGCCGAGCAAGTCCAGCATCCGCGCCGCGACGCGAAAATCGCGCGCATCGACCGCAAACCCGAGCCGCGTATTGGCGTCGACCGTGTCGAACCCCTGGTCCTGCAAGGCATAGGCGCGCAGCTTGTTGACCAGCCCGATCCCGCGCCCCTCCTGCCGCAGATAGAGCAGGATGCCCCAGCCGGTGCCCTCCATCGCGTGGATCGCGGCGTGGAGCTGCGGCCCGCAATCGCATTTGAGGCTGCCGAGCACGTCGCCGGTCAGGCATTCGCTGTGCAGCCGCACCAGCGGCGGATTGCCATCGGGCTGGCCGATGATCAGCGCGACATGCTCGCCCGGCGAATCGGGCGAGCGGAATGCGACGATCTCGGACTTTTCCGAGCCCTCGACCGGGAGCTCCGCGCGTGCGGCGATGGTGAGGTGGATAGGGTCCTCGAAATCGTCGATATCGGCGATGCTGATCGCTTCTTCGCTCGCCGCGCCAACGAAGAAGGCCGGTAACACCCCGGCGGTCCGCGCCAAACCGAGCGCAGCCGCCATGACGTCACGGTCGCTGACCGGGATCGCGCGGAACGGCCCCTTCATCGGCGTCGCCATGTCGAGCTGAGGGTCGGCGAGCGCCACCGCGCAGTCGAAATCGATCCAGAAGGTGCGCTCGACCAGGACCGGCGAGTCGGGGATCGCCGCCTCGATCTGGTTGGCGAGCTTGAGCGTCGCCGCGCGCCCCGCCGACAGCAGGATCGGCGAATCGCCCGCCGGGTCGAACGCCGCGAGCCGCCCGGTGTCGGCGGTCTCGATCGCCAGCAGGCCAACAGGCGCGCCTTCTCCGCGGATCGCGATCGGCCAGCCGCGCCGCAGCGAATCGATCGCCCGGGCAACGTCGCGCGCGCTCACAGGTTGAACTCGGTCATGATCGGCACATGGTCCGACGGCTTGAGCCAGTTGCGGCAAGCCTCGAACACCGTGTGCGACGTTGCTTGCGCCGCGACATCCGCGGTCGCCCACATATGGTCGAGCCGGCGGCCGCGGTCGTTCACTGTCCAATCGGGTGAACGATAGCTCCACCAGGTATGCAGCCGTGCCGGCGCCGGATGGAAATGTCGTCCGAGATCGACCCAACTGTTCGAGTCCTTGAGTCGGTTGAGCGCATCGACCTCGATCGGCGTGTGGCTGACGACCTTGAGTAGCGCCTTGTGACTCCACACGTCGCATTCGAGCGGGGCGATGTTGAGGTCGCCGACCAGGATCGTCGGGCAATCGAGGCTCGCCGACCACGCCGTCATCCGCTCAACGAAATCGAGCTTTTGACCGAACTTGGGATTCGCATCGCGGTCGGGGATGTCGCCGCCGGCCGGCACATAGACGTTCTCCAGCCGTACGCCGTTCTCCAGCCGCACACCGACATGCCGCGCCTCGCGATTGGCCTGCCAGTCGAAACGGTCGTCCTCGGCGAGCGGCACGCGCGACAGGATCGCAACGCCGTGGTGCATCTTCTGCCCGTGGAGGATGATCGTCTTGTAGCCAAGCCGGCGAAATGCCTCTTGCGGGAAATCCTGGTCGATCACCTTTGTCTCCTGGAGGCACAGGACGTCGGGCGCCACTTCGCGGAGAAACTTCTCGACGATATCGAGGCGGAAGCGGACCGAGTTGATGTTCCAGGAGACGATCTTCACGCGGTGGGACTTAGGGGCTGAACTCCCTTTCGTCACCCCGCCGCGGCAAAGCCGCGTCGTCGGACGGCGCGGAGCGCCGCCGGCCGTGTTTGGGCGAGATCGGCGGGCGTAGCCGCCGTCAGCCCTGCACATGGAAAGGCCCCCGCTCCGGGGGCATGGAGCGAGGGCCGACCTAGCGTTCGTCACGCAGGCGGGAAGTGGAGCAACTCAGGCAACAGGGGGAAAATCCCGAACCGCCCCACATCCGCGAGAACTGTAT
>JBDSED010000108.1:0-8255 GCA_039920225.1 Sphingomonas sp.
TGGGCTTCTCGGGCTATTTTCTGATCGTCGCCGACTTCATCCAATGGGCGAAGTCGAACGACATCCCGGTCGGTCCGGGCCGCGGGTCGGGCGCTGGCAGTGTCGTGGCGTGGTCGCTGACGATCACCGACCTCGATCCGATGAAGCTCGGGCTGTTGTTCGAGCGCTTTCTGAACCCCGAACGCGTGTCGATGCCCGACTTCGACATCGATTTCTGCGAAACGCGGCGCGGCGAGGTGATCCGCTACGTCCAGGAGAAATACGGCCGCGGCCAGGTCGCGCAGATCATCACCTTCGGGACGATGAAGGCACGCGCCGTGCTCAAGGACACCGGCCGCGTGCTGCAGATGAGCTACGGCCAGATCGACCGGCTGGCGAAGCTGGTGCCCAACCATCCGACCGACCCATGGACGCTGACGCGCGCGTTGAACGGCGTCAGCGAGCTGATGGCCGAATATCGCGGCGACAAGGACGTGCGCCATCTGCTCGACCTCGCGATGAAGCTCGAAGGGCTGCCGCGCCACAGCTCGACCCACGCCGCCGGCGTCGTGATCGGTGACCGCCCGCTTGCCGAGCTCGTCCCGCTCTACCGCGACCCGCGATCCGACATGCCCGTCACGCAGTTCGACATGAAATATGTCGAATATGCCGGGTTGGTGAAGTTCGACTTCCTCGGCCTGAAGACGCTGTCGGTGCTCAAGAAGGCGACGCAATTGCTCGCCAAGCGCAGCATTACGCTCGATCTCGACGCGCTGACCTGGGACGATGAGGACGTCTACAAATTGCTCCAGAGGGGCGACACGGTCGGCGTGTTCCAGCTGGAATCCGAAGGGATGCGGCGCACGCTGTCGGCAGTGCGACCGTCCAACTTCGGCGACATCATCGCGCTCGTCTCGCTCTATCGGCCGGGCCCGATGGACAACATCCCAAGCTTCGGCCGCCGCAAGAACGGACAGGAGCCGATCACCTATCCGCACCCGCTGCTCGAACCGATCCTGGCCGAGACGTACGGTATCTTCGTGTACCAGGAGCAGGTGATGCAGGCCGCGCAGGTGCTGGCCGGTTATTCGCTCGGCGGCGCCGACCTGCTGCGCCGCGCGATGGGCAAGAAGATCGCGTCGGAGATGGCGGCGCAGCGCGACCATTTCGTCGCGGGCTGCCTACAGACGAACCAGATCGACAAGGCCAAGGCGAACGAACTGTTCGATTTGATCGACAAGTTCGCCGGCTACGGCTTCAACAAGTCGCACGCCGCCGCCTACGCACTGCTCGCCTACCAGACGGCCTGGTTGAAGGCGCATCACCCGCACGAATTCTACGCCGCGTCGATGTGCTACGACCTTCATTTGACCGACAAGCTGGCGATCTTCGTCGATGACATGCGGCGGTTGGGAGTTGGGTTGCTGCCGCCGGATGTGAATCAGAGCCTGGCCGAGTTCGATGTGCAGCCGGTCGAGGGCGGGCTCGCCGTCCGCTACGCGCTCGCCGCACTCAAGTCGGTCGGTGAGGGCGCGATGGAGAAGCTGGTCGAGGAGCGTGACGCCAACGGTGCGTTCGACAGCCTCGATTCGTTCGCGCACCGGGTCGATCCGCGGTTGCTCAACAAGCGCCAGCTCGAAACGCTCGCGGCGGCGGGTGCGTTCGACGGGATTGATGCCAACCGCGCCGGCATCTTCGCCTGCGCCGAGACGATCCTGGCGACCGCCGCACGAGTCCACGACCAGAAGACCAGCGGGCAGGGCGGGTTGTTCGGCGAGAGCGAAGCGTCGGGGACGCAGATCAAGCTGCCCCTGTCGGCACGCTGGACCCTTGCCGAGCGGATGGAGCAGGAAAAGGAGGCGTTCGGCTTCTATTTTTCCGCGCACCCCGTCGATCGCTTTTCGCAACTCGCCAAGGTGCACGGCACGCGGCGCTTCGCCGACCTGGGCGATATTCAGATCCCCGAAAACGGCCGCGCCGGCGCGGTGATGGCGGCGATGGTCGAGGACGCGCGCTGGCGCACCTCGGCCAAAGGCCGCCGCTACATGATGGCGACGATGTCCGACCCGTCGGGCCAGTTCGTCGCGACCTGTTTCGACGATATCGTGGCGGGCGACCTGGAGGAGGCCGCACGCAATGGCGGATGCGGTCTCCTGACGGTCGAGCTCGACCGCCGCGCGGGCGAGGAAACGCCACGCGTCACGATCAAGCGGATCCAGCCGTTCGAAAGCTTGGCCAATACGACGCGAATGATGCTGGAGATCGTGGTCGACGACGTCGTCGCAATACCGGCCTTGGGCGCGTTACTGTCCGAAGCGCGTGGCGCGCGGGGGGAAGCGCGGCTCACGGTAGCGTTGCCCGATGACGGCGGCACCGCGACGGTGTTGCTCGGCCGCGATTTCCTGCTCGACAGCGAATTGACCGATCGCATTGCATTGCTGCCCGGCGTTCTGACCGCGCAGATCGCGATCGCCCCGATACAACGTCTTGCACTGGTCGGATGAGGTAACGATGGAACGCGCCTTGACGATGCTTGCTGCGCTTATAATTCTGCCCTTGGCGACAAGCGCCACGGTCGATCGGCGAAGGGTGGAAGCAATTGCGCACGTGACGGTCACGCCCGGCACCGGCTTCGTCGCGCGGATGAGCTATAATGGTCCGAACGATGCCGTCTATACCCGGACCACGCCTGACGGTACCACAAATTATGTCGTCGATCTGGCAGGCGCAACTCAGATCGACGATAAAGGTCGACAGCCCTTGTCGCCTGGTATGCGCGCGTGGGTATTGGGCCACCAGTTTCACGCTCAGATGCGGTTCTTCGACGAACTTGTCGGCGGCTCGACGGTGCGCGACGCGCGCGCACCCGATTGCGATTGTGAAGAGCGAGTCGGGCGAATTGCCGCTCCGGACATGGGCATCGAAAGCCTGTCGTTGATCGTCGATCGCCGAAGTCGCCAGGTCCGCAAGTTTCTCGTTCGCCGCGCCGGCGATGAACCGATCGTGTCGATCCCCTCGGATTGGCGTCGCGTCGGTGGGCGACTGATCCCGTTCCGTATCGTGCTCAACGACGGCAAGCGCGTGTTCGATTTTCGTTTCGACCGCGTTACCGTGCGCGATTGAGCCGTCGCGCACGGAAAAGCTCGACATCCTCGGCTATTTCGGTGGAAACTAGGTGAGATCGACCGTTGGGGAATGTGATGTCAGGCCGAATGCAGGATTTCGAGTTGCGCGTGATGCGGCTGCTCGATCACGCCGCGCGCGAGCATGGGCGCCGCGAACTCGTCAGTTATTGGGCTGACGGACGCGAAACCCGCACCGATTGGGCCGGCATCCATCGCGACGCGCGCAAGCTGGCGCAGCGGCTCGAGAAATGGGGAATTAAGCCCGGCGACCGCGTTGCGACGTTCGCAATGAACCACCACCATCACCTGACCGCCTGGTACGGCGCGATCGGGATGGGCGGCGTGATCCACACGATCAACCCGCGGCTGTTCGATGAGCAATTGGTCTATATCGCCAACCACGCCGAGGATCGGGTGCTGTTCTACGACAAGCAGTTTCAGCCGATCATCGACCGGCTGAAACCGCAATGGACGACGATCGAGCATTATGTGGCGTTCGACGACCTCGGCCCCGACGGTTTCCAAGCGCTGCTCGACGCCGAGGACGGCGATTATGTCTGGCACGAGGGGCCCGAGCGCGAGCCATGCATGATCTGCTACACCAGCGGGACGACCGGCAATCCCAAGGGCGTACAGTACGAGCACCGCTCGACCGTGATCCACGCCATGGCGGAGGTCGCCCCGTGGGTTTTCAACCTCAGCCCGCGTTCGGTCGTGCTCCCCGTCGTGCCGCTGTTCCATGCCGCGGCCTGGGGACTGCCGTTTGCATGTGCGCTGGCTGGGGCGAAGCTCGTCTATTCGGCGACCAACGACGCCGCGGTGATCTGTCGCCTGATGAATCAGGAGAAAGTGACCCATTCGGCCGGCGTGCCGACGGTCTGGCTCGCGATGTTCCAGCACATGGATACGACCGGCGAGGTGCCGGAGCATCTCCAGCAAGTCACGATCGGCGGGTCGGCCGCGCCGCGCGCGATGATCGAACGGATCATGGGAATGGGCGTCACCGTCAAACATCTGTGGGGCATGACCGAAACTTCGCCGATCGGCACCGCCGGCACACCGCCGCCGCATTGGGAGGAGATGAGCAAGGACGAGCAGCTCGATCTCGTCAGCAAACAGGGCCAGATCCCGTTCGGGATCGAGCTGCGCGTCCTCGACGACGACGACAACGTCCAGCCGCGCGACGGCGCCAGCTCGGGCCGGCTCCAGGTGCGCGGACCGTGGGTGGTGAAGCGCTATTTCAAGGCGGACGCCGACGCGGTCGACCACGATCAATGGTTCGACACCGGCGACGTCGCGGTGCTCCACCCCGACGGCACCATGCAAATCACCGACCGCGCCAAGGACGTCATCAAGTCGGGGGGCGAATGGATCAGTTCGGTCGATCTGGAGAACGCCGCAGTCGGCTGTCCGGGCGTCGGCGAGGCGGCGGCGATCGGTGTGCATCATCCTAAATGGGATGAGCGTCCAATACTGCTGATCGTGCGCAAGCCCGGCAGTGACGTAACGCCGCAACAAATCACCGCTCACCTCGCCAATCACGTCGCCAAATGGTGGCTGCCCGACGAGATCGTGTTCGTCGACGACCTGCCGCACACTGCGACGGGCAAGATCCTCAAGACCGAGCTGCGCGCACGCTACAAGGACTATAAACTCACTAGCGCCGCCTGACTTGCCTTTGGCCGGCGCGCACCGCAGACTGCGCTAAATGGACATGGTGACGACCGGCAGCGCCGGCGAGAATGGCGTGACGTTGGCGGCGCGGCCCGAGGCGTTGCGCCTCGCCCCGCACGAAACCGCGGTCGTCGTGATCGATATGCAGAACGCCTACGCCAGCGAGGGCGGCTACGTCGATCTCGCCGGGTTCGATATTGCCGGCGCGGCGGGGACTATCGGCAAGATCGCAACCGTGCTCGATACGGCGCGGAAGGCCGGTGTTCAGGTCGTTTATCTCCAGAACGGCTGGGACCAGGATTACAAGGAAGCCGGCGGGCCTGGATCGCCCAACTGGCACAAGTCGAACGCGCTCAAGACGATGCGTGCGCGACCCGAACTAGCCGGACAATTGCTCGCGCGCGGTGGGTGGGATTACGAGCTGGTCGATGCGCTCAAGCCGCAGCCGGGCGACATTACGCTGCACAAGACGCGCTATTCGGCGTTCTTCAACTCGCAACTCGATTCCACGCTGCGCAGCCGCGGCATCCGCAACATCGTGTTCGTCGGCATCGCCACCAACGTCTGCGTCGAAAGCACGCTGCGCGACGGTTTCCACCTCGAATATTTCGGGGTGATGCTGGAGGATGCCACGCACCATCTCGGCCCACCCACAATGCAGGACGCGACAGTCTACAACGTCGAGAAATTCTTCGGCTGGGTCAGCACCGTCGCCGACTTTTGCGGCAGTTTCGGCCAGCTCCCTCAACACGATAGCAAGGACTGACGTCATGGCGTTCGAGCCCATCAACCCGCCGCAATTCCCGACCCCGATCGCGCCCTATTCGGCCGCAGCCAAGGCGGGCAGCACAGTCTACGTTTCCGGCATGCTGGCGCTGGGCGAGGGCGGTGTGGTGCTCCACGTCGGTGATGCGGCGGCGCAAACCCGCCACGTGCTGGAAGCGATCAAGACGACGCTGGAGGCGGCGAGTTCGTCGATGGCGGACATCGTGATGAACCATATCTTTCTCAAAGATCTCGCCGACTACGCCGCCTTCAACCAGGTCTATGCCGAGTATTTCCCCGGCGCGAAGCCCGCGCGCTATTGCATCAAGTGCGAACTGGTGAAGCCCGATTGCCTGGTCGAGATCGCCAGCGTGGCGCACATTGGCTGATCCAAATCCTCCCGGGGACGGGGAGGGGGACCGCGCCCGCAGGGCGTGGTGGAGGGGGTTCGCCTCTCGCGGTGCCGCTTGGCGCCCGCCCCCTCCGTCAGCGCTGCGCGCTGCCACCTCCCCGTCCCGGGGAGGATTTTAATGCCCTACGCGGCTGGGCTTCACTACGAAGAGCAGGGCAGCGGACCCCCACTAATCCTGTCCGCCGGGCTGGGCGGATCGGGCAGCTATTGGACGCCCAACGTGGCGGCGCTGGCGGCGCACTATCGTGTCATTCTCTACGACCATCGCGGCACCGGGAAGAGCGACCCCGCGCTTCCGGAAAGCGTGACGATCGACGACATGGCGCGCGATGTAGTGACGTTGATGGACGGCCTCGGGATCGAGCGCGCCCAGCTGATGGGGCACGCGCTCGGCGGGATCATCGGGCTCGCGCTAGCGCGGATGACGCCCGAACGGCTCGACAAATTGGTCGTCGTCAATGGCTGGGCTAAGACCGATCCGTTCACGCTGCGCTGTTTCGATGCGCGTCTGCACGTGCTCAATTCGGGCGGCGCGAAGGCGTATCTCGACGCCCAGCCGATCTTTCTGTTTCCTGCGCCGTGGATTTCGGAAAACGGCGACCGGCTGGAGCGCGAGACAGCGGGGCATCTCTCTCATTTCCAGGGCGAGAACACACTCAGGAAGCGCATCGCCGCCATCGCCGCATTCGATGCGAGCGATTGGATCGGCTCGCTCACCACGCCGACGCTCGCGCTCGCCAGCCGCGACGACATGCTCGCGCCCTATACCGCGTCGGAACGCCTCGCCGCCGCAAACGACAATATCTCGCTCGCGTTGATGGATTGGGGCGGCCACGCCTGCAACGTCACCGATCCCGACACCTTCAATCGCATCGTTCTCGAATTTCTCAGGAGCTAAGCCCATGCAAGTCGGCGTTTTCGTCCCCATCAACAACAATGGCTGGCTGATTTCGGAGAACGCGCCGCAATATATGCCGTCGTTCGACCTCAACAAACAGATCGCGCAGTCGGCGGAGAAGCACGGGCTCGATTTCCTGCTGTCGATGATCAAGCTGCGCGGATTCGGCGGTAAGACCGAGTTCTGGGAATACGGGCTGGAGAGCTTCACGCTCATGGCCGGGCTCGCCGCCGTGACCGAGAAGATCAAGATCTACGCGACCTGCCCGACGCTCGTCATCCCGCCCGCCTTCGCTGCGCGGATGTGCAACACGATCGATTCGATCAGCCATGGACGGTTCGGGCTCAACCTGATCACCGGGTGGCAGCGGCCGGAATACAGCCAGATGGGACTGTGGCCCGGCGACGAGCATTTCCGCAATCGTTACCAAATGTTGGACGAATATGCTCGCATCCTGCGCGAACTCTGGGAGACCGGGCGGAGCGACTTCAAGGGCGACTATTACCAGATGGACGATTGCCTCGTCCGGCCGAAGCCCGAGGGCGACATGAAGATCATCTGCGCCGGCTCGTCGGATGAGGGCTTGGCCTTCTCCGCTAAATGGGCGGACTATGCTTTCTGCCTCGGCAAGGGCGTCAACACGCCGACCGCGTTCGCGTCGAACAATGCACGCCTCGCCGAAGCGACCGCCAAGACCGGCCGCGACGTGTCGGTGTTCGTCCTCGTCATGATCATCGCCGCCGACACCGACGAGGAAGCGATGGCGCGGTGGAAACACATCAACGCCGGGGTCGATCTCGACGCGATTGCCTGGCTCAAGGACCAGGGCGCCGCCGACAAGGTCAACGCCACCACCAACGTCCGCCAGCTCGCCGCGCCCGAGGGGGCGGTCAACATCAACATGGGGACGCTGGTCGGCAGCCATGCCAGCATCGCGCGGATGCTCGACGAAATGGCCGAGGTGCCTAATACCGGTGGCGTGTTGCTGACGTTCGACGACTTCGTCCAGGGCGTCGAGGATTTTGGGACGAAGATCCAGCCGTTGATGAAGAGTCGGTCCAAGTGACCAAACCTAAGATCATTCTCAGTTCGCTACTGATCTTTTCATCAAGTGGGTGTGGGTTGATTTCAGCACCAGTCCGCGACGGGTGCTACAGGTTTGAAGACGGCACACCGTTATTCAAGGTTGTCAGCCGAAAAGGCTTTGTTCTGCCGAAGGGTGAAGTGCGAGAGTTCACAATTGGCGGTTGGAACGATCTCGGACAAAAGAAAGTCCGCATAACGCCAGCGTTTAATTTGCCGGGGCTGCCGAAAGGTGACCCTCGCCGCGGCTATACAGAGCTTATCCCTACGATCTCATATTCGCGGTTCGCCTTCGACCCGAAACGTAACGCGTTCATGG
>JBDSED010000109.1:0-8246 GCA_039920225.1 Sphingomonas sp.
CCAAAAACACGGACTGTGCCGAGGCTCGTGTGCAACATTTTGAAGTCGCTTCCGACGACATAAACGCCGAACGGATTGTTGCGAACAAGAGCTTCGAAGATCGCCGCACTCGACGCCAGTTTAATTCGCGCGTCGGTCATCTCGGCCACATCCTCCGCAATACCGACCACGCGACGCACGTTGTCGCCGGGGCAGTTCGTCACAAGCGACCGGTCATGAATGTGCCGGATGCCGCCATTAGCATAACGAGACGATACCGCGTCTCGGTATTTTCGCCCGCCCGCTGGTGCGTCAACGCGATCTCGACCTGCGGACTCATCGGCAAAGTCGGCTTTTGCCAGTTGGCGACCAATAGCCGACATTCCGGAATCCACCCAAAAGCAGACGACGCTTGCAATGTAGGATTTCGTGCGTCAGCCTCGCGCGCGTTCTTTCTCATCGCTATCACCCCGCCACGACGCGCGCGTTGCGCGAAGGTGAATCGCCGCGACTTTTCAGCGACGCCTCGCTTGCCGGCGAACCACCGCGATAGTGTCAACCTAGTGTCAACTTAGCCTCGCCCGTCGGCCAACCTGCCAGTTTACCCGACACCCAACGCGACACTCCCTCCTGGAGCGTCGAGTCCGAGGAAAAATTCATTCCGGCGGCAATTCCTTGAGCGCAGCGTCGGCGGCGTCGTTGCCGGTGTCCGCCATCAGCCCGTGCTTCATCATCATCGGCACGTTGGCGAACGCGAACAGCATCGTCAGCGGCACCGCGCCCCATAGCTTGAACCCCGCCCAGAAGGTGATCGAGTCCCCGGCATTGGGCGCTGTCGTCCGCCACACGATTTCGTTGAGCGCGGCCATGAAGAGGAAGAAAATCGCCCAGTTGCGGGTGACCTTAACCCACCCTTGGGCGCTCAATCCCGGATAGGCAGTGCCGAGCAATTGCTGGAGCAGCGGCCGCCCGGTCAGCAGGCCGAACGCCAGCGTGCCCGAGAACAGGAGATACACGAAGGTCGGCTTCATCTTGATGAAGCTCGGGTCGTGGAAATAGACCGTCAGCCCGCCGAACACGACGACCAGCACGCCGGAGATCCAGAGCATCGGCGAAATCGAGCCGAGCTTGATTTGCGAGACCACCATCGCGATCACCGTCGCGACCATGAACGCGGTCGTCGCCACGAGCACGCGGGCGATGACGATCGCCTTCATCTGCTCCATGCCGTCGAGGCCGTGGGTGACGCCCGCGACGAGCTTCATCAGCGGCGCGTTGGGCGCGAAGAAGGTGATCGCGACGAACACCAGCAGCGGGGCATAATCGATCGCCAGCCGGAGGCCCGCGCTCTCTTTCTTGTTGCTCATTTGAGGAGCTCCTCGACCCCGGCGATGATCCGCGCAACCTCTTTCGGGTCGAACGGGCGGAGATCGTCGATCTTTTCGCCCACGCCGATCGCGTGGATCGGCAGGCCGTATTTCTCTGCCGCCGCGACCAGCACGCCGCCGCGCGCGGTGCCGTCTAGCTTGGTCATGACCAGGCCTGTGACACCGGCGACTTCCTTGAACACCTCGATCTGGCTGAGCGCGTTCTGGCCGGTGGTCGCGTCGAGCACGAGCACGACGTCGTGCGGCGAGGCGGGATTTATGCGCCCGAGCACGCGACGGATCTTGGCGAGTTCGTCCATCAACTCGCGCTTGTTCTGCAAACGCCCGGCGGTATCGACGATCAAGGCGTCGATCCCCTTGTCGGTCGCGCGCTTGACCGCTTCGAATACGATCCCCGCGGCGTCGCCGCCCTCGTTCCCCTTGACCAACTCGACCCCCGCGCGGTCGGCCCAGGTCTGGAGCTGGCCGATCGCGGCGGCGCGGAAGGTGTCGCCGGCCGCGAGCATCACGCCGTAATCCTGCTCCTTGAGCAAGTGCGCGAGCTTGGCGATCGTGGTGGTCTTGCCCGACCCGTTGACGCCGATCACCAGGATGACCTGTGGCCGCGGAAAGGCTTCGATCTCGAGGGGTTTGGCGACCTTTTCGAGCGTCTTCTCGATCTCCTCGGCGACGACCAGGCGGATGCCGAGCTCTTCCATGTCGCGCTCGTAACTGCCCTCGGCGAGCCGCGTGCGGATCCTCGCGGCGGTGGCAGGGCCGAGGTCGGACGCGATCAGCGCTTCCTCGATCTCGTCGAGCGTGTCCTCGTCGAGCCGCGCGGTGCCGAGCCCGGCGAGGTTGCCGACCAGCCGGTCCGACGTGCGCTTGAAGCCGCCGAGCAGACGCTGGTGCCAGGAAGGAGTGGTGCTCATGCCGCGATCGATACTTTATTTTCGTCACCCCCGCGGAAGCGGGGGCCCAGCTTTCTCGCGTCGGTAGATAAGGAAGCTGGGTCCCCGCTTCCGCGGGGATGACGGATGTTGCTTGGGTTTACCGTCACGTCGACGACGGAGCCGATTGGATAGGATTTACCGAGCGCGAGGTCGGCGAAATTGGCGGTGTGACCGCGATCGCCGGGTGCCTCGACCAATACTTGCCGGGTCGTTCCCACCAAAGAACTCAGCCACGCCGCCTTACGCTGCGCCGCCGCCTCGCGTAGCCGAGCGGCGCGTTCGCGGCGAACTTCGGGCTCGACCTGCGGCATGCGCGCGGCGGGCGTGCCGGCGCGAGGCGAGTAGGGGAAGATGTGTGCGTGGACGATGTCGCAGTCGTCGATCAGCGCAAGGCTGTTGGCCGCCATCGCGCCGTCTTCGGTAGGGAAGCCCGCGATCAAGTCGGCGCCGATCGCGATCTCCGGCCGAATGGCCTTGAGGCGTTCGACAAGCCCGACCGCATCGGCACGGGTGTGACGGCGCTTCATCCGCTTGAGGACCATGTCGTCGCCCGCCTGGAGCGACAAATGGAGGTGCGGCATCACGCGCGCCTCCTGCGTAAGCAGCGCGAACAGACGGTCGTCGATCTCCGGCGCGTCGATCGACGATAGCCGCAGGCGGGGCAGGGCGGTGTGCGCCAGAATGCGCTCGACAAGGCTGCCGAGCGTCGGTTGTCCCGGCAAGTCGGCGCCGTAGCTGGTCAGATCGACCCCGGTCAGCACGACCTCGTTCTTGCCCGCCGCGACGGCGCGCTCGATCGCGTCGATCACCGCACCCGCCGGCGCCGACCGGCTAGGCCCCCGCCCGAACGGAATCGCGCAGAAGGTGCAGCGATGGTCGCAGCCATTCTGCACCTCGACGAACGTGCGCGATTGGCCCGTGGCGACGGCGAGGTGCGGTGCCATCTCCGTAACGCGCGCCATGTCGCGGACGATCAGCACGTCCGATGATGCCCACGCGTCGGGCCGCAATTTGTCGCTATTGCCGATCACGCGATCGACCTCGGGCATCGCCGCGAAGCTCGCCGGATCGATCTGCGCTGCGCATCCGGTCACCGCCAGCAGCGCATTCGGTCGCGCCCGCCGCGCCTTGCGGATCGCGGCGCGAGTCTGCTTGACGGCGGTGTTGGTCACCGCACAACTGTTGATCACGACGACGTCGCGATCGCCGAGCAGCGTGCGGATCGTTTCGCTTTCGGCGATGTTGAGACGGCACCCCAGGCTGATGACCTCGGGCTGCGAAAGGGATGACATGGCGGGTGATCTAGTCGCGGGCGTCGCCCAAGTCCACGATCAGGCGCGCGAGGTGTTGCGCTTCTGGCTCGACGAGACCCCGGCCGAGAAGCGTTTCGCCAAGGATCCGGCGCTCGACGCAGAGATCACCGAGCGCTTCGGCGCGTGGCGCGATGCGGTGTTGGCCCGCGGTACGAAGGGTTGGACCGACGATCCGGTCGACCTGCTCGGCGCTATCGTCTTGCTCGATCAATTCTCGCGCAACATCCACCGCGACAGTCCGCGCGCGTTCGAGGGCGATGCGCTGGCGCTCAGGCTGGCGAAGCTGACCGTCGCCAACGGCTGGGACATCGGGATGTCGGGACTGGAGCGGCAATTCGTCTATCTGCCGTTCGAGCATTCGGAAAATGCCGACGACCAGTGTGAAAGCGTGCGGCTGTTCACTGATCTCGGCGATGCCACGGCGCTGCGCTATGCCCGCGAACATCACGCGGCAATCGAACGGTTCGGTCGCTTCCCGTCGCGAAACGCGGTGCTCGGGCGCGTTTCGACGCCCGACGAGGATGATCATCTCAGCCGGCTAGGCGCCGGTTGGTAACGCGCTCCTCGACTGACTCGGCAGGCGTTGTGGTCAGCAAGCGCCGCTCCGCGAGCAACAGCCGCGCGTTCGCTGCCGACAACGGCCGTCCAAAGCAATAGCCTTGGCCCCGCGCGCAGCCGAGCGCGCGCAGCCGTTCCTCGGTAGCCTTGTCTTCGATACCCTCTGCAGTGATCGACAGGTTGAGGCTTTCGCCCAATCGCGTGATCGCGTTGACGATCGCCGCGCTCTCCGGATTCTCGTTGATCGACATCACGAAACTCTTGTCGATCTTGATTCGGTCGAACGGGAGTGCGCGCAGGTGCGCAAGACTCGAATAGCCCGTCCCAAAATCGTCGAGCGCGAGCTTGATGCCCTGGTTCTTCAGACTGCCGATGATCGACTGCGCCAGCGCCATGTTCTCGAACAGCGCGCTTTCGGTGATCTCGACTTCGAGCCGGCTCGGCGGGAAGCCGGTTTCGGTCAGCAGCTTGATGATCTTTTGCGCGAGCCAGGGGTCCTTGAGCTGCCACGGCGACACGTTGACCGCGAGCGTCAGAGACGGGCTCCAGTCGCGCGCCGCCGAAAACGCTTGCCGCATCACCGTCATCGACAGGTCTGCGATCATGCCGGTTTCCTCGGCGATCGGCACGAAATGCTCGGCTTCGATCAGTCCGCGCTGCGGATGTTCCCATCGCGCCAGCACCTCGAACCCCATCAGACGGCCCGTGGTCATGTCGATCTGCTGGTCGAAATACGGCGCGATCTCCCCACGTGGAATGGCGGCGCGGAGCGACCCCTCCAACTCGTTGCGCTCCTGCAGTTCGCGCTCCATCGATACGTCGAACCACGCATGGCGGTTACGCCCCGCGTTCTTGGCTGCGTAGAGCGCAATATCGGCCGCGCGGAGCAGCGCGTCGATGGTCGGGCAATTGGCGTCGCTGCGCGCGATACCGATAGAGGCGGTGATGTTAAGGTGGCGGCCATCGACATGGAACGGCTGGCTCATTCTCGACACCAGCCGTTCGGCGATGCGCTCGACGCTATCGGGGTTGCCCGGATCGAAGAGCATCGTGCAGGCGAATTCGTCGCCGCCAAACCGTGCCGCCAGCGCAGATTCAGGAAGCGTCGCGGCGATTTCCTCCGCCACGACCTGCAACAGCGAATCGCCCACGGTGTGGCCGTGCATGTCGTTGACCGTCTTGAAATGGTCCAGGTCCAGCATCATCAACGCCATCGCTTTGTTGCGGCGCTCGGCACGTACGACCATCGCCGCGCCTTCCTCGGCCAGACTGCGGCGATTGAGGAAACCGGTCAGTGGGTCCTTCGACGCGAGGAGCGTCGCGCGCGCTTCCGCCGCGGCGCGCTCAAACACTTGGCGCGTCAGGTCGCGATGGCGGCGCCAGCCGAACAGGATCAGGGCCACGTTGAGGAGCAGCGCGATGATCAGCGTCTGGTCGTTGCCGCCCTTACCGGCCATGTAATTGGTCACGATCATCGACAGTGCGGCACTGCCCGTGCCGACGAACATGATAATCGCGGCTACGGTGATCGCGCCGCCCAACAGATCGCGCCGGGTCGTGGCCGGTTCGCTCATGCACAAATCCCTCGCCAAGCGACCGCGCAGGCGGTCGGGTCCGGCACCTTGATCGCACCGCAGGGTCAAGAAGGGGTTAAACGCCGCGGCGACGGTTGCGTTTTTTCTTTGGTGCGCTTAGGGGATCGCCGACCGTTCCCTTTGAGAACGCGAAATGCGCACCCATGTGGTGACGCCGGCCGACGAGGTTTCGTCCGCCGGCGTATTTTGCGTTTTCTGGGTCGGCAGAGGAGTTTTGGGTTTATGTTCGACAGCCTGAGCGATCGTCTTGGCGGTGTGTTCGACCGGTTGCGTGGCCGCGGCGCGCTGACCGAGGCGGACGTGCGCGCGGCGATGCGCGAGGTGCGGATCGCGCTGCTCGAGGCCGATGTCGCGCTGCCCGTCGCGCGCGATTTCGTCGAAAAAGTCACCGAGCAAGCGGTCGGCCAGAATGTGCTGCGCTCGGTCACGCCGGGGCAGCAGGTCGTCAAGATCGTCAACGACGCGCTGGTCGAGATGCTCGGCGCGGACGAGAGCGAGCTCAACCTGGGCGTGACGCCGCCCGCCGTCATCATGATGGTCGGGCTGCAGGGCTCGGGCAAGACGACGACTACCGCCAAGATCGCCAAGCGACTGACGGGCCGTGACCGCAAGAAGGTGCTGATGGCGTCGCTCGACGTCAATCGCCCGAATGCGCAGGAGCAGTTGGCGGTGCTCGGCGAGCAGACCGAGGTCGCGACCTTGCCGGTCGTGCCGGGCCAGCAACCGGTCGATATCGCCCGCCGCGCGCTCCAGGCGGCGAAGCTGCAGGGCTATGACGTCCTGATGCTCGATACCGCGGGCCGGCTCCACGTCGACCAGGCGCTGATGGACGAAATGCGCGCAGTCGCCGACATCGCGCGGCCGCAGGAAATCCTGCTCGTCGTCGACAGCCTGACCGGTCAGGACGCGGTCAACGTCGCGCAGAGCTTCTCCGAGCAGGTGCCGCTGACCGGCGTGGTGCTCACTCGCATGGACGGCGATGCTCGCGGTGGTGCGGCGCTGTCGATGCGGGCGGTCACCGGCAAGCCGATCAAGTTCGCCGGCACCGGCGAAAAGCTCGACGCGCTGGAGGGTTTCCACCCCAGCCGCGTCGCCAGCCGTATCCTCGGCATGGGCGACGTCGTCAGCTTGGTCGAGCGCGCCGCCGAATCGATCCAGCAGGAAGACGCCGAGCGCATGGCGCGGCGGATGGAAAAGGGGCAGTTCGACCTCAACGACCTGCGCGCCCAGCTCCAGCAGATGGGCAAGATGGGCGGGATCGGCGCGCTGGCGGGAATGATCCCCGGCATGAAGAAGGCGCAAGCCGCGATGGCCGCGGGTAACGTCGACGACAAGATCCTGCTGCGGATGGACGCGATCATCACCTCGATGACGCCCAAGGAGCGGTCGAAGCCCGAACTGCTCAATGCCAAGCGCAAGATCCGCGTCGCCAAGGGTTCAGGCACCACGGTGCAGGACGTCAACAAGCTGATGAAGATGCATCAGGAAATGGCAACCGCGATGAAGCGCATCAAGAAAATGGGTGGCCTGAAGGGCATGATGGCGATGCTCGGGAAAGGCGGTCCCGGCGGTGGCATGGGCGGTCTCGGCAACGCGATGGGCGGGCCCGAGCTCGGCGATGCGATGAACCAGATGGGCGGGCTGCCCGGTTTGCCCGGCACCGGCGCCAAGATGCCGCCGGGCTTTCAGAATTTCATGAACGTTAAAAAGAAATAACTCCAAGTATCTAAGAAGGAAGTAGAACTACCATGGCTATCAGCATTCGTCTTTCGCGTGGCGGCTCGAAGAAGCGCCCGTATTACCGCATCGTCGTAGCCGACGCGCGCAGCCCGCGCGACGGCAAATTCATCGAGAAGATCGGCAATTACAATCCGCTCCTCGCCAAGGACAACGACCAGCGCATCCAACTCGACGCCGAGCGCGCCAAGCATTGGCTGAGCGTCGGCGCCCAGCCGACCGACCGCGTCGCTCGCTTCCTCGACGCTGCCGGCGTTCGTGAGCGCGTCGCGAAGAACAACCCGAACAAGGGCAAGCCCGGCGAGAAGGCCGTCGAGCGCGCCGAAGAGCGTGTCGGCAAAGCCGAAGCCGCCGCTGCCGCCGCCGAAGAAGCGAAGAACGCGCCGGCGCCCGAGCCGGTCGAGGAAGTGACCGCCGAGGCGGAGGCTCCGGCCGAGGGCTCGAACGCGGAAACCGAAACTGTCATGGCCGCCGAGGTCGAAGCCGCGACCGAAGAGCCCACGCCGGAGGCCGAAGCTGTCGCTGAAGCGACTGCCGAGGAGACTCCGCCGGTCGAAACCGCCGCCGAGGAGGCTCCGACCGCCGAGGAAGCGCCTGTGGCCGAAGCCAACGAAGCGACCCCGGACAGCGACGCCGGCGATGACGCCGACGCCGCTGAAGGCAAGTCCGCCCAGGCGCCGGCCGAGGGCTGATGCCCAAATCTCCCTCTCCCCGCCGGGGAGAGGGCCGGGGAGAGGGGCAGTC
>JBDSED010000110.1:0-20799 GCA_039920225.1 Sphingomonas sp.
CGATTTCGGCGCCCTGCATGTGACCGCCCTTGGTATTCACATTGGCGAACAGAATGCCGATCGGCGTTGCCGGCTGCGGCGTGCCCGGCACCGGCGGGAAGCCGGTATAGTCGAAGTTCGTCGTGAAGCCGTTGGCGATGTAATTGTCGATATTCTTGTAGAACAATTGCAGCGCGATATAGCCCTTCGTCCCGAAATACTTTTCGAAGTTCAGGTCGAACGCCGTCGCGCGATACGGGCGCAACGTCGGATTGCCGCCGCTGCCCGAGAAAACGATCGGGGTCTTGGTCCGGTCGATGCCGTAGCTGATGACGTTGTTCAGATCCGGCAGGCGCGGGCGCATCATTTGCTTCGACGCCGCGAAGCGGATGACGAAATCGCTGTTCGTGCGCAGGTTGAGGTTCAAGCTGGGCAGGACCATCCAATAGTCGTCCTTGACCGTCGGGAACGCCTGTCCGCTCGAAACGACGCTGGTATGGACGCCCTGAACGCCGATATTGCCGGTCAGTCGGGCCGAGCCGAGGTTCCCGTCGAGCGTCGCCATCGCATAGGGCGTCCAGACGTCCTCACCGATATTGTAGCCCTTGCTCGCGCCGAACGTGTTGGCGGTGTAGACCAGAACTCCATTCGAGACGAGTGCGCGCGGATCATAAGCGATGATCGGGCCGAGGCCGCGATCGAGCGTGACCGGCTTCAGCAAAATGCTGCTCGGGATCGCTGCGGTGTTCGCGCCACCCGGCGGGCTCAGATAGCCTTCCTGCGCGCTCAGCGTCTTGTCGCGCGACGTGTAATCGACGCCCGCCTTGATCGACTTCACGAACCCGCCGATTTCGCGCTCGATCTCGGCCCTGGCTTCGAACAGATTGTCGTTCGTCCGACGGAGATTGTCGTACCCTGCCTGGACCGGCGAGCCGCTCCAGCCTTCCACGTCGGTCAGCACCAGCGCGGAGTTCGTGCCGTTATAGTTGCTGGTGAATTGCGGCCCCTTCGGCGTCGCCGTGTAGGATACGACCGCGGTGGCCGTGGGAAGGGCCCGGCCGAGGCCGGCGGTCGTCTGCAGCGATTCGTCCGTGCGATCGGTCTGCGAATAGCTGAGGTCGAGCATGGCGCGCCAACCCTCATTCTTCCACGTGAGGTTGCCGGCGCCCGAATATTGATCGGCCTTACGGTCGTTGGCGTAGTTTTCTATGATCGGCGTTCCGGCGATCGTCGCGCTGGTCACCAGGCCGTTGGACGAGGTGACGTTCGAGATCGCATCGTGCCCGCAACCGCCGCCGCAGTTGAACGGCATTTCGAACCCGCGCTGGTCGATCTTATCGACGAAGCGCGAATAGAAAGCATCGAGCGTGATCGTCACGTTGTTGCCGGCCCGTGCCTGGAACGTGCCGTTGACACCGAACCGCTTGAGCTTGTCGGTTTCGAACCAAGTCTTGATGCCGTTCATGCCCTGCGCGCCGCCGGGATAACCGCCAAAGCCCCAAGCGTTGAAATCGCGGGTGGAATAAGGCTCATCGGTATACGCCGCCGACAGCGCGATGCCTGCGTTGCCGTCCGCGAAGGTATCGACATAGGTTGCGAAGGCGCGAACGCCCTTGTTGCTCCCATTCGGGTCGATCTTCTCATCGAGATAGGTGCCGCGCACGCCGACCGCGATGATGCGCTTGCCGACTTCGAGCGGGCGCATCGTGCGCAGGTCGATCGTTCCGACCAGGCCCCCGGAAGTCTTGTCCGCCGCCGACGTCTTGTAGACGTCCACACCCGCCAGGACTTCCGACGGATATTGATCGAATTCGACCGCGCGGCTGTCGTTGGTGGTGGTCTGCTGGCGACCATTCAGCGTGGTGGTCGAGAAATCAGGACCGAAGCCGCGGATCGAGATGATGTTGGCGCGGCCCGCGTTACGTTGCGACGAGATGCCCGGCAGGCGCGCGATCGATTCACCGATGCCGTTGTCGGGCAGCTTGCCGATATCTTCCGCCGAGACGGATTCGACCACCTGTTCGGAACTCTTCTTCTTCGCTGTCGCGCTGGCCAGCGCGGCGCGGAAGCCGGTAACGACGATGTCGTCGCCGTTGTCGTCGGCGGTTGCCTGATCGCTGGGAGTGGCGACCGCCGTCGCATCTTGCGCGAGCGCGGGCGAAGCAGCTGCGGCCAAGGCGCCGGCCAGCGCGATGCCACTCACGCGAATCGCGAGATCGATGCGACGATGCGAACGAGAAAAGCTCATCAAAATCCTCCCCTTGCAGCCGCGCCACCTTTGGCCTCGGCGCGCGCCGTCCTGGCGCGTTGCATATTTGTTGCGCTTATGACGCGCGCGATAATGGGCCAAGGCGGCCACATACGTATTCAAAACTATGCATTCGCGGTGTTGCGCGAATACATCGCCGTTACTCAGCGCGGCGAGGACAGGATGCGGTAGCTCCATGGCGCGAGCTTTATGCTCGACGCGCGCGTGATCGTCACCGGCGCACCATGGGCGAAATCGGCATAGCTGCCGTCGCTCGGACCATCGGTGAAGCCGATGGTCTGCGCATCGCCCGACAGATTGAACATGGCGAACACCTTGTCGCCGTTCTTGGCACGCACGAACGACAGCACCTTGCCCGGCGCGGTGTTGACGACCGGAACCATCCGGGCGCCCCATGGCGCATTCCACAGTGCCGGGTGGGCCTTGCGGAAGGTGATCAGGCGCTTGAACAGATGATTGTTAGGATGGTCGCGCCATTCAATCGGGTCGCGCTCGAAGAACTTCAGCCGCCTTGGATTGCCCGCTTCCTGGCCGTTATGGACCAGCGGGATGCCGTCGCCGACGAACGACAGCACGATCGCGTTGGGCAGTGCCTTGCCGAAACGCTCGAACTCGGTGCCTTCCCACGCATTCTGATCGTGGTTTTCGGTATAGACCATCCGCATCGCCGCATCGGGCCAGGCGCTCTCCGTCTCCGAATAATAGCCGAACAGCGCGCCAACGTCGGCCTTCCCCGCCGCGATGTCGGCCATCGCGTTGTTCCATTTCCACGCATAGCTCGCGTCGAAGGCCTTGCGGTGCATGTCGCGCTGATCGAATTCGGCGAGCATGAAGACCGGCTTGATGCGGTCGAGCTCGGCCCGCGCATTCTCCCAGAAGTCGAGCGGGACGTATCCCGCCACATCGCAGCGGAAACCGTCGACATCGGCGACCCGGACCCAGTATTTCATCGCGTCGGTCATGTAGCGGCGAAGGCCGGGCTTCGAATAATCGAGGTCGATGATGTCCGACCAGTCCCACCACGGTGTGGGTCGGTTCGCGCCCTTCCAATCGTGTTCGTACCAATCGGGGTGCGCCTTGTGGATCGGATTGTCCCACGCCGTATGGTTGGCGACCCAGTCGAGGATGACATGCATGCCTTGCGCATGTGCTGCCGCGACGAACGACTGGAGATCGGCGAGCGTCCCGAATTCCGGGTTCACGCCGTAATAGTCCTTGACCGAATACGGGCTTCCGAGCGTGCCCTTGCGGTTCTGCTCGCCAATCGGATTGATCGGCATCAGCCAGATGATCCCGACGCCCAGCTCCTTCAGCCGCAGTAATTGCGCTTCGGCTGCCTTGAACGTGCCTTCGCGGGTAAATTGTCGGGTATTGAGTTGATAGAGCACCGCATCCTTCGACCAAGCGGGATGCTTCAGGGTTACGTAAGGCTTGGGCGCGTAGGGATCGGCCACCTTGGCGACCGCAACGGTGGGCGCAGCCATCAGGCTCGCCAGCAGCGCCAACGCGATTGGTTTCAGCATCCCGTCCTCCGTTGTTGCCCCCTTGTGCCACGACGCATCGCGTGCGCCCTCTGAATACGTATGTGGCGGCGTATCGAGCACCCCCGTGCTCGCCTAGCTTACAGTGACCGCTCCATCGATCGAGGGCGGATGGGGAGGAACCGATTGGCCGATACTCGTTTCGCGCGCGAGCCCTATCGCGACGCTACCCGCGCGGCTACACTCCTTCCGAGCCGGTTGCAGCCGATGACCGGAATCGGGAGAAGCCGTCCGGCGATGCTGACCGACAAGCCAACATCCTTCGATATCGCGCAGCGTGCCGGTGTGTCGCAGCCGACCGTGTCGCGTGCGTTGCGCGGTGACCCCACGGTTAGCGAGGCAACGCGCAAGCGGATCGAGGCGATCGCGGCGCAGCTTAACTACAAGGTCGACAAAAACGCGTCCTCGCTCCGCAGCCGTCATACCAATACGCTGGCGCTGCTGTTCTTCGAGGATCCGACCCCCGACGACTCGCTGATCAACCCGTTCTTCCTGTCGATGCTGGGATCGATCGCGCGGACGTGCTCGCTGCGAGGATACGACGTGCTGACCTCGTTCCAGCAGCTCTCATCCAACTGGCATGTCGACTACGAGGACAGCCATAAGGCGGACGGCATCATACTGCTCGGCTACGGCGATTATGAAACGTATCGCGCGCGGTTGGAACAACTCGAGGCGCAGGGGACGCATTTCGTGCGCTGGGGGTCGGTGCAGCCCGGACAGCCGGGCACGACGATCGGCTGCGACAATGTCCGCGGCGGGCGCGATGCCGCGGCGCATTTGATCGGTCTCGGCCGTTGCCGGATCGCGTTTCTCGGCGAGGCGTCGAGCCATTCGCCCGAGCTCGAGGAGCGTTATCGCGGCGCCTGCGCGGCGATGCTGGAAGCGCGGATCAAGCCCGACATCGGACTGCAGGTCGACGCCATCACCACCGAAGCGTCCGGCTACGATGCTGCGCAGAAATTGATCGGTCGGGGGATCGCGTTCGACGCGATTTTCGCCGCCAGCGACTTGATTGCGATCGGTGCAATGCGCGCGCTGGAGGAGGCGGGCCTAGACGTTCCGCGCGACGTGTCGATCGTCGGGTTCGACGATATCCCCGCCGCCAGCCTGTCGCACCCACCGCTCACCACGATCGCGCAGGATTATGCAAAGGCCGGCGAAATGCTCGTCGACACATTGCTCCGCAGTATTCGCGCGCAGACGGCGGAGGCGGCGATGTTGCCGCCGCGCCTGATCGTCCGCCGCTCGACCGTCGAGGCAAAGTGATGGAGGCAATGACAATCGAAAAGCCGCGTCAAGGGTTCGCAGGGCTTTGGAACATCTCCTTCGGGTTTTTCGGCATCCAGATCGGCTTTGCGCTGCAGAATGCCAACATGAGCCGGGTGTTCCAGACGCTCGGCTCGAGCCTCGACGATCTGCCCGCCTTGTGGGTGGCAGCACCGCTCACCGGGCTGCTCGTCCAGCCGATCATCGGGCACATGTCCGACCGCACCTGGCTCGGGCGGCTCGGGCGGCGGCGGCCGTATTTCTTGACCGGTGCGATCTTGGCTACGCTGGCGCTACTGGTGATGCCGCTAGCGCCGGTCCTGCTGTTCGCCGCGGTGATGCTATGGGTGCTCGACGCATCGCTCAACATCTCGATGGAGCCGTTCCGTGCGTTCGTCGGCGATATGTTGCGCAAGGACCAGCATAGCGTCGGCTACGCGGTGCAGACCGCGTTCATCGGCGCGGGCGCGGTGGTCGGATCGATCTTTCCCAAGCTGCTCGAACATTTGGGCGTATCGAACACGGCGGCGGCCGGGCAGATCCCCGACACGGTGAAATACGCCTTCTGGTTCGGCGGCGTGGCTTTGTTCCTGTCAGTATTGTGGACGATCGTGAGCACGCGCGAATACAGCCCCGACCAGATGACGGCGTTCGACGGCGTCACGCAGGAAGAGGGTCACGAGACGCTGCGGCTGCTCGCCGCGCGGACCTTCACCAGCAGTCTCGTGTGGATCGGCGGCGGCGCGCTAGTGATCGCCGCGGTGGTGGCGTTCGGGCTGGAGAAGGAGGTCTACCTGCTCGGTGGGCTGCTGATCGCCTACGGCCTGGCCAGCATTGTCGCGATCGGCAGAGCTAGAAAGGGCGCGAGCGCGTCGATGCTTGGTCATATCGTGGGCGATTTTTCGGGCATGCCGCCGCTGATGAAACGGCTGGCTTTGGTCCAGTTCTTCAGCTGGTCGGCGCTGTTCATCATGTGGATCAATACCACGCCCGTGGTCGCGCAATATGTCTTCCACGCGCCCGACGCTAAGAGTGCCCTCTATCAGGAAGCGGGCAATTGGGTCGACGTGCTGTTCGGCACCTATAACGGCGTCGCCGCGATCGCCGCGCTGACGCTGCTGCCGTGGCTGTCGTCGCATATCGGCAAGGTGAAGACGCATGTCGTCGGGCTGCTGTGCGGCGCGGTGGGATATGCCAGCTTCTTTTTCCTGCGCGATCCGCAGATGCTGATCGCCAGTGAGGTCGGCATTGGCATCGCGTGGGCGTCCATTCTCGCCATGCCCTATGCGATTCTCGCGTCGAGCCTGCCGCAGAGAAAGCTTGGGATTTACATGGGGTTGTTCAACGTTTTTGTCGTCGTGCCGCAGCTTCTGGTAGCGACGGTGATGGGGTCGATCATGAAGGCATGGTTCCCGACCGAGCCGATCTGGACGATGGCGTTCGCCGCCGGCGTGATGGTGCTGGCGGCGCTGGCAATGCTGCGGGTGAAGGAAGTTAGCGCGGCAGCGTGATCGTCGCGGCAAGCCCGCCTTCGGGCCGGTTCGTCAGCCGAATGTCGCCACCGGCTTCGCGGACGATCGCGTTGGCCAGCGCCAGTCCAAGCCCGATGCCGCCGGTTTCCTTGTTGCGCGAACTTTCGAGCCGCGTGAACGCTTCGAACACCTCGCCGATGCGCTCCACCGGAATGCCGGGCCCGCGATCGCACACGGTGATTTCGACCGAGTGCGGGCCGGGGCGCAAGAATACCTCGGCGCCCCCACCATATTTGACCGCGTTCTCGATCAGGTTGCGTACGGCGCGACGCATCAGGGACGGGCGTAGCCGCATCCTGAGGCGGTCGACCTCGGCAAATTCCACCGGTTTGCCGAGATCTCGGAAATCCTCGACGACGGCGTCCACCAACGCCGCGAGATCGACTTCGGTCACCGGCTCGCTGGGACGACCCAGCCGCGCGAGCGACAGGATGTCGTCGAGCGTGCCGTTCATCTCGTCGATCGTGTCGGTCATCTTGGTGCGGTCGTCGTCGTCCTCGACCGACTCGATCCGCACGCGCAACGCGGCGAGCGGCGTGCGCAGGTCGTGCCCGATCGCGCCCAGCATACGGTCCTTCTCGTCCAGCATTGCCGTCACGCGAGTGCGTAGCTCGTTGAACGCCACGATCAGCGTCCGGACGTCGTGCGGTCCGCTTTCCTCGATCGGGCCGTCGGTTTCTCCGGGATGATAGCGCTGCGCGGCACTCGTCAACGTGCGCAACGGTCGCGCGATACGCCGCGTCGCCCACAGCACCGGCAACAGCACGATCGCGTAAAGCACTAGCGTCTGGCCGATCAGCCCGCGCAGGATCGACCAGTCCGAATCGTCCCATGCCACACCCTGCACCCACCAGCCGGTGCCTGGCTGCTCGATTGCGATCAGCATTTCCGAGCCGGTCATGCGGAGCCGCTGCGCGCGATAGCGCGGCAGGCGATCGAGGCGTGGGTCGTGGGGCCGGATCGGTCGCACGGCGGCGATCACTTGACCGGTCTGAATGCCCGCCTCCTTGAGTTTGCGACGGATGCCGTTCTCGATATCGGCGCGACGGCTGAGCCCGGCCGGCATCGGGTTTTGAGGCAGGGGACGGGCGCGGAACCGATCCCACGGCGTCTCGTCGGGGCGCAGCGCCGACAAACGCGCCTCGATCACGGGATCGCGGGCCCGGGGGTTTTGCGCACTATCGACGATTCGCGCCGATACCGGACCCACCACTTGTTCGAGCCTAAATGCCTGGCGGTCGTGGAGCGTGAAGCCGAAGTTGATCGCTTGCGCGACGAACAGCGCGAGCGCGACCAGTACCGCCATCTGCCCCGGAAGGTTGCGCGGCCAGATCCTCAAAGGCGGGTGACCTCGGCCGCGAGCGTATAGCCTCCACCCCACACCGTCTTGATCAGTTCGGGGTTCTTGGGATCGGCCTCGATCTTGCGGCGGAGACGGCTGACCTGATTGTCGATCGCGCGATCGAACGCCATAGCCTCGCGGCCCTGCGTCAGGTCGAGTAACTGGTCGCGGGTCAGCACCTGACGCGGCCGCAACGCGAGCGCGAGCAGCAGATTATACTCGCCGGTCGACAGCGGCACCGATACGCCTTCGCGATCGACCAATACGCGCTCACCGGTTTTCAGCACCCAGCCGCCGAAGGCGTAGGAGCCGCTTTCGGGCGCATGCTGGCGGCTGCCGCCCGACGCGGCGCGGCGCAGGATCACCTTGGCACGCGTCGCCAGTTCGCGCGGCGAGAACGGCTTCACGACATAATCGTCGGCGCCCATTTCGAGCCCGACGATCCGGTCGGTCTCCTCGCTCTTGGCGGTCAGCAGGATGACGGGAATGTCGCCCGACGCGCGGATGTGGCGACATAAGCTGAGCCCGTCCTCGCCGGGCATCATGATGTCGAGGATGACGAGATCGATTGCATAGGCCGTCATCCGTGAGCGCGCGCCCTCGGCATCGCCGGCCTGGGTCACGCGAAAGCCTTGCTTGGTCAGGTATTGCGCGAGCGGCTCACGGATGGAGCGCTCGTCATCGACCAGCAGGATGTGGGGAAGGCCGCTCATCGGTTTCTGCTAGGCAATCATCGCGTCGATGAAAAGGCGAAGGCCGGGCGGACGAGGAGGGGCGTCCGCCCGGCGGCCGGGGCAAATGGGGATTTACTGCCCGGCATCTGGTTTCGGCGCGTCGGCCGGCGGCGGAGGCGGCAAATCGCCACCCGCGCCGGGCCTGCGATCGCCACGCATACCCATCGCGTCGCGTGCCGCCTGGCGCTCGGCGGGATCGATCTTGCCGTCCTTGTTGGCGTCGATGCGGCCGAACCGGCGCTCGGCCTGCGCGCGAAACTCGTTGCGGTCGATCGTGCCGTCGCCATTGGTGTCGAGCCGCGCCATCATTCGGCCACCGGGGGCTGGGGGCGGGGGAGCGGCGCCATCGGCGGGCGGCGGAGGGGGCGGTATTGCGCCGGGCGCCATTACCGGCTGACGGCGCATCATCTCGGTCGAATCGAGCTTCCCGTCTTTATTCGCGTCCATACGGTCGAAGCGGGCATCGGCCTGGGCCAGCGCTTCGTCACGCGTAATGGAACGGTCGGCGCTATCCTGGGGAGCGGGCGCGGTTTGGGCGGCCAACGGGCCGGCGGCAACCACCACGAAGCCGGCGGTGGCCAAAACGGCGGCGAGAGCGGTGCGATTCATGACGGATCCTCAACAGGGGCAGGATGATTCCTAACGCCTGTGCTTATCCTCACCCTTCGTCACGCAGGCGTGTCAGTCCACGGTGAATTTGTCGCAATTTGTCGCGGCTGGGCGCAGCGAAATAGTCACACTATTTCCCGCCCGGCGCCGAGCCCGGCCGGCGGGTCGCTTAGCGAACCGTCCGACGACGCGGCTTTGCCGCGGCCGGCGACCTTATCCGAAGATCGCGACGCTCTGCATTGCGTCCGCCACACGTTCGCCATCGGCGTTCCAGACCGTCATCGACTGGCTCGAACTGCCGTCGCGGGCATGGTCGGTTGTCGCGGTCAGCAGCCACCAGCCGTCGCGCGTGGTCGGCGCCGGGGTAAGCAGGTTGAGGATCCAGGTCAGCGACGACAGCGGCACCGGATTCTTCCCGAACAGCCGGAACGCCGCCGGTGGCAGCGCGTCACCGATCGTCATCAGCTCGACGAATGGATCGAGGCCGCCGCGCTCGCGCAGCCGTGTCCAGCGCAGCCACGCCGCGCCGTCCACGGTATCCTTCAGGTCGAAGAACTCGAAATTGCCGGTGAAGTATTGCGGCGGACCCACATAGAGCTCGGTGCCAGGGGCGGGCGGGCGATGGTCGGTCGCAGCCGCTTCATTCAGGTCGACCCGCGACGTCTGCGGCGCCATGAACACGAAGGTTGCGCGAAAGCCGAGCCCGGCTTCCGAGGTGATATCGACCTGGATGAACGCGGCGGTGCGCCCGCGGCGCAGCTTGGTCGCGACGACGCTGACTTCGCCCGCAAGCGGCCCGATGAACGCCACCTGCGCCGATCGCAGCGGCGGCAGGTCGGTCTCGAGCAATTGCGCGGCATGGAGCGCGAGCGCGCTCGACAGCCCACCATAGGCGGTGCGGCCCTGCAGCCAGTTGTCGGGGATGACCGCACGATACCCGCCCTCGATCGGCGTCGCTGCGGCAAGGATGTCGGTGATCGAGGTCATGCGGTTTCCTTCGCCAGCCGGTCGCGCAACTCGCGCTTGAGCACCTTGCCGATCGCGCTGCGCGGCAGTTCGTCGATGACGTGCAGCGCCGACAGCCGCTGAGTCTTCCCGAGCTGGGCGTTGGTCCACGCGATGATCTCGTCGGCGCTCGCATCCACCCCGGTATGGGGCACATAGAACCCGACCGGGGTTTCGCCCCACGCATCCGACGGGACGCCGATCACGGTGCATTCCTGGACGGCGGGATGCTGCTTCAGGACCGCTTCGAGATCGACCGGATAGATGTTGAATCCGCCCGAGATGATCAGGTCTTTCTTGCGGTCCATCAGGATCAGGAACCCGTCTTCGTCGAACCGGCCGATGTCGCCATGGCGGATGAAGCGGTTGCCGTCCTTATCGTACCATTCGGCATCGGCGGTCGCCTCTTGCCGGCCGTGATAGCCGGTCATCATGGCGGGCGAGCGGCCAACGACCTCGCCCGTTTCGCCTTGCGGCACTTCGTTGCCGTCGTCGTCGATCAGCCGCATGTCGTGGCCGGGGAGCGGCTGGCCGACGGTGTGGAGCTTGTCGGGATGCTCGGTCGCGTTGAGTCCCGTCGATGCACCCCCCTCGGTCATGCCGTAGAATTCGATCAGCATGCCGGGCCAGCGCTTGAGGATGTCGGCCTTGAGCGCGGGCGAGAAAGGCGCGCTGGTTGAGGTCTTGAGCCGAAAGCTCGACAGGTCGAAACTGTCGAAGTCGGGCAGCGCCATGATCCGCTGGTATTGCACCGGCACGAGCATCGCGTGCGTCGCACGATGCTTTTCGGCGAGTTCAAGAAAGCCGCGCGCATCGAACTTCTTCATCAACACCGACGTGCCCCCCCAGCCGAGCGTCGGCAGGAAGCTGACCAGTGTCGTGTTCGAATAGAGCGGCGTCGAGTTCATCGTGACCGCGTCGCCATACCCGCCCGCCGAATTGCGGCCGATGTGCGACCAGCGCATCGCGTGCGACTGGACGATCCCCTTGGGCGTGCCCGTCGTGCCCGACGAATAGATGATGTTGAAGCCGTGGTCGGGCAGGATCGTCATCGGCATCGGCTTGGCGCCCTCCGGCGCGAGCCAGTCATGGAATTCCTGCGTGTCGAGCCGAACCCGTTTCGCGGCGATATCCTGCCCGGTGATTGCGGCCGCGTTCTCGCCGTCGATGAAGACGATCGGCGCGCCGCAATCGGCGACCATCGCCGCGAGCGATTCGGGGGTCGAGGAGGGCGCCAAAGGTGCGGCGACGCAGCCGGCGCGGAGCGTGCCCATGAAGACAGCGGCATATTCGACCGACGCCGACGCGATGATCGCGACCGACTGGCCTTGCTCCACGCCATCGCGCTGCAGTGCCGTCGCGATGCGGTCCATCAACGCGTCGAGCGCCGCATAGGTCAGCGTTGCGCCGGCGTTCGCGACTGCAATCTTGTCGCCCCGATCCCGCGCATGCGCGCGGAGGATGTCGGGCAAGGTGGCGAAGTCGCTGGTCAGCAAATCGGCGGCGTTCATGACCGTTTCGCTAGGCGAAGGCTCGTCCGAATGCCATACGCGAAATTCGAAAACCAAAAAATCGGAGGAGTCGATGCTGTTCTACAACACCGGAAATCCGGCGCCGAATCCGCGCCGCGTGCGCATCTTCGCCGCCGAAAAGGGGATCGATCTGCCGACCAAGCAAGTCGAGATCTTCAAGCGCGAGCACAAGGCGCCCGAATACCTGGCGGTCAACCCGATGGGACAGACGCCGTGCCTCGAACTCGACGACGGCAGCGTGATTACGGAGAGCGTATCGATCTGCCGCTACCTCGAGCATCTGCATCCCGAAACGCCGATGTTCGGCGCCAACGCGCGTGAAGCAGCCGAGGTCGATCAGATGATCCGCCGGACCGAATTGCGGCTGATGACGCCGATCGCCAATGTCTGGGTCCATACCCACCCGCTGACCGCGCGCGTCGTGCCGCACCAATACGAGGAATTCGGCGAGAGCAACCGGCCGCGGATCGACACGGTGATGCGCGAATTCGACACGGTGCTGGCCGACCGCGAGTTTCTTGCCGGTGCAACGTATTCGATGGCCGACATCATCCTGCTGACGACGATCGACTTCGCCAATTTCATTGGCGTCGAAATGCCCGATGACGTCCCGCACCTGAAGGCGTGGCACGAGCGCGTGTCGGCTCGCCCGAGCGCGCAGGCATGAGCGCTGGATTCGATGGTCGCGTGGCGATCGTGACCGGCGGCGGCACCGGGATCGGCGCGAGCGTCGTTAGGATGCTTGCTGAGCGCGGGGTGCGATGCGTGGTCAATTACGCGTCGAGCAAGGACGATGCGGAAGCAGTCGCCACGGCTGCGGGCAACGGGTCGATCGCGGTGCAGGCGGATATCGTGGAGGACGCTGCGTGCCGGGCGCTGGCGCAGGCGGCAATCGTCGCGTTCGGGCGGATCGATTTCCTGGTCAACAATGCCGGCCGCACCAAGTTCGCCAACCATGAGGATCTCGATGCGCTAGATGCCGAGGATTTCGTCGATATCTACCGCCTCAACGCGATCGCGCCGTTCCAGATGGTGCGGGCATGTGCGTCGGCGATGCGCGAGCAGGATGCGTCCGCCGTAGTCAACGTCGCCAGTGTTGCGGGCATGTTCGGGATGGGATCGTCGGTCGCCTATGCCGCGTCGAAGGGCGCGCTGATCACCATGACCAAGAGTCTGGCGCGGGTGCTTGCGCCCAAGATCAGGGTCAATGCGGTCGCGCCCGGTTACGTCGGCACCGGCTGGTTCGAGAAGCGGCTGGGAGCGGAGGGTTTCGAGAAGCTCAATCAGAACATCGCCTCCCGCGTGCCGATGGGCTTTGCGACGGGACCGGACGAGATCGCCGGGCCGATCGTCCATCTGCTCGACCCGCTGTCGCGTTCGATCACCGGCGAGACGACGTTGATCGACGCCGGCGGGCATCTCGACATGGCGCTGACCAGGCGGCCGGGGAAGGAAAACTAAGCAGGCGCTCCAGCCTTGTCGGGCACGCGGTCGAGCACTTTCCAGATGATGATCGCCAGCGCCACGGTGACGAGGATCGCCGCGAGCAGGAAGTTCGCGCCGGTAAAGCCGTGATGGTTGCCGGTCGCGAGCGCTTGCGTCAGCAACAGCGGCCCGATGATCGACGACACGCTGCCCATGCTGCCGATCCCGCCCTGCAACGCGCCTTGTCGCGTCGCATCGACCATCCGCGACAACAGCCCGTTGAACGCGGGAAACACGAACCCCTGGAACGCACTGATCGCCATCAGGACATAGGCCTGCCAGCCGGCAGTGGCGAAGGCGAACAGGTAGAACGCGAGCCCAGCCGAGCACATTCCGACGATCATCGCCTTGCGCTCGCCGATCCGCTTGATCACCGGGCCGGTCAGCCCACCCTGGACGCACGCCATGATCACGCCGACGAACGCCAGGCTCCAGCCGATAGCGCGCGCGTCCCAGCCGAAGCGGATCGCGGCCCAGAACGACCAGGTCGCAGGATAAACCATGTGTGCCAGCTGCCAGATGAACCAGGCGAACAGCAGCGGCGCGGCGTTGCCGGCGTGGAACAACGGGCGAAACGCGCCGATGATGTGCGCATCCTTGAGGCTGAACGGGCGGCGATTCTCCGGCTTGAGCGTTTCGGGCATGAACAGGAACATCACCGCGGCGTTGACGAGCGCCAGCACGGCCGCGGCGACGAACGGCGCGCGCGGGCCGAACCCGGCGAGCAGCCCGCCGATCGCGGGCCCGATGATGAAACCAATCCCGAAGCACGCGCCGATCATCCCGAACGCTGCGCTGCGTTTTTCGGACGGAGTGGAATCGGCAATGACGGATCCGGCGGGGCCATAGACCGCGCCTGCCGCGCCGGCGATCGCGCGGCCGAGGAAAAGCCAGCCGAGCGTCGGCGCCCACGCCATCAGTGCGTAGTCGATCCCGAAGCACAGCATCGACGTCATCAGGACCGGTCGCCGTCCGAACCGGTCGCTCAAGTTTCCGAGCACCGGCCCGGCGAAGAACTGCATCACCGAGAACACGACCAGCATATAGCCCGCGACGCGCGTCGCCTGTTCGAGGTCGATATGGCCGAGCGTCGTGATCAGCGTGGGAAACACCGGCATGATGATTCCGAACCCGATCGTGTCGATCAGCACCGCCGCCAGCGCGATCGGTATCGCGCGATTCTCGAACTTCACGCCGCCCCTCCCCGAAAGTTAGCGATAAACACCCCCATTTTTAAACTTCCGCTTGCGGCGTCGCGAACCGCAATAGCGTGGCGTACGACGAGAGCGTTTGGCATTATCGTCGTACCCTCCCACGAATCGATCTTTGTAGGACAGTGAAAAGTGCTCGTCCGTCAGCCGCGCCGCTTTCCCCCGTTTTTTAGCGCTTCGCGTTTGCTGAGCCCGCTCAACCTATCCGCGTTCGCCGCGACGTAGCGCGCGACTTCTTCGGGGTCGGTCCAGGCATATTGGCGCAACGCCCAGCCGATCGCCTTGCGCAGGAAGAATTCGCTCGATCCGATCGATGGCTCGATACAGGCGTAAAACAGGTCAAGGTCGGTCATCCGCTTGGCGTGCAATTGGCAGAGGATCGAACAGCGCCGCTTCCACATGTTCGCGTCGGAGGACCAGGCGAGCATCGTTCGCGTCATCGCCGTGCGATCGTTCTGCAATAGTCCCCACAGCCGGTGCCCCGCAATTTCGTCGACATAGTCCCACCAGGCGCCGGTGACGATCATCTCCTCGTACATCGGCAGTGCGTCGATCGTCTGGAACCGGCGCGCCGCCTTGAGACCGGTCAGCTCTAGCGCGGCATAGCGTTCTTCGCGGAACTCGGCAGCGCGCCAGAGCGTCAGCACATCATGCTGCCAAGCGACGCTGTCCGGCCAGTCGAGCCCCGCAAATGCCGTCTTCAGCGCCGCGCGACGCGGCACACTCGACACGCCGAGATAGGGCATCGCCGATTTCATATAGGCTTGCATCGCGGGCGCGCGCGCTGGTTCCGCCGCGGCTTTCAGCGCAGACCTGATCTGAAGGCCAAGCGACACGGTGTTCATCGGCATCAATTTATCGCGCTTTGCGGCCTCGCGGAAGAGCGGTCCAACCGCCTTGACCTCGCGCGGCGCATACCGCACATTCGAAAGAACACGCCGCACAGATGGCGAGCAGGAGAGCAGGATGGCCACGACCGCTTCGGGCGAATTGCAAGACGTTGCGCGGGCGACCGCGTTGCCGCCGATCACGACGGGCACGCGGATCAGCTACGGCATCGGCGCCGTCGCCGCCGGGTTGAAGGGCGCGGTTTTCAACACCTTTCTGATTTTCTATTACAACCAAGTCGTCGGCATTCCCGCGAGCGTCGTGTCGATCGCTATCGCGCTGACGTTGGTTGTCGACGCCGTCGCCGATCCGCTGATCGGACGCTGGTCGGACGTCACGCGGAGCCGTTGGGGGCGGCGCCATCCGTTCATGTACGGCGCGGTCATTCCCGTCGCTCTGTTCTTCACCCTCGCCTGGTTTCCGCCGAGCGGCCTGAGCAACCTGATGCTCGGCATCTGGGTGTTCGCGACCGCCGCCCTCACCCGCATGTCGCTCAGTGCGTTCGAAATTGCCGGCAACGCGATGGCGCCCGAGCTGACCGACGATTATCGCGAGCGCGCGCGCCTGTTCTCGCTGCGCTACATGTTCGGCTATGTCGGCGCCTACGGCTTCAGCGCGCTGGCGCTGGCGACCTTTTTCAGGGCGACGCCGACGTTTCCGCGGACCGGCCAGCTCAACCCGGCGGCCTATCCGCCGTTCGTGCTGACCGCGGCGGCGGTGATGATCGCCGTCATCCTGATCTCCGCGATCGGCACCCACAACCGGATCCCCTTGTTGCGGCAGAGCATCACCGTCAGCGGTGGCGGGCTGCGCTCGCATATTCGCGAAATGCTCGGTTCGT
Organism: Sphingomonas sp.; assembly: GCA_039920225.1. GTDB lineage: Bacteria > Pseudomonadota > Alphaproteobacteria > Sphingomonadales > Sphingomonadaceae > Sphingomonas. The sequence continues at coordinate 16,238 of JBDSED010000110.1, forward strand.
TCAGCAACCGCGCGTTCCTGGCGATCTTCGGGTTCGGCGTGTTCAAATACAGCGCGATCGGCCTGTACAGCGGGATCAACATCTTCTTCGGCACGTATCTGTGGAAGTTCGGTGCGGGCCAATTGTCGATCCTGACGCTGGCCGGGGTGGCGGCGGCGGTGGTCGCCTGGCCGCTCGCCCCGATCGCGGCCAACCGGCTCGGCAAGCGGACTAGCGCGATGGTGTTCGCGATCCTTGGCGTCGCCTGGGGGCTGACCCCGCTGCTGCTGTCGCTCAACGGCTGGTTCCTGCAACCGGGCGATCCGCGGCTGTTGCCGACGTTGCTGTTCATCGACGTCACCTATGGCGCGATGGTCGCGATTTCGCTGATCAATACGTCGGCGATGCTGGCCGACGTGGTCGAGGATAGCGCGGTGCGCACCGGCCGCCGCGATGCGGGGACGTTCTTCGCAGCGTCGAGCTTCATGCAGCAATGTTCGACCGCGGTGGGCATTCTCGCGACCGGAGTCATCCTGACGCTGTCGCATTTCCCCGCCAAGCCGGCGCCCGGCTCGGTGACCGACGAAATGGTCCGCAACCTGTTACTCCACTACATCCCCGCCTCGATGGGGCTGTGGACGGTCGGCGCGCTGATCCTGTGCTTTTATCCGATCACCAAGGCGAAGCATCAGGCCAATCTCGACTTGCTCCGCGCCCGCGAGGCTGAAGCTTTGGCCCGCGAGCAAGCGAATATGCCGCTCGGCGGGCCGCTTCGCTGACCATGCGGGATTGACGCGAGGGTTAGCGTACCGCATCTTCAAAACATTAAGACAATGCGCGCGAGGATGCGCGAGAGGAGACTAACCAATGGCGACCTTGGCCGAACCGCAGACGAGCGCGGACCCGCTGGAGGATTTCCGCGCCGAAGTGCGTGAATTTCTGACGGCGAACTTTCCGCCGTCGCTCAAGGGCAAGGGCAATGCGCTCGCCAGCGTCGAGGGGCCAACCGCGGAGACGCCCGAGATGACCGCGTGGCGCACGGCGATGGGCGACCGCGGATGGGGAACGCCGACTTGGCCGAAGGAATATGGCGGCGGGGGCTTGAGCAAGGCGCAGGCGCGCGTGCTGTCGGACGAGATGGCGCGCGTGGGTGCCTGGAACCCGATCGGCGGAATGGGCGTGATGATGTTCGGCCCGACCTTGCTCGAATACGGCTCCGAAGAGCAGAAGCGCGAGCACATTCCCGGAATCACGATGGGCGAAGTCCGTTGGTGCCAGGGCTATTCCGAGCCCAACGCCGGGTCCGACCTCGCCAATCTGCAGACCTTCGCCGAAGACCGCGGAGACCATTATGTCGTCAACGGCCAGAAAACCTGGACCTCGGGCGGGCAATGGGCGGACAAATGCTTCTGCCTGGTGCGCACCGACAAGTCGGACAAGCACAAGGGCATCAGCTTCCTCTTGATCGACATGACCGCGCCGGGCGTCGAGGTAAAGCCGATCAAGATGATCAGCGGCGCGTCGCCGTTCTGCGAAACCTTCTTCACCGACGTGAAGGTGCCCAAGGAAAACCTGGTCGGGCAGGAGGGGCAGGGCTGGACGATCGGCAAGCGCTTGCTCCAGCACGAACGCACCAATTTGTCGGGCGGCGGATCGCGGTTGCAGATGTCGGGCCCGAGCCTGGCCGATCTCGCCAAGAAGTTCGTCGGGGCTGACGCCGACGGGCAGATCGCCGACAAGGATCTGCGCGCACGGATCGCCAAATGGGAAATGGACTGGCGGGCGTTTCAGCTCACCGCGATGCGCGTCATGGTGGAGTCTAAGGCGGTCGGAGGCGTCAGCGAAGTGTCGTCGATCCTCAAGACGGTCGGCACCAAGCTCGGCCAGGAACGCTCGGAAATGATCATCGAGATCGGGGGGCTGAACGGGCTCGGCTGGGAAGGCGAGGGGTTCACGTCCGACGAGATCCACAACGTTCGCGCCTGGCTCTTCGGCAAGGCGACGACGATCTATGGCGGCTCGACCGAGGTGCAGAACAACATCATCGCCAAGCGGATTTTGGGGATGTTGGACCACCAATAGAATTGATCGTCACCCCAGCGAATGCTGGGGTCTCATGCCGCATACGATCCCAGCATTCGCTGGGATGACGAAGGAATGAAAGATGGCCGTACTCAGCGAAGAACAGACGATGCTGCGCGACATGGCGCGCGAATGGACCAGCAACGAAAGCCCGGTGAATGCGTGGCGCAAGGTGCGCGATGCCGACGACGGCACCGGATACGATGCGTCGGTCTATGGCGAGATGACGCAGATGGGCTGGTCGGGGGTCATCATCCCCGAAGCGTTCGGCGGCAGCGATTTCGGCTGGCTGAGCCTGGGTCTGGTGATCGAGGAACTTGGCAAGACGCTGACCGCGAGCCCGCTCGCGGCGTCTGCGGCAGCGGCGTCGGCGATCATCCTCGGCGGCAGCGACGAGCAGAAGCAGAAGTGGCTGCCCGGCATCGCCAGCGGCGAGATCGTCGCGGCGCTCGCGGTCGACGAAGGCCCGCGCCACGATCCCGCGACCATCAAGGCGCGCGTGTCGGGCGGCAAGCTGAGCGGCACCAAGGCATTCGTCGCGGAAGGCGACAGTGCCGGCCTGTTCGTCGTCGCGGCCGCCGACGGGCTATATCTGGTGGCGGGCGACGCGGCGGGGGTGTCGCGCTCGCGGCGGCACCTGACCGACTTCCGCAGCCATGCCGAAGTGAGCTTCGACGGTGCCGATGCCGACAAGCTGGCGGGTGGCGGCGCGGATTTGCTCGACAAGGTGCTCGATCGCGCGCGCGTGCTCGCCGCGGCGGAGATGCTCGGCATGGCGGGGCAAGCGTTCGAAACAACGCTCGCCTATCTCAAACAGCGCGTTCAGTTCGGCCAGGTGCTGGCCACCTTCCAGGCGCTCCAGCACCGTATGGCGAACCTGTTCAGCGATATCGAGCTGATGCGCTCGGCAGTCGAAAGCGGGCTCGCCGCGATCGATGCCGGCGGTGACACGCGCCAGGCAGCCCTGCTCGCCAAAGTCAAAGCCAACGAGGTCGGGCATCTGATGAGCCGCGAGGTAATCCAGCTCCACGGCGGGATCGGCATGACCGACGAATACGATGCCGGTTTCTATCTGAAGCGGATGCGCATACTTGAGGCGATGTGGGGCAACACGTCGTACCTGCGCGACCGTTTCGCGAGCCTCAACGGCTACTGACTAGAACAGCAGCACTGCCGTTTTTCGGATTCCGGTATCGGGTTTGGCCTGATCCGGACCAGTGAACCCATGACATTTCAGTCACACCAGAGGAAAGATGGCGATTTGCAACGCGAAGATCGCTTGACGTAGCATTTTAGTGCGTGCCTATTCGATTTTTGGGTATGGTGCCGGCAAGTGCACTGACTTGATGGGGAGAGACACATGATCAAGACAAGGTTGCTTTGCGCGTGCGCGGCGTCGGTAATGGCGGTCGCAGCAGCATCGCCGGCCCTGGCGCAGACCGCGCCCGATGCATCGACCGATGCGCAGGATACCGGCAGAGATATCGTCGTTACTGGTTCGATCATCCGCGGCACGCCCGAGGATGCCGCGTTGCCGGTGAACGTGATCAGCAGCGCGGAGTTGGAGAAGCAGGGTTCGCCGTCGGCCGTCGAGTTGCTGAAAGCGCTCCCGACCTCGAGCGGCGTGCTCGGCGATTCCAACCAGTTCGACAGCCGGTCACAAGGTGCGGAAGGCATCGCTACCGCCAACCTTCGCGGCCTCAGCCCGCAGCGCACGTTGGTGCTGCTCAACAACCGCCGTCTGGTCACCGCCGGCAACGGCGTGCCGTCGGTCGATATCAACCTGATCCCCGCCGCGGCGATCGGCCGGATCGAAGTGCTGAAGGACGGCGCCGCCGCAACCTATGGCTCGGAAGCGATCGCCGGCGTCGTCAACTTCATCACCCGCACCGATCAGGAAGGGTTCCGCGCGGCGGGCAGCTACAAGTTTGTCCGCGGGTCGGACGGCGACATCGACGGATCGCTCAGCTTCGGCCATGTCGGCGACAATTGGCGCTTCCTGGCGGCGGTTAGCTTTTCCAAGCGCGGGGAGCTGTCGGTGCGCGACCGGCCGTATTTGGCCAAGCCCTATACCGAGAATCCGCAGGGCGGGTATACCGGCGGCGGCAATCCGGGTACTTTCTTGGGCCTCGCCGCGACCGGCGCGCCGACCACCGCATTGATGGCCGACACCAGCTGTGCGCCGCTGGGCGGCTATGTCGGCGCGAATGGCCGCTGCTACAACCAATATACCAAGTTCGATAACCTCGCCGACCTCGAAAAGCGTGGCACCGCGTTCGTCGATGTCGCGGTCGATCTGACCAGCACCACCAAGTTCGAGGTTACCGCATTGTACGGGCGCAGCACCGTACCGCATTACCTGACCTCGCCGTCGTACATCCTGACGCAGTCGCCCTCGATCGTGGCGCTTGGCGGTACCAACCCGACTCCGTTCGTGACCGGTTTCTACGTCCCGGCCAGCAATCCCGGCTTTGTTGCCTATCGTGCGGCACATCCGACGC
>JBDSED010000111.1:0-8978 GCA_039920225.1 Sphingomonas sp.
GTCCGCGATCCGCGCATCGAGCATGTCGGCGATCCGCTTCGGCGCCTTGGCGATGAAGATCGCCAGCAAGATGAAAATCGTCAGGCCGACATAGACCCAGCCTTCGGCCCCCAGGCCGAGAAGGGTCGGGCCTTCCTCATGTTCGGGCACGCCCTTGGCTTCGGTCGAAGCGACGGTCTTGGCGCCAGTCGTGCTCATCATGCCATCCTTACGCCAGCGCGGTCCGTGCCGCCTTGGCGGCAGCGTCGCCGCCCGGGCGCTTGCCGGTTAGCCGCTCGACGATGTCGGCGGCGGCGTCGGCGGCGACGCTTTCGATCTGGCCGAAAGCAGCGTCGCGCGCGGTGTCGAGCGCAGCCTGCGCCTCGGCCGATTTGGCGGCGAGCGCGTCGTTCGACTTGTTCAGTTTCGCCTCAAGCGCCGACGCGGCGGCGGCACGGGCATTACCCAACCGCGCACGCGCGGCGTCCTGCGCCGACGCGACATCGGCGTCATAATCGGCGGCCATGCGATCCGCTTCCGTCTTCGCCTGTTCGGCGGTGGCGACGTCGCCCGCCACCTGATCCTCGCGCGCCTGCATCACGCGACCGACCTTGGGCAGCGTGAGGCGAACGATCCCGAAGTAAAGGATCGCGAAGAAGATCGCGAGCCACACCATCTGGGGCAGGAAGTTGGCAAGTTGGAACTGAGGCATGACCGTCCGTTTCGGTTAGCTCTTAATTCTCTTACGAGAACGCGAGCGCCAGCGCGACGACGGCGGCGATCAGGCCGAGAGCCTCGGTCACCGCGAAACCGAAGATCAAGCGGCCGCCCATCTTCGCGTCGGCTTCCGGATTGCGGACCGCACCGTTGAGGTACTGACCGAAGATGTTGCCCACGCCGATAGCGGCGAGACCCGCACCAATCGCGGCCAGACCTGCGCCGATAACCTTTGCCGAACCAACGTCCATGATAATAACCTTTCGTTTAAGCGTTTGAAGAAACTAGTGAAGATTGATCGCGTCGTTGAGATAGAGAGACGCGAGCAGCGCGAACACATAAGCCTGGACCACCGCGATCAGCACTTCGAGCGCCGACAGCGCTACGCTGACGCCGAGCGGTACGATCCCGAATACATAGGGCAACGCGCCGAACGAACCGAGCGTGACGACAAAAGTGCCGAATACCTTGAGCAACACGTGGCCGGCGGTCATGTTTGCGAACAGTCGGATCGCCAGCGTAAACGGGCGGCTGAGGAAGCTCAGCACCTCGATCACGAACACGAACGCCCCGAGGAAAATGTTGGCGTCGTGCGGCCAGAACAGGCTGAAGAAATGAAAACCATGGCGCGCGAAGCCGACAATGCAGACGATCGTGAAAACCAGCACCGCGAGACCCAACGTCACCGCGATATGGCTGGTCGGGGTGAACGCGCCGACCCAGGGGATCAGCCCCAGCAAGTTGCAGGCGAGCACGAAAATGAACAACGAGAAAATCAGCGGCGCGAACCGGCGCCCCTCTGGCCCGACATTTTCGTCGAGCATCTTTCGCACGAAGTCATAGACATATTCGACCGCCGCCTGCCAGCGGTTGGGCACCAGCTGCGGCCGGGCGGTGCCGACGAACAGGAAGATCGCGACGAAGCCGAGCGCGATCGCCATCCACAGTGACGAATTGGTGAACGACAGGTCATAGATCCGCCCGCCGACTTCCGGCTTGAACGGATGGAGCACCTTGATCGCGAACTGTTCCATGGGGCCGGCCATCGTCGGTCCTTACTTGCTGGTGTCGTTGGCGTCGAACGACGCAGAGGTCTTCATTGCGCGATAGACGCCCGCAATGAAGCCGAGGATGAGCATGAAAATCATCGCCCAGGGCGCGGTGTTGAGCCCCGACCATTTGTCGATCGCATAGCCGATGAAGGTCGATACCAGGACGACACCGACGAATTCGATGCCGATCGCCCAGCCGCGGCTTTCCGCGGCGCCCTCCGAAGAGGTCACCGGCTTGTCGATCTGTGCCTTGGCATCCGCGATCCGGCGGTCAAGGTCATCGTTCTGGCGGTCGTCGGCCAACGCGTTCAAAATCCTGATAAAGAAACGCCGCCACGCTTTGGCAAGCGGGCGACGGCCATTAACAAACGGGCGGGCAGCGGAAAGGCCGCAGCCCCCGTTTGCTAGGCGCGCGTTTAGGAAAGCGGCCGGGTCGAGTCAACTCTTGTGACGAGCGCTCGAACGCCACCCGCCCGACGGCGATTGCGCGCGTCCGCTCATGCCGATAACCCTCGTCGCATGAGCGACGGGGGGACGGACAATGCTGGCCATCGCGCGCGGCTACGCGAGCGGTTATTCGGCGATGCCGACGGATTGCTCGATCACGAGCTGGTCGAATACCTCCTCGCAGTAGCCATCCCGCGCCGTGACACGAAGCCCCTGGCAAAGGCGTTGCTCAAAGAATTCGGCGGCATTGCCGGGTTGCTCACCGCGCCACCGGAAGCGATCGCGCAGGTCAAGGGCATGGGCGACACGTCGGTCGCTGCGATCAAGGTCGCGCACGCCGCCGCGCTTCGCCTGCTACGTGCCGAGCTCACAGCGAAACCGGTGCTCGCCAACTGGCAAGCGCTGCTCGACTATCTGCGCGCCGACATGGCGCACCACGGCAACGAACGCGTCCGCGTGCTCCATCTCAACACGCGCAACATGCTGATCCGCGACGAATTGATGAGCGAAGGATCGATCGACGAAGCGCCGGTCTATGTCCGCGAAGTCATCCGCCGCGCGATGGAGCTCAAGTCGGCGGCGATCATCCTTGTTCACAACCACCCCTCGGGCGACCCCGCGCCGAGCCGCGCCGATATCGACCTGACGCGATCGGTGATCGAGGCGGGCAAGAAGCTGGGCATTGCCGTCCACGATCACATCATCGTCGGGACCAAGGGGTTCACCAGCTTGCGGGGCCAGGGATTGATCTGACCTCCGGACGCGCAAACGCCGCCGCGCTCAAAGGGGAAACGCGACGGCCCTGCGTGGGCGTCGTAGGTCACGACGCCCGAATGGTGCAGCACTATTTGGTAGTCTTGGTCGATGCCGGTTCCGCAGGCGCCGGCGCGGGCGCGGGTGCTGTCGACGGGGCCGGAGCCGGGGCAGGTGCGGTCGCCGGAGCTGGTTCAGGCGCTGGCGCGGGTGCAGGCGCTGCGGCAGGCGCAGGCGCGTTCTTCTGACCCTGCACCAGATAGTTGGTCAGCTCATCCTTGGACACGCTCTTCGACTTGTCGGTATCCGCGGTCGTGAATGCGCCGGCGACATAGGTCTTGTTTGCCGCGTCGTCCTTCAGCGCCGGGTCCGACGCCTTGCGCAGCGCGAACATCCAAGCGCCGAACTCGGCCTTGGTCAGCTTGGCGTCGCTGTTCTTGTCGTAGCTAGGGAATTCCTTATTCACGACATCAGCGATCTGCGCGCCCGGGCCGGGATCGGCGGCGGCGGGTGCGGCGGGCGCCGGTTCGGCGGCAGGTGCCGTGGGCGCTGCCGGCGCAGCAGCGGTGGGGGGAGTAGCCGGGGCCGGGGCGGGCGTGACGGGTGCGGCCGGAACCGGCGGGGTAGTCGTCGGTGCGGTCTGTGCGAACGCCGGCGTGGCGATCAATACGGCACCAGTCAGCAATACGTGTTTCAACACGGTCTCTCTCCTAGTTTTTATATCGTCCGGATTCCGCGATGCGCCGATTGGCGCGCCGCTCGAATGGCTCGACCTAAACAACCGACGACCTTCGATATGGGTCCGAAATAAGTTCGTCATGACGTCATTTCATCGCCGTCAGAGTGCGACTCGGCGCAGAATCGTGCCACACGTGCGACGGATCGGCGGGCGATTTTGGGGAACCGTCACGTTCGCGCCACAGGCGTCGATTGTCGGGAGCGGGCACGCTTGCTATCGGCGCGCCATCCCCGCCCCCTTCCGAAAGTCCCCCGATGGTCCCGCGCTATTCCCGTCCCGAGATGACCGCGATCTGGACGCCCGAGGCGCGCTTCCGGATCTGGTTCGAGATCGAGGCGCACGCGACCGATGCGCTTGCCGAACTCGGGGTGGTGCCGAAGGAAGCGGCCGCGGCGTTGTGGGCGTGGTGGAACGCCAACCCCGCGATCGATGTCGCCGCGATCGATGCGATCGAGGCGGTGACCAAGCACGACGTCATCGCCTTCCTGACCTGGGTCGCCGAGAATGTCGGCGACGAGGCGCGTTTCATGCACCAGGGCATGACGTCGAGCGATGTGCTCGACACGTGCCTCGCGGTCCAGCTTCGCGACGCCGCCGACCTCCTGATCGCCGATCTCGACGCGCTGTTGGCGGTACTCAAACGCCGCGCCGAGGAGCACAAGCTGACCCCGACGATCGGCCGCAGTCACGGCATCCATGCCGAGCCGGTGACGTTCGGGCTCAAGCTCGCGCAAGCCTATGCCGAATTCGACCGCAACCGTGCGCGCCTGGTCGCGGCGCGCACCGATATTGCGACGTGCGCGATCTCCGGCGCGGTCGGCACCTTCGCCAATATCGACCCGCGCGTCGAAGCGCACGTCGCCGAAAAGCTCGGGCTGACCGTCGAGCCCGTCTCGACCCAGGTCATCCCGCGCGACCGCCATGCGATGTTCTTCGCGACGCTCGGCGTGATCGCCGGATCGATCGAGCGGCTCGCGACCGAGATCCGCCACCTCCAGCGCACCGAAGTGCTCGAGGCCGAGGAATATTTCAGCCCCGGGCAAAAGGGATCGTCGGCGATGCCGCACAAGCGCAACCCGGTGCTCACCGAAAACCTCACCGGCCTCGCCCGGATGGTACGCGGCTATGTCACCCCCGCGCTGGAGAACGTCGCGCTATGGCACGAGCGCGATATCAGCCATTCGTCGGTCGAACGCTATATCGGCCCCGACGCGACGATCACACTCGACTTCGCGCTCGCGCGGCTGACCGGCGTCATCGACAAATTGCTGATCTATCCCGAGCGGATGGAGAAGAACCTCAACAAGATGGGCGGCCTCGTCCATTCGCAGCGTGTGCTGCTCGCCCTGACCCAGGCCGGGGTCAGCCGCGAAGACTCGTACCGCCTCGTCCAGCGCAACGCGATGAAAGTATGGGAGTCGGACGGCGCACTGTCGCTGCTCGACTTGCTCAAGGTCGATCCCGAGGTCACTGCCGCGCTGTCACCGGCCGAGATCGAGGATAAGTTCGACCTCGATTACCACCTGAAGCACGTCGACACGATCTTCGCGCGGGTGTTCGGCGATCAGATCGCCTGAAGGCATAACTATAGTTACTTGAATCTTCTTCATTTTCGTTTCGATTCCAGTGCGTCCAAGTGGGGTAATTCCACGATAGGGCCACATCGGGACGGACTGGCGAAGGGTTTCGTCTTCCGGTACGTTAGGGGCTCGACACGCGGGGAGCGGGCCGGTGGATACTTTACTTTTCGACACGTCGGACGCGGGGCTCGACGACAATCTTCAGGACGACGCGGCGCCAGTCGCCGAACGGCTCCAGACCGTTACTGTGCTGGCGTCGGCGCTCGCGCTGGCTGCGTGCGGCGAAAGCGGGGGCGGCTCGACCGGTGGCGCACCCACGCCGACGCCACCGCCAGTGGTCGTCACGCCGCTCACCGAATCCCAGGCCAGCCGCTTCCTCGGCCAATCGACGATGGGCGCGACCCGCACGACGATCGATGCGCTGATCTCGCGCGGGATCGACGGCTGGCTGACCGACCAGTTCGCGATGACGCGCGCGACCTCGCATTTCGACTGGCTCACCGCCAATGCGTATGATGCCGCAGCCAACAAGGACAGCCAGACCGGCTTCGACGCGACGATGTGGCGCCAGCTGATCGTCGAGCCCGATCAATTGCGCCAACGCGTCGGCATGGCCCTGCTCGACATGCTGGTGGTCGGGATCGACGGCGTGAACACCAATTGGCAGGCGTTCGCCGCCGCGGCCTATGTCGACGTGCTGCTCGACAACGCATTCACCAATTTCCGCACGATCATGGACGGCATCACGACCAACCCCGCGATGGGATCGTTCCTGACCTTCCTTGGCAATCGCAAGGCGAACGCGACGACGGGCGCACAACCCGACGAAAATTACGCCCGCGAGCTGATGCAGCTGTTCACGATCGGCCTCTACCAGCTCAATATGGACGGCACGCTGAAGATGTCGGGCGGCAACCCCATCGAGACCTATACCTCCGCCGACGTCAGCGGGCTCGCGCGGGTCTTCACCGGCCTTAATTACTCTAGCACCGACAGCACTACGCCAGCGCGCTACAAGGTGCCGCTGGTGATGCAGGCGTCGATCAACGAGACGGGCACCGCGAGCTTCCTCGGCACCAGCACATCGGGCGGCGGGATGGCCGCGATCAAGGTCGCGCTCGACACGATCTTCGCGCACGCAAACGTGCCGCCGTTCGTGTCGAAGCAGCTGATCCAACGGCTCGTCACCAGTAATCCCTCGCCTGCCTATGTCAGCCGCGTGTCGGCGGTGTTCGCCGATAACGGGGCGGGCGTCCGCGGCGACATGAAGGCAGTGATCAAGGCGATCCTGACCGACACCGAAGCGCGTAGCGACACCGCGTTGACCGCCGCTAACGCCGGCAAGCTGCGCGAACCGATCATGCGGCTGACCGGCTGGGCGCGGGCGTTCGGGGTCAACTCGCCCGCCAACACCTGGCCGTTCGGTAACACGAGCAGCGGGTCGACGCGGCTGGCCCAGTCGCCCGGTCGCTCGCCCAGCGTGTTCAACTTCTTCCGGCCCGGCTATTCGCCGCCCGCCACCGCGATCTCGGCCGCGGGGCTGGTCGCGCCGGAATTCCAGGTCACCAACGAACAATCGGTGGTTGCCTATATCAACTATTTCCAGAGCCTGATCGCCAACGGGTCGGGCGACGCCAAGCCCGATTATACCGCCATCCTGACCAAAGCGTCGGACTCGGCGGCGCTGGTCGCCGAAGTGAACAGCGTGCTCGCCGCCGGCCAGCTATCGACTGCGACGCAAACCTCGATCAAGGCGGCGGTCGACAGCATCTCCGCCACCGCCACCAACGGCCCGATCAACCGCGTGGGCGTCGCCATCCTGCTGACGATGGCATCCCCCGATTATTTGACGGTGAAGTGACATGAGCTGTTTCGAACACGATCAGTCGCGCCGCGCCTTTCTGAAGCGCGGTGCCGCGCTTGGCCTCGCCGGGGTCGCGACGCCGTTCGTCACCAGCCTCGCCGCGATCGGCGAAGCCGCGGCGGCGACATCGACCGATTACAAGGCGTTGGTGTGCGTGTTCCTCTATGGCGGCAACGACTACGCCAACACGCTGCCGCCGTACGATACGACCACATATAACCAATATCAGGCGGCGCGCTCGGTGCTCGCGATCGACCGCGCGGCGCTTGCGGCGACCGCGCTGAGCCCGAGCACGGCGTTGCCCAATGGGCGGCAATATGCGCTCGCGCCGACCATGGCGCCGCTGCTGCCGCTGTTCAACGCCGGGAAGCTCGCGGTCGCGCTCAACGTCGGCACGCTCGTCCAGCCGACGACCAAGGCGCAATACACCGCCAATTCGGTCAGGCTGCCGCCGAAGTTGTTCAGCCACAACGATCAGCAAAGTTATTTCCAGGCGTCGAACCCGGAAGGCGCGACGACCGGCTGGGGCGGGCGGATTGGCGACTTGTTCCAATCGGGCAACGGATCGTCGACGCTGACCTGCATCAACACCACCGGCAACGCGGTCTACCTAACCGGCACCAGCGCGGTGCAATACGCTGTCGGCACCGGCGGGCCGATCGCGCTGATCAACAACAGTTCCCAGCTCTACAGCTCGGCAACGGCGATGAGCACGCTGAGGTCGATGATTACCGGCACCTCGACCAACATCCTGGCGAACGAGCACGCCAAGGTGACCAAGCGCGCGCTCGACACTTATACTCAGCTGAGCGGTGCACTCGCAACAGCGCCCAACGCGAACTTCCCGCTGTTCCCTGCCGGCAACAGCCTGGCCGACCAGCTCAAGATGGTCGCGCGGATGATCTCGGTGTCGGCGGAGCTCGGCGCCAAGCGCCAAGTGTTCTTCGTGTCGCTGGGCGGCTTCGACATGCACGACTTCCTGTTGCGCGATCACCCCACCGTGATCGGCCGCGTCGCGGAAGCGATGAAGGCGTTCTACGACACCACCGCCGCGCTCGGCGTCGCCGACAAGGTGACGACCTTCACCGCGTCGGACTTCGGCCGCACGTTGCAGGCGAACGACGACGGCTCCGACCATGGCTGGGGCTCGCACCATTTCGTAATGGGCGGCGCGGTCAACGGCCAGAAATTCTACGGCACGGCGCCCGCGGTCGGTAACGGCACACCGGATGATGTCGGCCAGGGTCGCCTGCTTCCGACGATCTCCGTCGATCAATATGCCGCGACGCTGGCGAGCTGGTTCGGGGTGACGAACGGCCAAATGACGACGGTGTTGCCGAATATGGGCAACTACAATCCATCCACCTGGAACCTTGGGTTCGTCTGAGACCCTACACCCGGGATCCGGCTGCAGACGCCGCAACACGGATCGGCTGCGTCCGAGCGAGCATTGCATCGATCGTCAATCTCGTCCTATTTGCGGAGCCGGTAGTCGAGAGTAGCTATCGAGGAGCGACCCAATGTGGCGAACGGGACTTTTCTTGCTCGGTATTCCGCTCGCTCAGTTCGCCTATTCGACGGAAAGAGTGCGGGTCGAATCGACTGTCCCGGTGCGTGATCTTACCGACGGCAGCAACCCCGACCGCAACCCGCGCTATTCGCCCGACGGCAAATGGGTTGCCTTCAGCTCGTCGCGCCAGGGCAAGGCGCGAATTTATGTAATGTCCGCTTCTCTATCGCGGCCTGAGTCAATAGGCGTATGCGGCTCTCCGCCGCCGCGAGAGCGCCGGGTGTAGGATCGGTAGGCGACGAGATACCAACAGACTTTCTGCCGAGCCTGAGATTGC